>NZ_JAFEUF010000161.1:5404-17053 GCF_016901035.1 Streptomyces durocortorensis
GGGCGGCGGGGCGCCGCCCCGCGCCGGGGCCGCGCGCCCCGCCCCGGCGGGGCCCGGCCGGCGCGCCGGCGCCCCCCCCCCCCCCCCCCCCCCCCCCCCCCCCCCCCCCCCCCGCCGTGCTGTTCGCGTGCGCCCGCTCAGCTCTCGGCGCCCGCCGGCTGCGCCTTCGCCAGCGGCTCGGACGGCCGGGCCTCGGCGACCATCGCCTCCACCGGAACAGCCTCGGCCGGACCGGCCGACGTTTCCACGGCCACGGGGACCTGTTCCGTCGCCGGGCCCTCTCCGGCGGGCTCCCGCGCGGGGGCGGCCTCCATCGGCTCGCCCCGGCCGGGCAGCAGGTCGAGCACCGCCTGCCGGTGCGCGTCGCTCGTGGCGTCGTCGTACGGATCCGGGGTGGCGGGCACCTGGAGCCGCAGGACCGGACCCGTGCCCAGGCGGACGTAGCCGCGGCCCGGGGGGACCTCGGGCGGCGGAGTGGTGTGCGGGGCGGCGCCGAGGAGGGCCTCGATCTGCTCGCCGGAGGCCGGCCCGAGGACAGCCCGGGCGCGGGTGTGGGTCAGCACGGCCTCCGTGAGGGTGTCCAGCGCGTCGAACTGCTCGGCCAGCACGACGGTGACCTGGGCCGCCCGGCCGTGCCGCAGGGGGATCCGGAGCAGCTCCTGCGGGTCGGGCCCGCCGTCGGCCGCCGCGAGATGGCCCAGCACGCCCGGGCGGTCCAGCAGGATCCACAGCGGGCGGCGGATGTCGTCCGGCGCCGGGCGGCCGGTCTGGCGGGCCAGGTTGGCGGTGATCAGCCGGCGCTCCGTCTCGTGCGCCGCCCACTCCAGCGTGGCCAGCGCCCCGCCGAGACCGGACTCCACCGCGAGGACGCCGGGACGCCCGGTGAGAGCGCCGTACTCACCGGCTCCGCCGCCGTCGACGATGATCACGTCGCCGTGCTGGAGGGCCTGGAGGGCGATCGAGCGGATCAGGGTCGTGGTGCCGCCGCCGGGCTGTCCGACGGCCAGCAGGTGCGGTTCGGTGGAGCGGCCGCCGGTCCGCCAGACGACGGGCGAGGCGTCCACCGTGTCGTCGCCGTCGCGCACGGGGACGGTGCGCGAGACGGCGTCCGGGTCGGTGAAGCCGAGGACCGTCTCGCCGGGGGCGGTGACGAAGCGCTGGGCGGCGATCGTCGTGGGGAGCGCGTCCAGCACGGTCATGACGAGGCGGTTGGCCTCCTCGTCCCAGCCGAAGTGGTACTCGCGGCCCCGGCCGGACTTGGTGTGGAGCAGCTGCTCGATCCGGGAGCGGGCGGCGGCCTCGCCGTCCGTGAAGTACGCCGGATAGGAGATGTGCAGGCGGGTGAGCCGCCCGTCCTGGTCGAAGGCGTAACCCTCGAAGGCCTTCGCCCAGTCGCCGCCGTGGGCGAACAGCGGATCGGGGTCGTCGGCCGTGGAGAAGTACGGCACGAGCGCCTCGTACAGCGACCGCAGGCGTGCGGTCTCCGACTCGTCGGGCCCGGTCCGTACGGGGGTCCGCTCCCGCCCCTTCCAGGCGGCAGCGCCCATCACCGTGATCAGGGCCAGGATCGGCCCGTAGGGGACGAGCGCCACCACCAGCACGCAGGCCGCGGCGAGGAACAGCTTGGGACCACGCCGTTCCTTGGGCGTCGCGACCCACTTCTGCCGGCCGGAGACGGCCAGCAGCCGCAGCCCGCGGACCACCGTGATCAGCGGATGGAGGACATCGGTGGCACTGTCGGCGGCCGTGCGCGCGATCTCTCTGCTGCGAGTGATCGAAGCGCTGCCGCTACTCAGAATGCGGGGGAGTGGTCGCCGGGCCACGTCGGTCTCCTGAAGGGGTGGGAGCGGTTGCGGAGCGTCAGAACTTGATCCCGCCCAGCAGGCCGGCGAGGCTCGCCCCGCCCGCCGTGATGCTCGGTGCGATGGCGGTGCCGGCCAGGTAGAAGCCGAACAGGGCGCAGACGATGGCGTGGGAGGCCTTGAGCCCGTCCTTCTTGAAGAACAGGAAGACGATGATGGCGAGCAGTACCACGCCCGAGATGGAAAGGATCATGAGCGGTTCTCTCCTGGTTGAAGGGGACAGTCACCATGAGTCCTTCCAGGATCACGGGAAGTATCTATACGACAAAAGGTGCAATCGAGTGAATATCCCGCGCTTTCACTTGACCGGCCCACAGAAGTCGGCTCCCGGGAAGCGGCATCACCCGGTCCGTGCCGGGCAGGGATCAGCCGCGGTGATCCCTTGCCGTATCCGGACCGGGTCATGTCGGCCCGGGAGCAGTACCCTGTCGATTCACTCGTACGGCCCCGTGTCGTACTCCCCACGAGGTCAACCGCGGCGGTGAGCAGCCGCGGCAGCAGTCAAGGAAGGCGGTCCGTCCCGATGAGCGAAACCCCCGATCCCGAGGTGGTCGAGCTGGCGACCAAGGTCTTCGACCTGGCCCGCTCCGGCGACACCGAGGCCCTCACCGCGTACGTCGAGGCCGGAGTCCCCGCCAACCTCACCAACGACCGGGGCGACACGCTGCTCATGCTCGCCGCCTACCACGGGCACGCCGTCACGGTCGCCGCCCTCGTCGCCCGCGAGGCCGACCCGGACCGGGTCAACGACCGCGGCCAGACCCCGCTGGCCGGAGCCGTCTTCAAGGGCGAGGACGCCGTCATCGACGCGCTGCTCGCCGCCGGCGCCGACCCGGCCGCCGGAACACCGTCCGCGCTGGACACGGCCCGGATGTTCGGCAAGTCCGACCTGCTGGAACGCTTCGGTGCGCGGTGAGGCGCCGGCGGACGCTCCCCTGAGCGCGTCCGCCGTGGGCTCCGCTGACCGGTCCGTCGTAAATGTGGTCGCGGTGGCGAAATGGCTGGGTCATCATGACGTCGCGGGCCCGCTCAGGGCCACCGACGAGAGGCAGGAAGATGCTCTACACCAGGCGAAAGACGGCGGTCGGCCGATCATGTCACTGCGCGGCGTAGCGGTGTCCCCCGGACACCCCCACGTGCCGAGAGGCACGGGGCACTGCACAGTCCCGGTTGCGTCGACAGCTTGATGTGAGGCTTTCTCCCATGTTCGATCCGTTCATAGCGCCGAGCGGCACCCTGCTCGGTCTGCTGCAGAGGGGCCGCGGCGACGGCACGCTCCACGCGCTCGCCGCACCGCGCCCCGAGGCCCTCGCGGCCCTCAACCACTGCGTCGTGAGCGACCCCCGCCACGACTGGCAGGTGGAGAACCGCTCCCTCTACTACGCGCGCCTCTACCTCGACCTCGACGGCGGTATCGAGGAGATCGAGCGGCACCTCGCCGATCCCGACGACCACGTCGACACCGACGACTCCCGCACCGGTCTGGCGCTCTCCGTCCTCGGCCACCTCGCCTCCTACGGACGCGACGACGCCCTGGCCCTGCTCCGCCGCTACGCGACGACCGGCGCCAACTGGACCTGGGCCCTGGACGAGCTGGCCCTGCGCGAAGACGACGCCGGCCTGCACTCCCTCGCGCTCCCCGTCCTCGCCCGCTTCCCGGCCACCGACCAGGGCGCGGCCGACCTCGCCGCCGCCGTACGCGACTCCTTCGAGCCGCGCCCCTGGCGCCTGTGGGCCGACGACCCGCGCGAAGCGGTCGGCGCCCGCGTCCGGGCCGCCGGTGAACAGGGGTCGTTCGACCGATGGCAGCGCCAGATGCGCCCCGGGGGCCCCCGCCCCGGCTGGAGCGTCCAGGCCGTCTTCGACTGGGCCCAGCAGGCCCTGGAACGCGGCAGCGAACTGCACGTCCCCGCGGCCCGCTGCCTCACCGCCGTCGCCGGACCCGACGACCTCCCCCAGATCGTCGAGGCCGCCCGCAGCGGCCCCGAAGGCGCCCGCTGCGCCGCCCTGCACTACCTCGCGGAGGCGGGCGAACCCGTCGTCCTCGACCTCATCGAGGCCGCCGCCGTCAGCCCCTCCCGTGCCGTCGCCGACACGGCCATCGCCGCCTTCGAGCGGATGACCGGCGCCGCCGCCGTCGAGCGGGCCAGGCGCTGGGCCCACCGCCCCGACGCCCTCGGAGCCTCCGCCGCCGGAGTGCTCGCCTGCCGAGGCGCCGCCCAGGACGCTCCCCAAGTCCTCGGCGCGCTCCGGGAGGCCGTACGCGGCGACGGCCCCGACGCCCCCCGGCTGTGGACCCTCGTCGACGGAGCCGGCCGCCTCGGCATCGCCTGCGCCGCCCCCGTCCTGCGCCACGTCTACCGCGAGACGTCCTCCTCGCACCTGCGGGGCAGGGCCGCCCGCGCCCTGGCCGCCACCGACCCGTCCTTCGCGACCGGGTTCGCGGTGGAGTGCCTCTGGGACTGTGAGGAGACCACCCGCGAGGTGGCCGCCCTGCACGCCGAGACCGGCGACATCCGCGTCGCCGAACGCCTGCGCCGCCTCGCCGCGGACCCGGCCGAGGAGGCCGAGGTCCAGACGGCGGTACGCAGCCGGATCGGGCCGGACGCGTCGGCTGTCTGAGGCCAGAGCTCAAGGATGCCGGAGGAGGGTCGTTGTCAGACCCTCCTCCTAGGCTTTTCACCATGGACAGCAACGAGTGGTGGGGGCTCGTCGAACGGGCTCGTGACGTCGTCGGCGACCGGGCGGACGACCGGGACGCGCCCGACGATCCGCTGCCGGCGGCGTTGGCGGACGTGCTCGCCACCCTGGAGCCGGACCGGATAGCGGCGTTCGCCGTCACGGCGGTCACGGTGGCCGATTCCGCCTATCGGTGGCCCCTGTGGAACGCCGCCTACCTCATCGAGGGCGGCTGCGGGGACGACGGCTTCATGGACTTCCGCGACGGGCTGGCCCTGCTCGGGCGGGAGGCCTTCAGCCGGGCGGTGGCCGACCCCGACTCCCTGGCCGACGTGCCGGTGGTGGTCCGGATGAGCCGAGGCGAGCGCGGCTGGATCGGATACGAGTCGCTGAGCGCGCCGGTGGACGAGGCCTACCGGCGCGTCCGCGGTGAGACCGACTCGCTCCACGTTGCGGTGGAGGCCGCCCTGCGCGAGCGGATACGCCCGGCCGAACCGGCGGGCGAGAGCTGGGACGCCGAGGACGACGAGGCGAACCGCAGGCGGCTGCCCCGGCTGGCCGCGCTCTTCGCGGGCTGAGTGCCCCGCCGGGACCTTCGCCCCTGCGAGCTCGTGGCCGCGGGCACAGAATGGCGCCATGACCGGACGCTGGGAGTTCTGGATCGACCGCGGCGGCACCTTCACCGACATCGTCGGCCGCCGCCCCGACGGCCGGCTGACCACCCGCAAGCTCCTCTCCCACGCCCCCGGCCGCTACGACGACGCGGCCGTCGCCGGAATCCGCCTGCTCCTCGGCCTGGGGGCGGACGAACCGGTGCCCGCCGACCGGGTCGCCGCCGTCCGCATGGGCACCACCGTCGCCACCAACGCCCTGCTGGAGCGGCGCGGCGAGCCGACCGTCCTGCTGATCACCGAGGGCTTCCGGGACGCGCTGCGGATCGCGTACCAGAACCGGCCCCGCCTCTTCGACCGGCACATCGTCCTGCCCGAGACCGTCCACGAGCGCGTGATCGAGGTCCCCGAACGCATCGACGCCGAAGGCCGCACCGTACGGCCTCTCGAACTCGACCTCGTACGCGAACAGTTGCGTGCCGCCCACGCCGAGGGCCTGCGCAGCGCCGCCGTCGTCCTGATGCACGGCTACCGCCACCCCGCCCATGAACGGGCCGTCGCCGAGGCGGCCCGGCAGGCGGGCTTCACTCAGGTCAGCAGCTCCCACGAGGTCTCCCCGCTGATCAGGCTCGTCCCCCGGGGCGACACCACGGTCGTCGACGCCTACCTCTCACCCGTCCTCGGCCGGTACGTCGACGAGGTCGCCGCCCGCCTCGACGGGATCCGGCTGATGTTCCTCCAGTCCAACGGCGGCCTGCGCGAAGCCGCCCGCTTCCGCGGCAAGGACGCCGTGCTCTCCGGACCGGCCGGAGGCGTCGTCGGCATGGTCCGCACCTCGCAGCAGGCCGGCCACGACCGGGTCATCGGCTTCGACATGGGCGGCACCTCCACCGATGTGTCGCACTACGCCGGGGAGTTCGAACGCGAGCTGGGAACCCAGGTCGCCGGGGTCCGGATGCGGGCCCCGATGATGAGCATCCACACCGTCGCGGCCGGCGGCGGCTCCGCCCTGCACTTCGACGGCAGCCGCTACCGCGTCGGCCCCGACTCGGCCGGCGCCGACCCCGGCCCCGCCTGCTACCGCCGGGGCGGCCCCCTCACCGTCACCGACGCCAACGTGATGCTCGGCCGCGTCCAGCCCGCCCACTTCCCGGCCGTCTTCGGCGCGGACGGCGACCTCCCGCTCGACGCCGGTCACGTACGCGAGCGGTTCACGGAACTCGCCGACGAGGTGGGGGACGCCACCGGACGGCGGCCGGACGAGGCCGAGGTGGCGGCGGGGTTCCTGGAGATCGCCGTGCTCAACATGGCCAACGCCGTCAAGAAGATCTCCGTGCAGCGCGGCCACGACGTCACCCGCTACGCCCTCACCGGCTTCGGCGGCGCGGGCGGCCAGCACGTCTGCGCGGTCGCCGACGCCCTGGGCATCGACACTGTCCTCGTACCCCCGCTCGCCGGGGTGCTCTCCGCGTACGGGATCGGTCTGGCCGACGCGACCGCGATGCGCGAGCAGTCGGTGGAGGAGGAGCTCGACGCGGCCGCCCGGGAGCGGGTGGCGGGGCTCTGCGCGGAACTGGGCGACCGTACCCGCGCAGCCCTGCGCGCCGACGGAGTGCCCGACTCCGCGATCACCACCCGGGCCCGCGTCCTGCTGCGGTACGCCGGGACGGACGCGGCGCTGCCGGTGGACCTGGACACGGAAGGAGCCATGGCCGAGGCGTTCGCGGCCGCCCACCGGGCCCGGTTCGGCTTCACCATGGACAAGCCGGTTGTCGTCGAGACGGTCTCGGTGGAAGCCATCGGGGCCACGGACGCCACGGGGGCCGCCGACGCGACCGACGGCAGCGCGCCCGTCACCGGCTCCGGCCCCGACCTCCACGCCGCCCCACCGGCCCCGGCCGACACCGTGGACCTGTACGCCGAGGGGCGGTGGCAGCACGCCCCGCTGTACCGCAGGGCGGACCTGCGCCCCGCCGACACCGTCACCGGCCCCGCGATCGTCGCCGAGGACGACGCCACCACCGTCGTCGACCCCGGCTGGCAGGCCGAAGCGGCACCCACCGGACATCTCGTCCTCACCTGCAGCACTCCCCGCCCCGAACGCACCGCCGTCGGCACCCGGGTGGACCCGGTGATGCTGGAGGTCTTCAACAACCTCTTCATGTCCATCGCCGAGCAGATGGGCGTCCGCCTGGAGAACACCGCCCACTCGGTCAACATCAAGGAACGCCTCGACTTCTCCTGCGCCCTGTTCGACGCCGAGGGCAACCTGATCGCCAACGCCCCGCACATCCCGGTGCACCTCGGCTCCATGGGGGAGTCGATCAAGGAGGTCCTGCGGCGCAACGAGGGGGACCTGCGGCCCGGCGACGTGTACGCGGTCAACGACCCGTACCACGGCGGCACCCACCTGCCCGACGTCACCGTGGTGACCCCGGTGTTCGACGAGGGGAAGCTCCGGTTCCTGGTCGCCTCGCGCGGTCACCACGCCGAGATCGGCGGCATCACCCCCGGCTCCATGCCCGCCTTCAGCCGGACGATCCATGAAGAGGGCGTGCTCTTCGACAACTGGCTGCTCGTCCGGGACGGCCGGCTGCGCGAGGAGGAGACCCGCGACCTGCTCGCCTCGGCCCCGTACCCCTCCCGCTCCCCGGACACCAACCTTGCCGACCTGCGCGCCCAGATCGCCGCCAACGAGAAGGGCATCGCCGAACTGCTGCGCATGACCGACCAGTTCGGCGCCGACGTCGTGGACGCCTACATGGGGCACGTCCAGGACAACGCCGAGGAGTCCGTACGCCGTATCGTCGCCGGACTGCACGACGGCCACTGCCGCTACGAGACCGACGGCGGAGCCGTGATCCAGGTCCGCCTCACCGTGGACCGGGACGCCCGCAGCGCCCACCTCGACTTCACCGGAACCTCCCCCCAGCAGCCCGGCAACGCCAACGCGCCCCGCTCCGTCGTCATGGCCGCCGTCCTCTACGTCTTCCGTACCCTGGTCGGGGAGGACATCCCGCTCAACAGCGGCTGCCTCAAACCCTTGGACGTGACCATTCCGCCCGGCTGCATGCTCGACCCCGCCTACCCGGCCGCGACCGTCGCGGGCAACGTGGAGACGTCCCAGGCGGTCACCGGAGCGCTGTACGGGGCGATCGGCGGCCAGGCCGAGGGCTCGGGGACCATGAACAACCTCACTTTCGGCAACGACCACGTCCAGTACTACGAGACGATCGCCAGCGGCTCCGGCGCGGGGGACGGCTTCGCCGGCGCCGACGCCGTACAGACCCATATGACCAACTCCCGGCTCACCGACCCCGAGATCCTGGAGTGGCGGCTGCCGGTCCGCCTGGAGTCCTTCGCCGTGCGGGAGGACAGCGGGGGAGCCGGGCGATGGCACGGCGGCGACGGCGTCGAGCGCCGCATCCGCTTCCTGGAACCCGTCACCGTCGCCCTGCTCTCCGGCCACCGCCGCGTCCCGCCGTACGGAGCGGGCGGCGGGGAGCCGGGCGCGCTCGGGGAGCAGCACATCGAGCGGGCGGGCGGCGAAACGGTCCCGCTGAAGGGCTGCGACACCGCCGAACTGGAGGCCGGGGACGTGCTCGTGGTGCGCACACCGGGCGGAGGGGGATACGGCCCGGCGCGGTCGTAGCCCTCGTACGGAACCGGTTGTCCCCACGCCTTACACCGGCCGCCTGAGCGCCGACCGCACCGGTCGCGTGCACGCCGCCGGGACCGGTCGCATAAACGCCGTTTCGACCGTTGTCAGTGCGAGGACCTAATCTGTCCCACGTGACTTCGCCTGCCTACCCGGCCACCGCCTCGCCGCAGCTCAGCGCGGGGCCGCGGCCTGCCCCGGGCCCCGCCGCCGACGAGGGGCTCTCGCGGCGGCTGCGCGCGCTCGCGTGCACCGCGCCGCTGCACGACCTGGACGTCCGCAAGGCGAATCTGGCCGGCGAGTACACGGTGTACGCCATGGCGGAGGTCGCCCTCGCCGCGATCGACCACGTCACGCTCAACATGGACTTCGACACCGGGGCCGACCACGACCAGATAGTGGCCAGGTTGCTGCCCCGCGTCGGCGCCCAGGCCCCCGACCGCCCCGTCGCCGAGCACGAACGGGTCGCCCGCTGGGTCCTGGAGAACCTGATCAACGTCGGCAGCGTCGACCGGGGCTTCCGCGCGGTCTACGGCACCTTCAATCCCGACGGGGTCTACGTCCGCCGCGACTACGACTTCAAGCTCATCGAGGAGGTCCCCGGCTACGGCGGCACGGTCTACCTCCGCGCCACCGACGAAGCGGTCAACGTCCTCGTCGGCGCGCTGGACACCGATGTCACCAGCGCCCAGATCGCAGCCGAGGTGAAGCTTGAGGTCCTGATCAGCCGGGGCCGCCTCGCTGATGCCCAGCTCGCCGCCGAACAGGCCCGCTACCGCACCGTGCAGTACGCCGAGACCCTGCGCCGGACCCTGGAGGCCACCCGGCGCAACGTCCGCGCCGTCGACTGGCTCCACACCGTCCCGGACATGATCGCCGAGGCCCTCGACCACGTGGCCGACCGCTACCGCCACGAGAACGCGATCCTCACCAACATCCGCAAGGCCCGCGACGAGGCCGAGGACCCCGAGCACAAGCGCCGGGCCGCCGAGCTCGTCGACATCGTGAAGGACTGCATCCGCCGCCACACCCAGCTCCAGTCCCGGCTGCTGGAAGCGGGCCCGCTCTTCCGCGCCGAACAGGACCGCCAGGCCTTCGCACCGCCCGCCCCCCACGCGGGCCTCGATCTGTACGGGCAGCTCCTCGCGCCGCTCCTCCCGCTCCCCGTCGAGCAGTCCACCCGGGCCACCGACGCGTTCTTCGCCCACGGCACCGGACTGCGCACCCCCACCGCCGTACGGGTCGGGGACCTGGTCGACCTGCTGCTCACCCCGCCGCTGGAGCGTGAGCACCTCGGTGCGGAGATGCCCGAGCCCGACCTGATCGCCACCCCGGACGACAGCCGGTTCAGCGAGGAGCAGCTCGCCCGCGCCATGACCCTGCTCGACCTGGAGCACGACGCCCCGCGCCGTCTCTCCGGACTGCTCACCGAGGCCCGCCGCACCGGCGACACCGACCTGCCGTACCTGGTCGCGCTGCTCGCCGTCCACGCCGCCAGCCCGCCGGTCGGCACCGCCTACCGCCAGGGTGAGCGGCGCCTGCTGTTCGCCGTGGACGACGGTGCGGAGCTGGACGACCCGGAGTTCGGCGGCGCCGACCTCATCGTGGGCACCGCGTTGCTGGACGCGGTCGGCATGGCCGCCGACCGCAAGGAGGCGTCATGACCGGCCCCACGCCCTCCACCATGACCGGCCCCGTGCCCTCCGCCGCCTCTCCCGCCGCGGTCGGCCCCGCCCGCCCCGCGCACCCGCGCCACTTCCGTACCGAGGAGTCCCAGCCGTGAGCGACCACGACGCCGAGCACCCCGACGCGTGGACCGAGCCCTCCGCGCACACCGGCCTCTCCACGACGTACGGGGCTCCCTCCACGACGTACGCGGCCGACTCCCCGCACAGCTCTCCGCACACCGGCTCTCCGCACCCCGCCGAGCCCGCCGGACAGACACCCCTCACCCCGGCCGACGTCGCCGACGCCGCCCGCCAGGTCTCCTTCGGGCTCCAGCCCAAGCTGCTGCCCGCCCGCGACGCCGAATACGCCGACCTCCTGCGGCGCTACCGGGAGGAGAGCGCCTTCGCCCGGCTCGCCGACGCCGTCGCCACCGGCCTCGGCCTCATCGTCCTGGAGGTCTCCCCGCGCGCCGGGATGGCCGTGACCGCCGGCGAGGACTCCGTCTTCGCCGTCCGCATGGGCGACTACGCCCGCCGCGCCTCCTCCGACTCCGCCGACCGCTTCCTGCTGCACCTCGCCCAGCTCGCCGTCGCCGCCCTCGCCTTCCCCCGCCCCGAGGACCTCGCCGACGACGCGTACATCGGCCGCATCACGGTCAACGGCGTCGACGCCTTCGTACGCCAGGCCTGCCGGCGGCTGGAGGAGCGCGCCGAGGAGCAGGGCGACAACACCGACCCGGCCAGCGACGCCCCCGGACTCGAAGCCGGCTGGCGGATCTACGCCCGCCGCAGCGCCACCGGCGCCACCAAGGACGCCCGCCGGCTCGCCGGATCCACCACCGGCATCATTGGCAAGGCCGTCGCCTTCCTCACCGACTCCGGCTTCCTCCAGCGCACCGGAGACGACGCCGGCGGCGCCTACCGCACCACCGCCCGCTACCAACTCCAGGTCCGTGACCTCGCGGGCAGCGCCGCCATGGCCGAACTGCTGGAGCTCGGCGTCGTCCCCGTCACCGACGGCTCCGCCACCCTGCTGCCGCCGCCCGACCCCGACAGCGTGGAGCTGGTCGCCGACGCGGGCCTGCAACGTGGGGTCGGTCTCCAGGAACCACTGGCGATGGGCCAGGACGGCCTGGTGGATGGGGTGGGCTGCGTCGGGGTACTCCGCCGCC
>NZ_JAFEUF010000162.1 GCF_016901035.1 Streptomyces durocortorensis
CCCGCCGTACGCGCCGGCTTCGGCGGCAAGGCGATCCAGCAGCGCCTGGCCAATCCGACGGAGATCGCCCGCGCCGAGTTCGTGGTCGATCCGGTGCACCAGGGCGTCGTCGAGCTCGTCGAGACCGCTGATCAGGTGCTGGACGCCCGACTCCCGCATCAGGGCGCGCTGATGGCTGTGGACGAAGGTGGAGGGGCGGCCGACGAAGGCGGTGCCCAGCTCACGGGCCGCGTCGGCGACCCGGGCCACGTCGTCGACGAAGAGGGCCTGCTCGGGGCGGAGCCCGAACACGTCCTCGGTGATCTCCTTGAGGCCGGGCCGCACGTCGTTGGTGCAGACGTAGCCGGGGCCGTCGAACAGCTCGGCGTACCGGCCCAGATGGCGGTCGAAGTGGTCCTTGCCGAGACCGCCGTAGCAGACCGTGCGCAGGCCCGCGCCCCGCAGCCGCAGGAGCAGCTCGTGCGTGCCGGGCGTGACCGTGACCGGGTGGCGGTCGAGGAAGTCGGCGCGGTCCTCGAAGTAGGCGGCGAGCGCTTCCTCGCCGGTCATGCGGCCGCCGACGGCGGCCGAGAGCAACCGGCCGGCTATGTGCTGCGGCTGGGAGAAGATCGATCTCTCCAGCGCGGCGGAGTACGTACCGCCTCTGCTGACGATGAAGTGATGGATCACCGGGCTGAACGTGTCGTTGAGCAGGACACCGTCGATGTTCAGAGCGGCCAGGCGCAGGGTGAGCATGCTTCTCCGTAGGGTTCGTCGAAACGGGCGGAGCAGGTCAACGGGCGGAGCCGGTCGACGGCGGGAGCGGGTCGACGGGCGGAGCGGGTCAGGGCATCAGTGCGGCGCCGCGGGCGGGGGCCGTCTCGGCGCGGGTGATCACGGACGGGACCGCGATGCCGGGCAGGATCAGGTTCCACATCTGCTGGGTGCGCTCGGGGAGGTCGCGGCGGCCGCTGACGACGTTGGAGTACATCTGCATTCCGGTACAGGCGGCCACCACGAACTCCGCGACCACGGACGGGTCGACGCCGGGCTGCAACTCCCCGGCCTCCAGCGCCTCGTGCAGGCAGCCGACCATGATCCCGCGGAAGTTCTCGTACGGGTCGGCGTTGAGGGAGCCGTCGATGGAGGCCTGCTCGTTCGTCAGCCGTACGCCGGCCCGCAGCAGCGGGTCGCGCTGGAGCTGCCACGACCACACGAGGGTGAGGTCGATGAGCCGCTGGAGGCCGCCGGCCGCGAGCAGCGGGACGAGCGTCTCCGGCTGGCTGTTCATCACCGCCTTGGCCAGGTCCTCCTTGGACCCGAAGTGGAAGTAGAGAGCGCCTGCCGTCACCCCGGCACGCTTGAGGATGCGCGTGATGCTGGCCCCCGCGTAGCCGAACTCGTCGAAGACCTCTGCGGCCGCGTGCAGCAGTGCGCGACGGGTCTGTTCCGCCCGCTCCTGTTTCGGTTGCGCCATGACTCTCACCTTCCCAAAAAGAATGCTCCTTATGTTAACCGGGTGAACAGCGGTCACGGCAAGTCCGTTATGCGGGAGTTGAGTTGGACATCGACCCCAATCGCCCCCGGAATTGTTTCAGTGATCATCGACTCTTGACTTGAGAAAACAAAAGGAACATTATTTTTGGAGCGGGGACGAGGAGTGATGCGCACACATCCCTCCGTAGTCGTCCGCGAAAACTACCGATCTTGGGGGGCCAAGTTGTCTGTATCTGTACTGAGCCGTGATGTGAAGCCGGTCCAGCAGTCGCAGGTGCACCAGTGGCAGGTGCACAAGCTTCGGGGGGAGGAAGTGCTGCTCAGAACGTGGGCCGAGCGGGACGACCAGGGTGAGCGGGACGATCAGGACCCGGGAAGATACGTGATCACGGCGAGATGGCCGAAGGGGCACGACTTCTACCGGCCGTCGCAGGGCGCGTACGACCCGCTGCTGCTCGCCGAGAGCGTGCGCCAGGCGGTGCCGCTGCTGTCCCACGCCGTGCACGATGTCCCGCGGGAGTACAAGCAGGCGTGGGAGCGGTTCAGCTTCGCGGTCGAGCCGCTGGCGGCGCTGGTGACCACCGGCGAGGACGAGGTGCGCCTCGTGGTCACCTGCTCGGACGTGGTCCGGCGCGGCAGCAGGTTCGCCGGTATGACGATGGACATCGACGTCCACCTGGGGAAGCGGCTGATGGGCACCGCGCACACCCGCTTCAACAACCAGCCCGCGGCCGTCTACCGGCGGCTGCGCGGGAGTTACGCGGACCTCGACGCGGCCCTGGCGAACTGCCTCCCGGCGGGCCCGCCGGTGGAGCCGCACCGGGTGGGCCGGGACTCCGCGGACGATGTGGTGCTCTCGCCGGCCCCGGGCGGGCGGTCCGACCGGTGGATGCTGCGGGTGGACCCCACGCACCCGGTCCTCTTCGACCACGCCGTCGACCATGTGCCCGGCATGTTCCTGCTCGAAGCGGCCCGGCAGGCGGCGCACGCCGTCGGTGACGCCTCCACGGCCGTCGTCGGGATGACGACGGACTTCGCCCGGTACGTCGAACTCGACGCCCCCGCCGTCGTCGTGGCCGGCACGCCGGTCCCCGGCAGCACGGGCCGGCGCCGCGTTCCGGTCCGGGTCGAGCAGCACGGCGTCCAGGTCTTCAGCGCCGAGGTGACCGTCGTCTAGGGCACGGCACCACGGGCGACGGGACCACGCGGAACGGCGGGCGGCCCGTACACCTCGGGGGTGTACGGGCCGCCCGCCGCCGGGCCGGCACCGGGTCGGGCCTGGCCTCGGGCCGGACCGGCACCGGGTCAGGCCCGTACCGGCTCCGGCTCCGGCATCGGCTGCGGGAGGTCCTCGTACACGGTGACCTCCACATGCACCGAGGCCGGGACCGCGAAGCTCGCCTCGTACCCGGGCGGTGCGAGCAGCTGCCGCACCCGCCAGCCCAGTGGCTGACCGGTGAGATCGAGCCGGTTCATGACGGCGGCCATGCCCTGCCCGGTCGCCTTGGCCATGGCCTCCTTGCGGGTCCACAGGCGGGCGAAGTCCCGGACCAGCTCGTCGTCCGGGCGGCCGCCCAGCCACTGCTGCTCCCTCGGGTGCAGGAACGGCAGGTACCCGGCGACGGATTCCGGGGTCGGCCAGGACTCGATGTCGATGCCGATGGTGGCCTCGGCGACCGCGATGGCGACGAGGTCCCCGCTGTGCGACATCGAGAACTCCGGCGCCTCGCCCGCCGGGTCCGGGTCACGGATGGCCGGCCTGCCGTGCGCCCCGCCGCAGCCGGGACACGGCTGCCGCAGAAAGCCGACCCCGGCGGGGGAGCAGCCGAGCGAGGAGCCGAGAACGCTGCGCAGCGCCCAGTGGGCGAACGCGTAGGTCTCCCGGCCGGCCGGCTGCGGAATCGACGCCAGCCGGCGCCGTTCGTTCTCGTCGAGCCAGTCGGGCGGAGTCCCGTCGGGCGGCAGGCGCTGTCCGGCCGGGGCCCGGACGATCCAGATGGAGACCGGATCGAGGACCTCCCCCGGAGGCGCGTCGGACCATGTGAGGTCGGGTGTCATGTCGATACGGCTCCTGGTGCGGCGGGAATCCGGCCGGTCCCCGCCACGGGTCGGATCAGGCGGTTGCTGCGAGCAGCGGCCACGGGCCGGTCATGGCGTACTGCTCCAGGTCCTCGGAGGCGAGATAGCGCCGGAACCCCGGCACCTGCTCCGCCGGGCGCAGCGTCCCGCGGAACAGCACCAGGCCGCGCACCCCGGTCCCGTCGTCGTGCCAGCACACCAGCGGCATGTGGTACTCCGGCGTGTCGCAGGTCTCCTGCACGGCGGCCTGGTAGCCGTACGCGGGCAGCAGGCTCATCGCGCCGCCCCCACGGCCGCGCCTCTCGCCGGGGCGTCGGCCGGTGCGTGGACCGGTGTGCCGGCCGTGGCGTCGGCCGTGGCCGCGTCCTCGGGACGGACGCCGAACAGGGCCCCGTACTCGGTGATCCGCGCCGCCGCCGCGGTCCCGCCGGCGAGGTGCAGCGCGTGCCAGAAGAGGACCTGGTTCGCGGTGAGCACGGGAAACCCGATGCGCTCCTCCAGGCCCGCGATGGTGCCCACGGCGCGGATGCCGTTGCCGGCGACCAGCACCGCCTGCGGCCGCTGCGGGGCGACGGTGGACTCGATCCACTGCACCAGTGCCTCCGGCGTGATCAGCTTCTGGTTGCTGGGGAGGCCGCAGGGGCCGTGGTGGACGACGTCGAAGCCGCGCTCACCGAAGTACGAGGCGCCGAGCGCGGAGAGTTCGTCGTCGAACCACGGCGGGTTGACGAGCGCGATCCGCTCCGCGCCGAGGGCGCGGAAGCCGGCCGCGGCCGCGTGGGTCGTGCCGGTGAGCGGGATGCCGCGGGTCCGGTCCGCGAGCCGCTCGAAGAGCTTCTGCTCGCCGTCGGCCCCCAGGACGTAGGCGGAGCTGGTGAACCCCAGGGCGATGGAGTCCAGCGGGGCGGCGGCGAGCAGTTCGACCGCGTCGTCGATGAAGGGCGGGTCGATGAAGGCGCGCACCGGGTCGTGCGGGATCTTCGGGTCCATCTCCCCGCCGGGGCGCATCGCCCCGAAGTGCACGCGGGAGCCGTGGACGGAGACATCGCGCGGCGCCATCGCCTGGAGCTCGGACTCGGGCCCGACGTCCGCGTGCGGAACGACGACGCCGACACGGGCGGCCACGGCCCAGCCGTCCTCGCGGGCCTGGAACTGCGTCATGGGGTGCCTCTCCTCTTCTGCCGTGCTTTCTGCTGTGTTGTCGTGCTCGGGTACGGGGGTGGGGCCGGGGCTCCGGGTCTCAGTTCGCCTCGTCGGCGAGCGAGCCGCCGCCGACGGTGCCGGTGCCGTCCTCGTCCAGGAACTTCGGGTGCTTGCGGCGCATGTTCTCCATCACGAAGGCGTACGGGACGTCGTCGAAGTCGCCGTGGTCGGTGAGGAACTCCATGCTCTGCCGGCCCTGCGCGTCGAAGGGGTGGTAGAGGCTGTCGGAGCGGCCGTCGAACTCCAGCGGGGTCATCCCGTACAGCCGGCACAGCAGCTTGTCGAAGACCGGGGTGACCTTCACCCAGCGGCCGTCGAGGTACACGGTGGCCAGGCCGTGGAAGAAGACGTCGCCGCCGATGTACGAGCGCAGCCGGTCGGAGGCGAGGTGGTTGCGCACATCGCTGTAGTGGAGCCGGGCGGGGATGCCGACCGCGCGGCAGGCGGCGGCGTAGAGAACGGACTTGTGCAGGCAGAAGCCCTTGCCGCCGGTGATGATGCTGGACGCCGTCAGGCCCTGCGGTGACAGGTCGGCGCCGTAGACCTCGTAGTGGATGCCGTCGCGCACCGCGTAGTAGAGGGCGACGGCGAGGTCGACCGGGTCGGCGGCGTCGCGGTCGATGCCGCCGAGGGCCTTGTCGACGAAGGCGCGGACGGCCTCGTGCTCGTGGTCGAGGAAGTCGGTGGCCGCCGTGAGACGGGCGATGTCCTCGGCGTCCGGAGTCAGGGTGCCGATTTCGGTCAGGACGTCGGCGTCCGGAGTCAGGGTGCCGATTTCGGTCAGGACGTCGGTGTCCGGAGTCAGAGTGCCGGTTTCGGTAACGGTGTCGGTCATGCGGGTGCCTCTCGTCTCGTCACAGGCCCATCAGGGCGGCGATGCAGTTGCGCTGGATCTCGTTGGTGCCGGAGTAGATGGAGCCGGCCGCGGCGTTGCGCAGCTCGCGCTCGATGCCCGTGTCGGTCAGATAGCCGCGGGCGCCGAAGATCTGGATCGCGTCCTGGGCGGTGCGCTGGTTGGCCTCGCTGACCAGGATCTTGGTGGCGGCCACGTCCAGCGAGGCGTCCTTGCCCTGCTCGACCTTGCGGCCGGTGTCGTACAGCCACTTGCGAGCCGTCTCCACCGCGATCCGCATGTCCGCGATCTTGTGGGCGACTGCCTGGTTCTTGCCGATGGCGCTGCCGAACTGCTGCCGGGTGGTGGCGTGTTCGACGACGCGCTTGAGGCGGTGGGTCATCTCGCCGAGGTTGACGGCGAAGGAGAAGAGGACCTCCCGCTTCATCACGTAATCCATGATCAGGAAGCCGGCGCCCTCGCTGCCGAGCCGGTTGCCGACGGGCAGCCGGACGTCCTTGAGCGTGACCTCGCTGATCGGGGAGGTGCGCAGCCCCATCGTCTCCAGCGGCTCGCCGATCGTCAGGCCCGGCGTGGAGCGCTCCGCGAGGAAGGTGCTGAGGCCGAAGGCGCCCGGCTTGCCGGTGCGGACGTAGAGCAGGAAGAGGTCGGCGACCGGGGCGTTGGTGATGAAGAGCTTGCCGCCGTTGATCACGTACTCGTCGCCCTCGCGGACGGCCGTGGTCCGGATGTTCATCACGTCCGAGCCGTGGCTCGCCTCGGTGATCGCGTGCGCGGTGATGGCCTGCCCGGAGGTGACCTGCGGCAGGTAGCGCTCGCGCAGCTCGGCGGAGCCGAACGCCTGGAGCGGGATGCCGACGCTGACGATCTGCGTGGACGCCGAGAAGTTCAGCCCGGCGTCCCGGCTGGTGTGGCCGAGGCCCTCCAGCGCGGCCATGGTCTCGGTGAGCGTCCGGCCCGCGCCGCCGTACTCCGGGGCGAAGGGGAGGGTGAAGAGCCCGGACCGCTGGAGCGGCTTCCACTTCTCGTGCGGGAACTCGGCCGCCCGGTCCCAGCGGGTGACGTCGTCGTTCAGCTCGTCGCCGTACGGGGCGGTGATGCCGTAGGTGTCGGTGGCCTGTTCTGCTGCCGATTCTGCTGCCATGCGTGTTCTGCCTTGCCTTTCGCTGGGCGCCGGGTGCGGTCGCCGCCGGTGCGGATGGCCGGGGCCGGGTCGCGGGGGGGGGGGGGGGGGGCCGGCGCGCGCCGCGCCCCCCCCCCCCCCCCCCACCCGGGCTTGCGGACCGGCGGGATCAGTAGCGGGAGTAGCCGTCCTCGGAGAGCGAGTGCTTCTCGTCGCCGCGCAGCGCCGGGCTGAAGACCGAGACGAGGAGGAGGTCCTCGTCGTCGGAGGCGATCAGGTGGTGGGCGTCGTGCTGGTCCAGGGCGTAGATGGTCCCGGTCATGATCTTGTGGTGGGCGCCGTCCTTGGTGACGACCTCGCCCGAACCGCCGATGCAGTAGCAGGCCTCCAGGTGGCCGAGGTACTGCAGCCCGCTGGAGGTGCCGCGGCGGACCAGCGTCTCGCAGACGGTGAATCCCATGCCGTCGGCCTCGGTGAGCAGACGGTGACTCGTACCACTGCCCCACTCGATCGCGGGGACGTCGGACAGAGAACGGACGATCATGGCTGAACTCCTGTCATCGCTGTGTTCCGGTCAGGTACGCGTTCCGGTCAGGTACGCGTTCTGGGCAGATGCGCGTTGCGGTGGCGGGCCGTCAGACAGTGGCCGGCGCGGCCGGAGCGGCCTTGCCGACGAAGTCGCGGATGTCCGCGAGCGTGCGGTAGGCGGCGGGTTCCAGCGGGATGTCGTCGACGGGGATTCTGTACGTCTCCGATATCCAGGAGATGAGGCGGACGAGGCCGAGGCTGTTCACCACGGTGCTCTCGATCAGGTCGAAGTCGTCGGTCAGGTCCTCGGCGTCCTCGCCGGCCAGGAACTCCCGGACGATGTAGGCGCGGATCGGGTCGTTGAAGGCGGTGCTCATGAGGAGACTCCGTTCAGTCGGGTGCTCAGAATCGATTTACGGTCCGGTTTGCCGGTCGGGGTCTTCGGCAGGGGAGTGCCGGCGAGCCCCACCGAGCTGGGCACGGCGTGGCGCGGCAGGTGCTTCGCCGCGTACGCCCGCAGCCCCAGCGAGCTGAGGGACGTGCCGTCCCGGCGCACCACTTCGGCGTGCAGCCGGGTGCCCGCCTCGGGGCAGGGCAGGGCGACGACGGCGGCCTCGACGACGTCCGGGTGGGCGCCGAGGACGGTCTCGACCTCCAGGGTGTTGGTGCGCACGCCGCGCACCTTGACCTGGAAGTCGGCGCGGCCCTGGAGGAAGTGGCGGCCGTCCGCGTCGCGGTGGACGAGGTCGCCGGTGCGGTAGAACATGGCGCCGCCGCCGCGCGGATCCGGCATGAAAGCCTGGGCGTTGCGGGCCTGTTCGAGATATCCACAGGTCTGGAAGGGGGTGTGCACGAGCAGTTCCCCGGTGCCGGGACCTTCCAGCACCTCGGTGCCGCCGGCCCCCTCGATCAGCAGCACCGCGTCGGTGCCCTCGATCGGGTCGCCGATGGACAGCGGGTGCGCATAGGCGTCCGGGTCGATGTCGAGGACGAAGCTGTCGTTGGTCTCCGTGCAGCCGAAGACGTTGTGGAAGCGCGCGGCCGGGCAGGCGGCGAAGGTGTCCCGCAGGCCCTGCTCGGAGACGGCCTCCCCGGTGAACACGACCGTACGGACCGCCGGGTAACGGGCGTCGTCCGCGGCCAGGAGCCGGTGCAGCAGCGGCACCCCCTGGACGAGGGTCACCCCGTTGGCCTGCGTGAGGTCGCGCAGATAGCCGGCGTCCCCGCTGGCCCCGGCGTCGGCGAGCACGACCGTGCCGCCGGCCTCCAGCACCGTCCAGACGTCGAGGAGCGCCAGGTCGAAGTTGAGCGGCGAGAAGCTCAGCGCCCTGGTGTCGCCGTCGAGCCCGAACTTCGCCGTGGCCCAGTCCGCGAAGCGGTCGAAGGCCTCGACGCGGACCGGGACGAGCTTGGGGACGCCGGTGGACCCGGAGGTGGTGAGGGTCAGCAGCGACTCCTCGGGGTCGGGGGCGCTGAAGCCGTCCGCCAGGGCGGGGTCGGTCTCCTCCCGCGACAGGGTCACGCCGCCGCCGGGGACCGCGACGGCCGTCAGCGGGCCGTGCGCCTGGGCGGTGAGCGTGGACAGGGCGGCGGCGCCCAGGGCGGGCGACGGGACCAGGGTGTTGATCCCCCGGCGCCACGCCGCCAGCAGCAGCGCGACGGTCTCCGCCGACTTGTGGGCCGGGACGCACAGGGCGCGTACGGAGCCGAAGGCGGCGCCGTCGAGCTCGGCTGCGGCGCGGGCGGTCAGCCGCTCCAGCTCCGCGTAGCTGACGCGTCGACCGGCGCTGACGAGCGCGGTTCTGTCGGGTTGGTCCTGTGCGTGCCGGCTGATTGCCCGCAACAGACGAGGCGAAGGCAACGGTCCCCCTGGATGCCTGGATGGATTGGCTGTCGTGGCCGGCCGACTGGCTGGCCACGAGCAAGAACCTAACGGCTTTTATTTGCATGGTCAAGCATGTAAATCGGGAGGTGAGGTGATCCAGGTCACTCCCCCGGCTCGAAGAAGAAGCCCGAACATGCAAAAGACGGCGGGTGGTCCGGGTCACCCCGGACGCCTCCCGCCGCCTGCCGTCTGCCGTCTGCCGTTCGCCGTGATCGTGTCAGGCGGCGCTGCGCAGCGCCTGCACCGCCCGGGCGAGCTGGTCGTCGGCGCTCGCGGTGTTGAGGGCCGAGCTGAGCACGTCGGCGTACGTGGCGCGGGCGTCCTGGTAGCGCTTGCGCCCTTCCTCGGTGATGACGGCGAAGACGCCGCGCTTGTCGTCGGCGCAGTTGTCCTTGTAGGCGTACCCGGCGCTGTCGAGGCGTCCCACCAGGCGGGTCACCGAGCTCTGGCCCAGCCCGATGTGGTCCGCCAGCTCCTGCATCCGGCACTCGCCCTTCTCGGCCTGGGTGAGCACCTCCAGGGCCCGGTACTCGGACAGGCCGACGCCGTAGCGGCGCTGCAGGGCGTGGGCGAGCTGACGCTCCACGAAGGCGTGCAGGCCGAGGACGGACTCCCACATGGCCTGATCGGAGGCGGCGCGTGGCTGCTGCTGGATCGTCATGAAACGGCTCCCCTTCTCGACTGCGATGAAAACAAGATACATGCCCATGCAATCATCTGGGGAGTGTTGACGTCTGCGGAAGCGGCTCCCGTCGCTATCTACTTGTACAGGCAAGGAATGGGGTCAGTGATTGATGCCCTCCAGGGTGCTGTAGGCGTAGGCGGCCGAGACGAGGGTCATGTGGCGGTGCCAGCCGGGGAAGGAGCGGCCCTCGAAGTCGAGGAGGCCGAAGTTCTCGCCCATCCGCTCGATCGCGGCCCGGGCGCCCCGGGGGGACCGGGCCAGCTCCAGCAGCTCGGCCGGGTGGCGGTCGGTGATGTTCGTGAGCCAGATCCGGCCCGGCCGCCCGCTGCCCGCGTCCCACTCGGCGAGCAGTCGTCCCGCCCCGCCCGTGTGCTCGCCGTCCTGGCGCTGCCCGCGTACCGGGGTGTCGTACGAGACGACCTGCCGGCCCGGCCCCGCCGGGTGCCGTACGCCCCGGCGCAGCAGCAGGGAGCGCACCGACTCGCGTTCTCCGGGCGGGAGTTCGGGTCCGGCGAGGGTGGTTTGGCCCGGGACGGCGAGCACATGGGCGTGCCCGCCGCCCTGGAGTCTCCGCACCAGTGGCATGACATCGCACAGGGACGTCAGGTCGGCGACCACCGGCGCCGTCCGCCCGTCCGACCGGGACGTCATGTCCTGGACCAGGCGCAGGGCGTGGTCCCACAGCGGCTGGGCCCGGGTCGTCGCGGGGATCTTCGCCCGGTCCCGTACCGCCTCGTCGTGGGTGAACCGGGGCGGCAGGAAGAGTCGCCAGTCGACCGGGACATGCGCCTGTCCGGCGTCCAGGAACAGGCCGAGGCCCAGTTGGCAGTTGACGGTGCGCCCGGACTCCGGCAGGAAGCGCTGGTGCACCCCGGCGGAGCAGGCGCCGCGCTTGGGCAGCACCGCCGGTGCCAGGGTCCAGGCCCGCACCGGCAGCGACCGGGCGGCCCAGCGGGCCAGTTCGCCGCGGGCCGGGGCCCACTCCCACGGGCTGGCGTTGACGAACTGGTGCAGTGACGCGGAGGCGGCCTCCGAGCCGGTCACGACGGCCGCCATCCGGCGCACGGTCTTCTTCCCGTGCGTCCGCATCAGCCCCTGCAGATACACGTGCCCCCAACGTTGCTGGTCGGAGCGGTGCAGGTGGCCGAACAGGAGCCGGGACAGATCGCCCGGTGGCCGGCCGGTCGCCATGTCGGGCGTCTCGTACGTCGTCGTCACTGCAGGTCCCTCCCAGGTGAGCGTCGCTGTGCAGACTAACAAACATAGAGAATGTTCGTTATATTTCTGTTCGAGAGAACGACTACTTGCCGAGGTTCAAGGAGAAGGCGCATGCAGGAACGGGCGGCCAGGACGCGCCAGGCCGTGTTGGAGGCGGCCGCCGATGAGTTCGCCGACCGCGGCTACGAAGGCGCCTCCTTCCAGCGGGTCGGACGGCGGGCCGAGACCTCGATCGGCGCTCTGACCTTCCACTTCGGGACCAAGACCGTCCTGGCCGAGGAGGTACGCACGGCCGGGCGCGCCCGGCTCCGGTGCTGCCTGGCGGAACTGGCCTCCGCCGGCGACCCGTTGCGCGGACTGCGCACCCTGATCGGATCCCTGGCCCGGCTGGCGCACGAGGACCCCTTCGTGCGCGCCGCGCGCCGCCTGGAGGCGGACCGTCCCGAGGGCGTACCGCCGCTGGCCGAGGCCTGGCTGCCCATGCTCCGTGACCTGCTCGACCGGGCCCACGGCGCGCACCGGCTCCGCCCCGGCGTCTCCCCCGAGGACGCCGTGGCCCTGCTGGCGCACCTCACCGAGGGCGCCATGGCCGCGCACGGCAGGACCCGGGACTCGGCCTGGGACTCCGTCTCCGTCTGGGACTCGGTCTGGGACGTCGTCCTGCACGGCCTCACCGTCGACCTGACGGGCCGGCCGGTGCCGGAGGAGGCCCGGGGTACGGCCGATTCGGCGGGCCGGACCGTGCCCGAAGCGGCCGGGGGGAACGTCGACCCGGCGGGCCGGACCGTGCCCGAAGCGGCCCGCGCGTCAGGCGGTTCGTAGCGCCCGGGCCACCGCGCCCGCCACCTCGTCCAGGACCGGGGCGCCCGGGCCCGCCGTCAGCCGGTTGCGGACCCACGCGGCCCCGGCCCGGGCCCGCGGCCACGCCTGGTAGGCGACCGAGCCGGGGCCCTGGTGGCCGAACGCGCCGGAGCGGACGGCCGGGTGCAGCCCCTCGTCGAGCAGCTGGAAGCCGCCCTCGCCGTACGCGCTGACCCCGCCGAGCAGCGGATCCAGGCCCTCGACCCAGAAGCTCCGTGCCTGGTCGAGCGTGCGGCGCGACAACAGCAGCGGCTCCTCGCCCGGGGCCCGTACGGCGTCCTCGGCCAGGACGCCCTGGAGCCGGGCCAGGCCGCGCGCCGACGCGTACGCCCCCAGCGAGGGGACGAGCGCGTAGCGCCGCCGGCTCTCGCTCCACACTCCGGGGTCCGCCGGGAACGGGGAGGGGTTGTTCCACACCCGCCCGTAGAGGTCCGCGTCGCCGTCGCACACCCCGCCGCGAACCGTCCGGGCGGCCGGCGCGGCGAAACGGGCGCGGAAGTCCGTGCCGTACGAGATGCGGGCGGTCCGCGGCAGCTGGTCGGGGACGAGCCCGAAGTGGATGTCGAGACCCAGCGGGCCCGCGATCTCCTCCAGGAAGAACAGGTCGAGTTCGCGGCCGTCGACCCGGCGGATCACCTCGGCGGCGATCCACCCCGCGGTCCACGGCCCGTGCAGCACGCCGCCGGCCCGGGGGTCCTCCTCCAGGCCGTCCAGTTCGAGCAGCGCGGCCATCAGGTACGGGTCCTCGACGTCCCGCTGGCCGAGGTTCGCCGCCATGGCCGGGAGGCGGGCGGTGAACGTCAGCACGTCCCGCAGCGTCACCGCGCCCTTGCCGCGCGCCGCGAACTCCGGCCAGTGGTCGGCGATCGGCCGGTCCAGCGCGAGCGCGCCCATGTCGGCGAGCAGCAGGACCGCCGTGGCCAGGATCCCGTGGGAGCCCGTCAGCACCGGCTCCAGGGTGTCGCCGGTCCACGGCGTCCCGGTGGTCGGGTCGGCGGTGCCGTGCCAGAGGTCGACGACGAGTTCGCCGTCCTGGACGACGGCCAGCGCGCTTCCCCGGGAGCCGGGCGGGCCCGCGTCCCGGCAGGCCTGTTCGAAGGAGTGGCGCACGGAGGCGAATCCGGGCGCTGTGGTGCCGTGGACGTCGGCCGTGGCCGCCCGCGGACGTGGCCGCGGGAGGACCTGCCGTACCAGAGAGGTCGTCATGTCAAGAACTCCAGAGAAGCCGGAAGGGCCGGAAGCCGGAAGCCGGAAGTCGGAAGAGACGGTCGGGTGATCGGGGTGATCGGGGTGATCGGGATGAGAGGCGAGCGCGGTGCGGCTCAGCTCTCCGGCGCACCCGACGGGTAGGGGAGGAACTCCAGGTCGGTCAGGTCCTGTTCGGTCAGCAGGAGCCCGTCCCCGCCGAGGTTCTCCGCGAGGTGGTCCGCCGCCCGTGTGCCGGGCACCGGCACCACGTGGTCGCCGAGCCGGAGCAGCCACGCCAGGGCGACCTGGGCGGGGGTGGCCCCGTGCCGGGCGGCCACGTGGGCGACCGCCTGCGTGAGCGCGAAGTTGTGGCGGATGGCGCGCGGGGCGAAGCGGGGCTGGGTGAGCCGCCAGTCGTCCAGGGGCAGGTCGTCGGCCCGGGCCAGCGCACCGGTCAGCAGGCCGCGGCCGAGCGGGGCGCCGGCCAGCAGGGCGATCCGGCGCTCCACGGCGTACGGCACGACGTCGTCGAGGCCGCAGCGCGTGAACAGCGACACCTCGGCGGCCATCGCCGCCGCCTCGTGCACGGCTTCGGCGGCACGGGCCTCCTGGACGGTGACGACGGGCAGCCCCAGCATGCGGATCTTCCCCGCCCAGACCTGCTCGGCCAGCGCCCCCCAGCTCTCCTCCAGCGGTACGCCGGGATCGACGCGGCGCAGCAGGTAGAGGTCGATGTGGTCCACGTGCAGCCGGCGCAGGCTCTCGTCGACCGCGTCCCGCAGGGCCTGCGGTCCGCCCGCGGGCCGCAGCCCGCCGTCCGGGTCGCCGAGCAGGCCGCCGCCGGTACACAGCACGACCTCGTCGCGGCGGCCGCGGATGGCCTCGCCGATGAGCCGCTCGTTCTCCCCGGCCGCGTAGGCGCCGGCCGTCTCGACGAGGTTGACCCCGAGGTCCACCGCTTCCCGGACCAGCGATACGGCCTTGGTCCGGTCCCGCAGGGCCGGGGCGTAACGGTAGGAGAGGCCCATCGCGCCCAGCCCCAGCCGTCCGACGACCGGCCCGTCCCTGCCCAGTGTTGTGGTCCGCATCCCGCGAGATTCCCTTCTCCACAGATCTCCCCGGAGGAGAGCGACCACTCCATGGCACCAGCAGGGGTTCTCAAAGCCCAGGTTCCCGTTGCTACTTGCCGACCTCGGACGACTTCGGGAAGTCCGCGGGCCGGGAGCGAGTCCTACGGGCGCGGCGCGGTGATGCGGGCGATCGCCTCGACGGTGAGGGCGCGCTCGTGGGGCTCGGTCTCCAGGGCGCGGTGGATGGACAGGCCCTCGATGAGCGCGTCGAGCTGGCGGGCGGTGGCCGGGTCGAAGTGCCACTCCAGGGCGCGGCGGCTGCGGCCCATCCAGGTGCGGGTGAGCTCGCGGTAGGCGGGCCGGCGGGCGGCGAGGGTGTAGAGCTCGTGGGTGAGGATCAGCTCGCGCTGGTTGCCGCCGGAGAGGTGGTGGACGAGATCGGCGACGGCCTCGCGGGCCTCGTCGGGGGTGGTGGCCGCGCCGAGGCGCTCCTCGAAGACGGCGACGATCGTTCCGGAGAACCGGGTGAACGCCTCGTGCAGCAGCTCGTCCATGCCGGAGAAGTGGTACGTCATCGAGCCCAGCGGCACGCCCGCGCGGGCGGCGACCTTGCGGTGCGAGACGCCCGCGACGCCCTCGTCGACGATGAGGTCGAGCGCCGCGTCGATGATGCGGTCCCGCCGCTCGGGGTCGGTGCGCCCGGTCGCCACGCGGCGCCTCCTCGGAGTCGGCCTGGGTCTCGGCCTGGGTCTCGGTCTGGTTCGGCTGGGTTCTCGTCCTGCGTCGCAGCATAGAGCGCGGGCAGGGAGTGTACGGACGTACGCTTCAGGCGTACGCTCGTCACCCATGAAGAAACCCCAGGTCATGGACGCCACCACCCGCCGCTGGCGCGCGGCGCTCTTCCTCTTCATGCTCGCCACCGGGGTGAGCATGGCGTCCTGGGTGGCCAGGACGCCGGCGGTCCGGGACGCACTGGAGGTGTCCACGGGGTCGATGGGGCTGGTGCTGTTCGGGCTCTCGATCGGTTCGATGGCGGGGGTGCTGTTCTCCGGCGGGCTGGTGCGCAAGCACGGCGGGCGGCTGGTGATCACCCTCGGGGCGGGGCTGCTGGTGGCCGGGCTGCTGGTGATCGCCGGGGCCGCGGCGCTGGAGGTGTCCGGCGGGGTGTTCGGCGGACTCGCGCTGTTCGGGGCCGGGATGGGCCTGGCGGAGGTGGCGTTCAACATCGAGGGCGCGGCCGTCGAGCGGACGGTGGGCCGCCCGGTCCTGCCGGTGCTGCACGGCTGCTTCAGCCTGGGGACGGTGGTGGGCGCGCTGCTCGGGATGGGCCTGACGGCGGTCCGCTTCCCGGTCGGCTGGCACCTGGCGGCGGTCGCGCTCGCGGTCGCGGCGGCCGGGGTGTGGACCGTACGGGCGGTCCCGGCGGGGACGGGGCGGGAGTCGGCGGAAACCGGTGAGGGCGGGCGGACCGGTGACGGCGCGCGGACCGGAGGGCTGCGGGCGCAGGTGGAGGTCTGGCGGGACCGGCGGCTGGTGCTGATCGGCCTGATCGTGCTGGCCATGGCCTTCGCGGAGGGATCCGCCAACGACTGGCTGCCGCTGCTGATGGTGGACGGCCACGGGACGAGTGCGACGGCCGGTTCGCTGACGTTCATGCTGTTCGCGGCGGCGATGACGACGGGCCGGTTCACGGGCGGGCCGCTGCTGGTGCGGTACGGCCCGGCGGCCGTGGTCCGGGCCAGCGCGGTGGTGGCGGCGGTCGGCGTGGCGCTGGTGATCTTCTCGGACAGCGCGCTGCTCGCCGGGGCCGCGGTGGTGCTCTGGGGCCTCGGCGCCTCGCTCGGCTTTCCCGTGACGATCTCGGCGGCGGGGGAGGGCGCGAGGCCGGTGGACGCCTCGGCCCGGGTCGCGGCGGTGTCGACGGCGGGCTACGCGGCGTTCCTGGTCGGACCGCCGTCGCTGGGCTTCCTGGCCGACCATGTGGGGCTGCGGAACGCGATGCTGGTGGTGCTCCTGCTGCTGGGCGGCGCGGCGCTGATCACGGGGGCGCTGCGGCGGCGGACGGCCTCTCCGGTGGCCGAAGTGCCTTCCGCTCAGTTGGACTTGGTGTAGATCAGGCTCTCGCCGGTCCCGGTCGTGGTGCGGCGCAGGCTGCCGTCCGGGAGCAGGGCCAGTTCGGTGGGTTTCCCGGGCGTGCAGGAGGTGGCAGGGCGGCCGGAGGACACCGTGGAGGGGCCGATGCGGACCGGGCCGTCCCCGGCGGCCGGCCCGGAGAGGGGGGCCGTGAACTCGCAGTGGTACGTGGACCCGGATTCGAGGGGCCCCTCGGCGGTGAGGGCGAGGACCTGGTCGCCCACGTCGCCCTGCCGGATGGTCAACGTCCGGGTGGACGGGCCCTGTTCGCCGGGTATGGAGCCGGACCAGGTCCCCAGGAACCCTTCGGGAACGCCCCCTTCGCCGCGCCCCTGCCCGCCTCCGTCGGCCTGGGCGGAGGCCGAAGGGCCGCGGGACGCGGTCTTCCCCGCGCCGTCGCCGTTCATGAACGCGTACACCGATCCGCCCGCCCCTATCGCCACGACCACGGCGACGGCGACGAGCGCGGCGGTGGCCCCGGCGGAGCGGCGCTCGCGGGTGGGCGGGGGAGGCGCGGCCGCGAAGTAGCCCGGGG
>NZ_JAFEUF010000163.1:0-8746 GCF_016901035.1 Streptomyces durocortorensis
TCTGTGACGCCTGTGTGGGGGGGCCCATTATCCGGGGGGTGTGGGCGCCAAAGGGGGTCCCCCCGGGCGGTGCCCCGGGCCGCTATTTCTACCGGCGCTTGTCTTACAGCCCGGGCCCCCGGGGGGGGGGGGGCCCCCCGCGGCCCCCCCCCCCCCCGGGGCCCCGGCCCCACGGAGACCCCAGCACAGCAGAGAACCGACTGCACGTAAGGGGAAGCTCATGACAGCGACGACCGATGGATCGACCGGGGCCGCGAAGACCGCCGGGGCCCCTGCCGCCGATCCGACCGACACGAGAACCGCCGCCGACGATGTCACCGACATCGCGCGGCAGGCCGCGGAACGTTCCGTGGAGCACCTCCTCGGCAGGCAGGACGAGCAGGGCTGGTGGAAGGGCGACCTCGCCACCAACGTCACGATGGACGCCGAGGACCTGCTCCTGCGCCAGTTCCTTTCCATCCAGGACCCCGAGACCACTCGCGCGTCCGCCCTCTTCATCCGCGGCGAACAGCTCGGCGACGGCACCTGGAACACCTTCTACGGCGGACCCGGCGACCTCTCCGCCACCATCGAGGCGTACGTCGCCCTGCGGCTGGCCGGCGACCGCCCCGACGAACCGCACATGGCCCGCGCCTCCGGCTGGATCCGGGAGCAGGGCGGCATCGCGGCCGCCCGTGTCTTCACCCGCATCTGGCTGGCCCTGTTCGGCTGGTGGAAGTGGGACGACCTCCCCGAACTGCCGCCCGAGCTGATGTTCTTCCCCAAGTGGGTGCCGCTCAACATCTACGACTTCGGCTGCTGGGCCCGGCAGACCATCGTGCCGCTCACCATCGTCTCCGCGAAGCGCCCGGTGCGGCCCGCGCCCTTCCCGCTGGACGAGCTGCACACCGACCCGGACCACCCCAACCCGGCCAGGAAGCTTGCCCCGCCCACCAGTTGGGACGGACTCTTCCAGCGCCTCGACAAAGGGCTGCACCTCTACCACAAGGTCGCCCCGCGCCCGCTGCGCCGTATTGCGATGAACGTGGCCGCCCGGTGGATCATCGAGCGCCAGGAGAACGACGGCTGCTGGGGCGGGATCCAGCCGCCCGCCGTCTACTCGGTCATCGCCCTGCACCTCCTCGGCTACGACCTCGACCACCCGGTGATGAAAGCGGGCTTGGCCTCGCTCGACCGGTTCGCCGTCCACCGAGAGGACGGCGCCCGCATGATCGAGGCCTGCCAGTCGCCTGTCTGGGACACCTGCCTGGCCACCATCGCACTCGCCGACGCCGGACTCGGACCCGACCACCCCGCCCTGGTGAAGGCCGCCGACTGGATGCTCGCCGAGGAGATCACCAGACCCGGCGACTGGTCGGTCCGCAAACCCGAACTGCCCCCGGGCGGCTGGGCGTTCGAGTTCCACAACGACAACTACCCGGACATCGACGACACCGCCGAGGTCGTCCTGGCGCTGCGCCGGGTGCGCCACCCCGACCCCGCCCGGCTGGAAGCCGCCATCGCCCGCGGGGTCCGCTGGAACCTGGGGATGCAGTCCCGCAACGGGGCCTGGGGCGCGTTCGACGCCGACAACACCAGCCCCTTCCCCAACCGCCTGCCCTTCTGCGACTTCGGCGAGGTCATCGACCCGCCCTCGGCCGACGTCACCGGCCATGTCGTGGAGATGCTCGCCGTCGAGGGGCTCGCCAGCCACCCCCGTACCCGCGAGGGCATCGAGTGGCTGCTCGCCGAACAGGAGGCGTGCGGCGCCTGGTTCGGCCGCTGGGGCGTCAACTACGTCTACGGCACCGGGTCCGTGGTGCCCGCCCTGATCACCGCCGGACTGCCCGCCGGGCATCCCGCGATCCGCCGGGCCGTCACCTGGCTGGAGTCCGTCCAGAACGACGACGGCGGCTGGGGCGAGGACCTGCGCTCCTACCAGGAGGAGAAGTGGATCGGGCACGGTGAGTCCACCGCCTCCCAGACCGCCTGGGCGCTGCTCGCCCTCCTCGCCGCGGGCCGCCGCGACACCCGCGCGGTCGCCCGGGGCGTCACCTGGCTCACCGAGGCGCAGCAGGCCGACGGCTCCTGGGACGAGCCGTATTTCACCGGCACCGGCTTCCCGTGGGACTTCTCCATCAACTACCACCTCTACCGCCAGGTCTTCCCCCTCACCGCGCTCGGGCGGTATGTGTACGGCGATCCGTTCGTGAACCGCCCGGACGTCGCCGAGGGGGCCTGATGGGCGATCCGCGCGGCCCCGGGAGCCCCGTGACGCCGCTGCTGGTCGCCTGCGCCCTCGGCATCGAGCAGGTGGCCCTGCGCAGCGGCAGGAGCGCCCCGGGCCCGGTCCGGGTCCTGCGCACCGGCATGGGCCCCCGGGCGGCGGAGGCGGCCGTGGCGCGCCTCCTGGGCCCCGGCGGGGTGCCCGACGCCGCCGTGATCGCCTCCGGCTTCTGCGCCGGGCTCGCCCCGGGGATGCACCCCGGGGACCTCGTCGTCGCCGAGGAGACCCGGGACGCGGACGGCACCACCCCCTGCACGGGCACCGGCGTCCTGGTGGCCGCCCTCACCCGCGCCCTCCCCGGCCGCAGGGTCCACACCGGCCCGCTGACCGGCTCCGACCACGTCGTACGGGGGCCCGAGCGGGCCGCGCTGCGGGCGGGCGGGGCCATCGCGGTCGACATGGAGTCCGCCGCGACACTGCGTACCGCCCTGTGTCACGGACCGCGCCCGGTTGCGGCCGTCCGGGTGGTCGTGGACGCTCCAGAGCATGAGCTCGTCCGTATCGGCACGGTCCGCGGTGGAATATCGGCGTTCCGCGTACTTCGTGTCGTCCTTCCGGCTTTCTACGAATGGCACCGATCTTTACTGCTCCCCAGGAGGTGAGCTAGATGGCCATGCCGCTCCGCCAGACCATCAAGGTTGCGACGTATCTCTTCGAACAAAAGCTCCGCAAGCGTGAGAAGTTCCCGCTGATCGTCGAGCTGGAGCCGTTGTTCGCCTGCAACCTCGCCTGCGAGGGATGCGGCAAGATCCAGCACCCGGCCGGTGTCCTGAAGCAGCGCATGCCGGTCGCCCAGGCGGTGGGCGCGGTGCTCGAATCCGGGGCCCCCATGGTGTCCATCGCCGGTGGCGAGCCGCTGATGCACCCGCAGATCGACGAGATCGTGCGCCAGCTCGTCGCCCGGAAGAAGTACGTCTTCCTCTGCACCAACGCGATGCTGATGCGGAAGAAGCTCGACAAGTTCACCCCGTCCCCGTACTTCGCCTTCGCCGTGCACATCGACGGGCTGCGCGAGCGGCACGACGAGTCGGTCGCCAAGGAAGGCGTCTTCGACGAGGCCGTCGCCGCGATGAAGGAGGCAAAGGCGCGCGGCTTCCGCGTCACCACCAACTCCACCTTCTTCAACACCGACACCCCGCAGACCATCATCGAGGTCCTCAACTACCTCAACGACGACCTGCACGTCGACGAGATGATGATCTCGCCCGCCTACGCCTACGAGAAGGCCCCCGACCAGGAGCACTTCCTCGGCGTCGAGCAGACCCGCGAGCTCTTCAAGAAGGCCTTCGCCGGCGGAAACCGGGCCCGCTGGCGGCTCAACCACTCGCCGCTCTTCCTGGACTTCCTGGAGGGCAAGGCGGACTTCCCGTGCACCGCCTGGGCGATCCCGAACTACTCCCTCTTCGGCTGGCAGCGCCCCTGCTACCTGATGAGCGACGGCTACGTACCGACGTACCGTCAGCTCATCGAGGAGACCGACTGGGAGAAGTACGGCCGGGGCAAGGACCCGCGCTGCGCCAACTGCATGGCGCACTGCGGTTACGAACCCACCGCCGTGCTCGCCACCATGGGATCGCTGAAGGAGTCGCTGCGCGCCGCGCGGGAGAGCGTGGGCGGCAACCGGTGACGGACGGCGGGCCGGGCGGCTTCGACCTCGGGCGGCTCCTGGCCGAGCGCGGGGCCGAGCGGTACGAGCTGCATGCGCGCCACCTCAACCACCAGCTGCCGCGCATGCTGCACACCATCGGCTTCGACAAGGTCTACGAGCGGGCCGAGGGCGCGTACTTCTGGGACGCGGAGGGCAACGACTACCTCGACATGCTCGCCGGGTTCGGCGTCATGGGGATCGGCCGGCACCACCCGGTCGTCCGCAAGGCCCTCCACGACGTGCTCGACGCCCAGCTCGCCGACCTCACCCGCTTCGACTGCCAGCCGCTGCCCGGACTGCTCGCCGAGAAGCTGCTGAACCACAGCCCGCACCTGGACCGCGTCTTCTTCGGCAACAGCGGCACGGAGGCGGTCGAGACGGCGCTCAAGTTCGCCCGGTACGCCACGGGGAAGCCTCGGGTCCTCTACTGCGACCACGCCTTCCACGGGCTCACGACGGGATCCCTGTCGGTCAACGGCGAGAGCGGCTTCCGCGACGGGTTCGCGCCGCTGCTCCCCGACACGGCCGTCCCGCTCGGCGACCTGGACGCGCTGCGCCGTGAGCTGAAGCGGGGCGACGTCGCGGCCCTGGTCGTCGAGCCGATCCAGGGCAAGGGCGTGCACGCCGCGCCGCCCGGTTATCTGCGCGAGGCCCAGGAGCTGCTGCACCGGCACAAGGCGCTCCTGATCGCCGACGAGGTGCAGACCGGTCTGGGCCGGACCGGCGACTTCTACGCCTACCAGCACGAGGAGGGGGTGGAACCCGATCTGGTCTGCGTGGCCAAGGCGCTGTCCGGTGGCTATGTGCCCGTCGGCGCGACGCTCGGCAAGGACTGGATCTTCCGCAAGGTCTACTCCTCGATGGACCGGGTCCTCGTCCACTCCGCGAGCTTCGGTTCCAACGCCCAGGCGATGGCGGCCGGGCTCGCCGTCCTGACGGTGATGGAGGACGAGGAGACCGTCGCCAACGCCCGGCGCACCGGCGACCTGCTGCGTGAGCGGCTGGCTGCCCTGGTGGACCGCTACGAACTGCTGCACGAGGTGCGCGGCCGCGGGCTGATGATCGGCATCGAGTTCGGCCGGCCCTCCTCGCTGAAGCTCCGCAGCCGCTGGACCATGCTCCAGGCGGCCCGCAAGGGGCTCTTCGCCCAGATGGTCGTGGTGCCGCTGCTCCAGAAGCACCGGATCCTCACCCAGGTCTCCGGCGACCACCTGGAAGTGATCAAGCTGATCCCGCCGCTGGTCATCGGGGACGCGGAGGTGGAACGGTTCGTGACGGCGTTCACCTCCGTCATGGACGACGCGCACAGCGGCGGCGGGCTGATGTGGGACTTCGGGCGGACGCTGGTCAAGCAGGCCGTGGCCAACCGCTGACCTGGCGGGCGTTTGCCTCTGAGGCAAGTTATTTGCCTCAGAGGAAAAGTCCTGGCCCAATAGAGGCATGAACCCTCCGGACGAAGGGGCGCCGGACGAGCTCCCCGGCGTCGCACCCCGACTGCGCGATCTGCGTCGTGCCCGCGGCCTCACCCTGGAGACCGCGGCCCAGCGGGCCGGACTCTCCCCGGCCCATCTCTCCCGGCTGGAGACCGGCCGCAGGCAGCCCTCGCTGCCGATGCTGCTGGGCCTCGCGCGTATCTACGGTACGACGGTCTCCGAGCTGCTCGGCGAGCAGCCGCCCGAACGGGACGCGATCGTGCGCGGTGGCGGCTTCGAGGGGGCGGAGGCCGACGGCTGGATGTACCGGCAGGCGGGCGGTTCCGGCCGCGCGATGCAGGCGCTGCGGGTGCGCGTCCCGTACGGCGCCCAGGGCGACCTGGTGCGGGTCCACCCCGGCGAGGAGTGGCTGTACGTCCTGGAGGGCCGGCTGCGGGTCGGGCTCGGCGACACCGTCCACGACCTCGAACCCGGCGACAGCGCCCACTTCGACTCGCTCACCCCGCATCGGATCGCGGCCGTCGACCGCTGCGGCGCGGAGCTGCTGTTCGTCCACTCCCTGTTGCAGAGTCCCGCCGCCGAGCTCTGCCTCGGCAACGGCCTCCACGCGCGCTGACCGGCTGTCGGCCGCCCGCAGCATCCTTCACTTCACCGGCCGCGAGGCCGGCAGAGAGGACCGTCATGTCCGATTCCGAACACTATGATCCGCTGGGCCCCGGCCGCCGCCCGAACGAGGACCCGCAGGAGAAGCGGATGCCGCGCGGTGTCGTCATCCGGCTCTTCGCCTACCTGGTGGCGGGCCACGTGATCGCGGGCTTCCTCTACCTGCTCTTCGTGGTGGCCGGGAGCAAGTGACGGCCCGCCGCCGGAGGGATCAGCCCTGGTCGAGCAGGCGCTCGCGCAGTCGCTCCCGGGTCTCGGCGGAGACCTTCAGCCCTTCGGACAGGTAGCGGTCCGTCGTTCCCCAGTTCTCCTCGATGGCCGTGAAGGCCGCCGCGAGGTAGGCGGGCCGCGCTCCGAAGAGCGGGTCCAACAGCTCCATCACCTCGGGCGACATGCCGTCGCGGGACGTGTCGGTGCGCTTCACCTTGTACCGGCGGTGGAGGTCGTTGGACTTGAGGTAGTCCTCCTCGATCGCCTCCGGCCGGACGTCGACCGCCAGCAGGGCGACCGCGATCGAGAGGCCGGCCCGGTCCTTGCCCGCCGCGCAGTGCATCAGCGCCGGGACGCTGTCCTCGGCCAGGGCGTGCAGGACCCGGCTGTGTTCGGCGGTGCGGTCCTCGATCGTCGCGCGGTACATCCGGATCATGCGGTCGACGCCCTTGCCGTCCGCGAGGACCGAGCGCAGCTGCTCGATGTTCCCGTCGCCCACCAGCCGCCAGAACTCCGCGCCGTCGGCCGGGTCCGAGAGCGGAATGCTGACATTGCGGACACCGGCCAGCTCGATGTCGAACCCGTCGAGCTTGTGGTCGGCGGAGTGGCGGAAGTCGAAGACCGTGTGCAGCCCGAGACCGCCGAGGAAGGCCGCGTCCTCCGCGGTGGCGTGCGCCAGGTGGCCGCTGCGGTAGAGCCGGCCGAAGGCGGTGCGCCGCCCGTCCGTGGTGGGGAGCCCGCCCACGTCGCGGAAGTTGCGGACTCCGGTCAGCGCGGTCTCTGTCGGCGGGACCTGCGGCACCTGCTGCGTCACGGTGGCTCCTGGGATCTCTGGCGTCGGCGCGGCTCGCCGGCGAGGGCGCTCCCGTGACGATACGACATCGATTCGGCGGAAAATCATCACGGTTCCCTCCTCGATGCGGAGCGCCGGGCGGTCCGGCCTGACTGGACGTCAGAGGCGTCGCCTGCGGCATGTCCGTATTGGTGTATTTCGCAGAACATGCCCCGCTAATGGGGGAGATGGGATTTCGGAGGTGAGCGGGATCATATCCGTGACGGTCCGTGGCGAACGCGCCCCGAGCCATTCCCGTTCTCCGCACGGAAATCCAAGATCCGTAATCCACGGAGTGTGACCGGAAATCCGGAGCGATATCGAATCGATGATTCCGTCGCGCAACCGATGGCTTGTTCCGCCCGTCCTGACCGGTTTACGGTCACCGTCAATCCGGACGGATCGCCTAATCCTGCCGCCGCCCGGAATTCGCACCCACCCACTCACGTGTGGCAGGAGCGGGGGAACCAGGTAAGCCGCCGATCCGGAGCGATCCGGGCCGGCTAGGGGTGAAGTCGCCGCAACGCGACCGGGCATCTCCAGCCCGAACCCGACAGCTCACCTCGCAGGCGCCGGAGAGGAACTCCCCCATGCCCGCAAAGGGTAAGCACCGTCGTCCCAAGTCCGGCCCGATCTCCCGCGGCGTCCTCGCCGCAGGCACCGGCGGCGCCGCACTCGCCCTCCCGCTCATCGGCGCCACAGCCGCGAACGCCGCGGGCCACACCGCCCCGGCCGCCAAGCCGGCCGCCGCCTCGGTCGCCGCCGCGCACACCGCTCCGGCCGCCGCCCCCGCCGCGTCGAAGGCCGCCCCGAAGACGTACGCCGTCGTCTCCGGCGACTACCTCTCGAAGATCGCCGCCGAGCACCAGCTCAAGGGCGGGTGGGAGAAGCTCTACCAGGACAACCGCTCCACCGTCGGCGACGACCCCGGCCTGATCCACCCGGGCATGAAGCTGACCCTCGGCGCCAAGGGCTCCGCCCCGGCCGAGAAGTCCGCCGCCCCCAAGGCCGCCCCGAAGAAGGCCGAACCGGCCCCGAAGGCCGCGCCGAAGGACGAAGCCCCGAAGGGCGACACCATCTCCGCCGACGACTCCGAGGGCTCCGGCGCCTCGGCGCAGACCGGCTCCTCCGAGGCCACCGGCTCCGGCTGGTCCGCCCCGCTGGCCAACGCCAACGTCACCACCCAGTACCGCGCTTCCGGCGCCAGCTGGTCCAGCGGCTACCACACCGGCTCGGACTTCCAGGCCGCCTCGGGCACCCCCGTCCTGGCCATCGGCCCGGGCACCGTGGTCTCGGCCGGCAACAGCGGCTCGTACGGCAACGAGGTCGTCATCCAGCACGAGGACGGCATGTACTCCCAGTACGCCCACCAGTCCTCGCTGAACGTCTCGGTCGGCCAGACCGTCACCGGCGGCCAGCAGATCGGCCTCTCCGGCTCCACCGGCAACTCCACCGGCCCGCACCTGCACTTCGAGGTCCGCACCGGCCCGAGCTACGGCTCGGACGTCGACCCGATCGCCTACCTGCGTCAGCACGGCGTCTCCCTCTGACCGAGCGGCGACGAGAAGTATCCGAGGGGGGGGGGGGGGGGGGGGCCCCCCCCCCGGGGTTTTTAGGGGGTTAAAAAAAAAAAACCCGGGGGGGGTTAAACACCCCCGCCCACCCCCGATATAGGGGGGGGTGGGGACAACGGG
>NZ_JAFEUF010000163.1:8756-16763 GCF_016901035.1 Streptomyces durocortorensis
GACAGCCCGGCGCTCACCGACAAGGAACTGCTCGACCGGCTCGCCGCCCTGGCGGGCCCCCGCGGCACCCGCGGGCGCGCCCCCCCCGGGCCCCCCCCCCCCCCCCCCCCCCCCCCCCCCCCCCCCCCCCCCGGCGCGCGCCCCCCCCCCCGGCGCGGGGGGGGGGGCCGGGGCCCCCCCCCCCCCCTCTCTTTATTCCGGGTTTACCAAAAACTGACCGGGTGGTCTATCTCACCACCCGTCAACCCCGTATTACGGTCGCGTAGGTCACATCGGACGATGCAGGATAAGTCCTTGTGGCAGACGATTCGAGAAACAACCAGCAGCACATCATCGGGTCGTACGCGGCGATCGGCGACAGTTTCACCGAGGGCGTCGGCGACCCCGGCCCCGACGGGACCTTCGTCGGCTGGGCGGACCGCTTCGCGGTGCTCCTCGCCGACCGGCTCCCGGCCCCCGACCCGGCGGCCGGCTCCGAGCACTTCCCGCACGAGGACTCCCCGCACGGGGATTTCCGCTACGCCAATCTCGCCGTACGAGGACGTCTCCTCGACCAGATCGTCGAGGAGCAGATCCCGCGCGCCAAGGAACTGGCGCCCGACCTGGTCAGCTTCTGCGCGGGTGGCAACGACATCATCCGGCCCGGCACCGACCCCGACGACCTCGCCGAGCGTTTCGAGCGGGCCGTCGCCGACCTGAGCAACGCCGTCGGCACGGTCATGGTCACGACCGGCTTCGACACCCGGGGCGTCCCGGTGCTGCGCCACATGCGCGGCAAGATCGCCACGTACAACGTCCATCTGCGGGCCATCGCCGACCGCTACAGGTGCCCCGTGCTGGACCTGTGGTCGCTGCGCTCCGTCCAGGACCGGCGTGCGTGGGACGCCGACCGGCTGCACCTGTCGCCCGAGGGCCACACCCGGGTCGCGCTCCGCGCCGCGCAGGTCCTCGGTCACGAGCTGCCCGCCGACCCGGACCAGCCCTGGCCGCCGCAGGCCCAGCGCCGCCCCTTCGACGAACGGCGCGACAACATCCAGTGGGCCCGCGAATACCTGGTGCCCTGGATCGGCCGACGGCTGCGCGGCGAGTCCTCCGGGGACCACGTCGAGGCGAAGCGTCCGGACCTGCTGCCCCTGTAGCCCAGGCCTCTCAGGGCTCCAGCAGAGGAAGCGCACGCCGGGACGGGTTCGGCACGACGAGCCCGTCCGGCGGCGTGCCCGTGCCGTACCCGGCCGGTATCCGCTCCAGGACACCGCCCGCGAACACGTCGTACAGCGGCAGCGACTCCAGATGCACATAGCCGATGTGGCAGTCGCACACGGCCAGCGGACAGGCCCGCGGGCCGAGCGCACGGCGGTAGCTGCCGTCGTACAGATTGCCCAGCTCCGCCTTGACGAAGTGACAGCGCCGCACCGTGCCGTCCCCGTCCACCGAGATCACCGACTCGCCGGTCCGGCAGGGCAGCCCCGCCGAACGGTGCGGATCGCGGCTGTAGGGGAACAGCGGATCCAGCTCCGTCCACCGCGCCGCCTCCTCGTCGGTGTACGTGTGCCCCTCGGCGGCGTTCACCCAGAGGTAGACCTCGCCCGGCAGCGCCGCCCGCAGCCGCCGCGCCTCCTCCAGATGCTCGTCGAACCCCACCACGCCCACGCTGTAGCGGATCCCCTTCGCGGACAGCTCCCGGCACTTGCCGAGGAACCGCGCGTACGGGGTCTGCCCCGGGTGGTACGTGCACCAGAGCGCTATCCGCTCCGGATCGGTGTCGTCCAGCCAGTCGGTACGGCCGCTCAGGTTCGTCTGGATCGTGACCCGGCCGATGTGCGGCAGGTGCGACAGGTCGGTCAGCGCCCGCCGGTACCAGGAGCGCACCAGCCCCTCGCCCCACGGAGTGAACAGCACGGAGAGCCGGTCGCCGGTCTGTGCCGCGGCCCAGCCGGTGAACCGCTCCAGCGCCTCGCGGTCCGCCGTGAGCTGCGCCCGGCTGTCCCGCCGCTTGGCGAACGGGCAGTAGGGGCAGTCGTAGTCGCAGGAGGCGAGCGGGCCCCGGTAGAGAATCGTCAGGTCCACGGCCCGGTCACTTCCGCTCGTACGCGGCCATCGCCGCCCGCACCCCGGGGGAGAACAGCGCCGGGCCCAGCGCGTCGGAGTGGGCGAGACCCGACGGGGAGAGCCGCAGCAGACCGTCCGGCGCCGACGTGTCCAGCCAGCCCCGCGCCGCGAACCCCGCCAGCTCGGCCCGGAAGTCCGCACCCGGATCCGTACCGAAGCGGGCCCGGTAATCCGCCACCGGCAGCCCCGCCGCCTGGAGCAGCGACTGCAGCAGATGCCGGCGGCGCGCCTCGTCCGCGTCGACGTACCGGCCGACCTCGGCGCGGGAGAAGTCCTCGGTGGCGGTGAAGTCGTCGATGATCGACCGGATCTCCCGCATGTCCACCGCGTAGTCGAAGGAGTAGTGGAGAGCGGAGGTGTACGAACGGGCCCCGCAGCCCAGGCCGATCATGCCGTCGGTCTGGCAGGCGTAGTCCTCCGGGCCCTCCTGCTTTCGTGGGGCGTCGGTCCGCCGGAACATCCGCATCGACACCTGCTCGTAGCCGTGGACCAGCAGATGGTCCCGCCCCACCGCGTAGAGCCGCAGCCGCTGCTCGTCCCAGGCGGCCTCCTCCAGGGCCTGCGCCTCGGGGCCGGTCACGGCCGGACCGATGCGGTGCAGGCCGGTGAGCGGGCGCACGTACAGCGGATAGAGATACAGCTCCTCCGGCCGCCAGGCCAGCGCCGCGTCCAGCGAGGCGAGCCAGCTGCGCTCGGTCTGCCCGTCGATGCCGTAGATCAGGTCGATGTTCAGCACGGGGATCCGGGCGTCACGGATCCGGCCGAGCGCCGCTTCCACGTCGGCGCGGCGCTGCGGACGGACGGCCGCCCGGGCCTCCTCGTCCACGAAGCTCTGCACGCCGATGCTGATCCTCGTGGTGCCCCGGTCGGCCAGCACCGCCAGCCGGTCCGCCGTCGCCGTGGACGGCGAGGTCTCCACCGACAGCGGCACCGAGCGCAGTTCGGCACCCATCCGCTTCTCGGCTATGTCGCAGAGCCGCTCCAGCTCCCCGGCGGTCAGGAACGTCGGCGTCCCGCCGCCGAACGCCGCCGCCGCGAACTGCACCGGCTCCGCGTCGCCCAGCGCGTCCCGCACGGCCCCCGCCTGCCGGTCCAGCGCGTCCAGGTAGCGCGTCGTCAGTTCCTCGGGCGCGCCGATGCGGGTGAAGAGGTTGCAGAAGCCGCAGCGGACCTCGCAGAACGGTATGTGGATATAGAGGGAGAGCGCGTCCTTGGGCTCCGCCGCCCACAGCGACCGCAGGGCCGGGCGGTCCTCCAGCGGACGGTAGGCCGTCTTGTGCGGATAGGCGTAGACGTAACTCTCGTACGGCCGGACGGCGGGGAGGACGGGAGTGCTGGTGGTGATCGTCATCGGGCGGCCCCCGGTTCGAGCGGTACGGATTGGAGCGGTGCGGGCGGTTCGAGGAAGAAGTGGGCGTACGGGACGGTCCAGACGGCCGGGTGGCCGAGCCGGTGGCCGGTGTAGCCGTCGTCGCCGTAGGCGGTGCCGTGGTCGGAGCAGACGATGGCGAAGCACCGGCGGCGGCTGCTCGCGGCGGCGAAGAGCCGGCCGATGTGCCGGTCCACGTACTCCAGGGCCGCCGCGTGCGTGGCCCGGGAGTCGCCCGCCTCGCGGGTCGCGCCGGGCAGATGGAACCAGTTCGGCTGGTGCAGGGCGGACACGTTGACGAAGAGGAACAGCCGCTGCTCGCGGGGGAGCGCCGCGACGACCTCCTCCGCCCTGGTCACCTGCTCCTCGAACGAGGTGGGGGAGGCGACGCCGAAGCCGGGCTCCCAGTGGCTCTCGTGGAACATTCCGGGCAGCACCGAACCGAGCGCCCCCTGACGGTTGAAGAAGCCGACCCCGCCGATGCACACCGTGCGGTAGCCCTCGGCGGCCAGCCCCGACACCAGATCCGCGGTGTCGAACACGAACGTGCCGTCCGCCGTCGTCTCACTGCCCGCGAACCGCGCCGCGAACAGCCGCGGGTGCGGCCCGGGGGAGGCGGGCGTCGGCAGGAACCCGGCGAACATCGCCTGGTGCGAGGCGTAGGTGAAGCTGCCCGGAGCGTGCCGCTCCTCCCAGCTGCCGCCGGGCAGATGCCGGGCGAGGTGAGGGATGCGCCCGGCGGCCGCCAGCTCGACGGCGACGTCGTGGCGCAGGGTGTCCAGCGTGACCAGCAGCAGATCGTGGCTGCCCACGACCTCGCCCATGTCGGGCCGGCCGGGGCCGCCCGGCTCGTCGGACGCGGCGGGGTCAGGTAGCGGTGACGGCACGGTGGTTCCTTGCTCGGTCCAGTACGGCGGCGACCTGCGCCGCGTAGGTGTCCAGGCCCTCGGCGCCGCTGCCCGGCAGACCGGTCAGTCCGGGCAGCAGATCGCCGAAGGCGTTGACCTCGCCGACGGCGAAGCGCCGCCAGCCGGCCGTGGGCAGGAGGTCGACGCCCACACAGGACGTTCCGGGGAAGCAGGCCGCCGCCCGCTCGCACATCGCCAGCGCCTCGCGCCAGCACCCGCCCGCCGCCGCCACGGCGCCCCGGACCTCGTCCAGGTCGCCGCGCGCGCCGCCGAGATGCAGATTGGTCATGGGGCTCAGGCTCGTCCGCACCACGGCGTGCGTCGCCCGGCCGCCGACCACCACGATCCGCAGATCCGCGGCCCGCCCCCGCTGTGACGCCTTCGGCAGCCAGCGCTCGATGTGCAGCCCGTCCGGGGCCAGCGCGTCCACGACCGCGCCGACCTCCGCCTCCGAGGTGTAGCGCCTGACCCGCAGCGAGTTGAACAGCCGCCCCGACGCGTCCCGCTCCACCGAGGTGCTCGCCCGGACCCGGCCGGGTCCTGCCGTCTCCACCGCCAGCACCCCGGCGGCGGAGGAGCCGTGCGCGAGCTTCACGAACGCCCGGGGCATCCGGTGCTCGCGCAGCAACTCCCGTACGTCGGACCAGCCGCGTACCGGGGCCGCCCCCGGACCGGACGTCGGCGAGGCGGGCACGGGAACCCCGGCACGGCCGAGAAGGCCGTGGCACAGCCGCTTGTCGAAGAGCACGGCGAGGTCGGCGGGGGAGCCCAGCAGCTCGGCGCCCGCCGTGGAGGCCGCGCCCGCCACCGCCTCCACCGCTGCGGTGAAGCGCGCGTACCACCGGGCGGAACCCTCCACCCGGGTCGGGTCGTCGACCCCGCGCAGCAGCCGCTCCACCTCGGCGTCCTCGCCGGGCGAATCGATCCGCACGCTCTCGCCGGGACGGAACGCCGCCTCGCCGCGCAGCACCTGGAGCCAGGGCACGACCCGGGCCGGCGGCAGGCCGGCGACCCGTACGGCCTCCTCGAAGAAGGCGACCCGGCGGTTGTCCGGATTGCCGACCACCGCGAAGCGCGGCACCGGGCCGTCGCCGAGGCTACTCACTGACCGCGACATAGCGCTCCGGCTCCTCGTCTTCCTCGTCCGGGTCCGCGTAGTCCTCCTCGGCCTCGCCGCCCTCGACCACGGCCGGGGCGCACGCGGTCCTGATGCGGTCCAGCAGCGGCTCGGTGAGGTAGTGGTGGCGCAGGTCGAGCGTGGACAGATGGTTCAGGGGCTGCCCGTTGAGCAGGGCCTCGCCGCCCGCGTCGCTCAGGGTGCCCATGGACAGCGCCAAGGACTCCAACTGGGCGACGACCGGAGCCGAGCCCACGGCGGCGGCGATCTCGTTCTGGAACTCGCTGTTCTGCAGCCCCAGGTGGCGCAGCCGGGGAAACAGGCCGCCGGCCAGGACCGGCCGGACGTCCTCGATCGTCGCGTCGCCGCCGTACCACGTACTGCCGAACCACAGCTCCAGACGCTCCAGCGCGGGCAGTTCACTCGCGGCGACCGCCCGCACCAGCTCGCCGGGCAGACCACCGGACTCGAAGCGCAGCGACTTCAGCGCCGCATGGCGCAGCGGCCGCAGCGCGAGCCCCTCCCGGCCGCAGCCGCGCACGCCGAACTCCTCCAGCGCCGGCAGCGCTTCGAGCACCGGAGTGATGTCGCACATCTTCAGCCAGGACACCTCGCACTCCTCGCCCACCACATCGGCGAGGAAGAGCGCGCGCAGGGCCGGGAAGCGGTCGGCGTGGGCGACGATCAGCTCCACCACCGGATCGATCGGCGTGTACTCGTCGTGCCACCAGGCGCCGATGACGAGAGCCCGCACCCGGGTCGTGTCCACCGTCTCCAGGAACTGCTCCCACAGAGCGGCGAAGCCGGCGTCCTCGTCGTAGTCGCACACCAGCCGCCAGGCCACCGAGTCAGCGGCGGGAAGGGGGCCGGACGACGGCTCCGGGGTGTGGACGGGCAGCCCGTGGAAGCGCTCCAGATGCTCAATGCCGAGATACGTCATGTCGCTCTACTCCGATACCGCGGTGTAGCGGCCCTCGACGCCCCGGTCGCCCCACGGCTCGCACTTCTCCGAGAGGTCGACCCGGACCTCGTGCGGCTCCAGGGCGGAGCGGACCCGCTCCTCCATCGCCTCGCTGAGGAAGTGGTGGTGGAGATCGAGGACTTCCAGGTGGGTGAGCGGCTGACCTTCGAGGAGGGCGGCCGCCCCCTCGTCGCCCAGCGTCCCGTTCGACAGGTCGAGAACCCGCAGCTGGGCGACGACCGGAGCCGAGGCGATGGCGGCGGCGACCTCGTTCTGGATCTCGCTGTTGCGCACGCCCAGGTGGTTCAGCCGGGGGAAACGGGTGCCGGAGAGCAGCGGAGCGAGGTCGGCGACGTCGGTGTTCCCCTCGTAGGCGGACACCCCGAGCCAGAGGTCCAGCCGCTCCAGCGCGGGCAGTTCGCTCTCCAGCACCCCGCGCACCACCTCGACCGGCAGCCCGCCCGCCTGGATGGTCAGCGACCGCAGCCGCTCGTGCTTGGTCGGCGGGAACACCAGGTCCACCCCGCCGCGCACCCCGAGCTCCGTCAGCGCGGGGAAGCCGGCCAGCAGCGCCGTGACATCCGACTGCTCGATCCAGGTGATCTCGGCCTGCTCCGCCTCCAGATCACCCACGAACACCGCCTCCAGCGACGTCAGCCGGTCGGCGGCGGCGATCACCAGGCCGATCGGAACCGAGGACTTCTCCTCGTACGCCTCGCCCCACTGACCGATGATCAGGGCCCGGACCCCGGCAGGATCGACGGTGTCCAGGAAATCGGCGAACTCCTCCTCCCAGGGGCGGTCGTCGTCGTACGGGTCGACGGAGACGCGCCAGGCCACGGCGTCCGCGGCGGGCCGGGAGCCCTCGTCGGTCGTGTGCCGGAAGTCGACGGCCGGAAGGCCGCCGAACTCGTGCAGATGCTGCGCACCGTACATGGCCCTGAGCTCCTGATCCTGGGGACGGCTGATGTCCGCAAGGTCTATCAAGCCGCACTGACAACGCCGCGACCGGGATCCCCTCCGGGCCGTTGCGACGGTCCGTTGTCAGACCCTGCCCGTAGCGTTTTTCGCAGGGTCGGCACAGCGGGTGCCGCGATCAGGGGGGAGACGTCTGTGTACCGGCAGGGCGATGTACTGATCATGGAGCTGGAGGAGTCGGCGGTGCCCGCTCCCCTTCTGGAGGCCCCGGGCGAACTGCGCGACGGGCGGGGGCGGCTGGTCCTCGCGCTGGGCGAGGTCACCGGACACGCGCACGCCGTGCAGGGCCCCGGCCGGCTGATCCGGGAAGCGGGACAGTTCGGCCCGATGCTGCTCCATCTCCCGGAGGGCGGACGGGTGGTGCACGAGGAACACGCGGTGATCCCGCTCCCCAAGGGCTGGTTCCGCGTCGTGCGCCAGCGGGAGTACGCACCGGGCGCGGTCCGCATCGTGGGGGGGGGGGGGGGGGGGGGGGGGGGGGGCCCCGCCGGGGCCCGCCGCGCCCGGCCGCGCCCCCCCCCCCCCCCCCCCCCCCACCCCCCCCGCCCCCCGCCCCACAGCCGCC
>NZ_JAFEUF010000016.1:0-18347 GCF_016901035.1 Streptomyces durocortorensis
GCCCCACCCCTGGACCACCATGCCCACGCCCGAGGACCCCGCCGCCCCGCGCCGCCGCGCCCTGGGGCGGGGGCCGGGCGTGGCGGTCCCGGAGCCCGTACGGGAGCCGGAGGCGGCGTTCCCTGAGCCCGTGCCGGAGCCCGATGCGGTACGGGAGGAGCCCGTCCCCGAGCCCGAGGCCGTACGGGAGGAGCCCGTACCGGAGCCGGAAGCCGTTCCCGTACCGGTGGCCGAGCCGGAGGGCGCGACCGAGCCGGAGACGGTTCCGGAGCCGGAGCCTGACGACAAGCGGTTCACCGTCCGGCTGGTGAACTTCGAGGGCCCCTTCGATCTCCTCCTCCAGCTGATCTCCAAGCACAAGCTGGACGTGACCGAGGTCGCGCTCTCCAAGGTCACCGACGAGTTCATGGCGTACATCCGTGCCATGGGCCCCGACTGGGACCTCGACCAGACCACCGAGTTCCTCGTCGTCGCCGCCACCCTGCTCGACCTCAAGGCCGCCCGGCTGCTGCCCGCCGCCGAGGTGGAGGACGAAGCGGACCTGGCGCTCCTGGAGGCGCGGGACCTGCTCTTCGCGCGGCTGCTCCAGTACCGCGCGTACAAGCACATCGCCGAGATCTTCCAGGACCGCCTGGAGTCGGAGGCCCGCCGCCACCCCCGCACGGTCGGCCTGGAGGACCAGCACGCCGCGCTGCTGCCCGAGGTGGTCATCAGCATCGGGCCCGAGGGCTTCGCCAAGCTGGCCGTCAAGGCGATGCAGCCGAAGCCGAAGCCCCAGGTGTACGTCGACCACATCCACGCCCCGCTGGTCAGCGTCCGGGAACAGGCGGGCCTCGTGGTGGAGCGGCTGCGGGAGGCGGGGGCGGCGGTGAGCTTCCAGGCGCTGACCGAGGACGCGCCGGACACCCTGACCGTGGTCGCCCGCTTCCTGGCCCTGCTGGAGCTGTACCGCGAGAAGGCCGTCACCCTCGACCAGGACGAGGCGCTGGGCGACCTGCTGGTTGCCTGGTGCGGCGGGCAGGGCGCGGAGCCGGTGGTGACGGACGAGTTCGACCAGGAGCTCAATGGCGGGGGCACGGACGAGGAGGGCGTACGGGAATGAGCGAGCAGCCGGACCAGGACCAGGGGCGGGACGAGGGCGGGGTCGCCTCGCTCGACCTCAAGCCCGCTCTGGAGGCGGTCCTCATGGTCGTCGACGAGCCCGCCACCGTCGACCACCTCGCCAAGGTGCTCCAGCGGCCCCGCCGGGCCGTGGCGGACGCGCTGCGGGAGCTGGCCGACGAGTACACCGTGCAGCGCCGGGGCTTCGACCTGCGGCTGGTGGCGGGCGGCTGGCGGTTCTACACCCGGCCCGAGTACGCGGCGGCCGTCGAGGGCTTCGTCCTGGACGGCCAGCACGCCCGGCTCACCCAGGCCGCGCTGGAGACCCTGGCGGTCGTCGCGTACCGGCAGCCGGTGAGCCGCTCGCGGGTCTCGGCGGTGCGCGGAGTCAACTGCGACGGGGTCATGCGGACCCTCCTCCAGAGGGGCCTGGTGGCCGAGGCGGGCGCGGAACCCGAAACAGGTGCGATCCTGTACAGGACGACGAACTACTTTCTGGAGCGAATGGGCCTGCGCGGCCTGGACGAGCTCCCGGAGCTCGCGCCCTTCCTCCCGGAGGCGGACGCGATCGAGGCTGAGACGCTAGAGGGTGTGCCGTCGTTCGATCCGGACGCACCGGACACCCCGGATACTCACGCAGACGACAAGACGGAATTTTGATGCGAAGCAGTGGCAGGAACAGCGGAAGCGGCAGCGGCGGCCAGGGCGGCCGGAGCGGCGGCCAGGGTGGTCGTCCCGGCGGCCAGGGCGGCGGACGCGGTCAGGGCGGGCGTGACGGCGGCGGGTCCTTCCGCCAGGGTCAGGGCGGCGGCCAGGGCGGACGCTCCGGCGGTCAGGGCGGCGGACGCGGCGGCAGCGGCCAGGGCGGCCGGAGCGGCGGCCAGGGTGGTCGTCCCGGCGGCCAGGGCGGCGGCTACCAGGGCGGGCGCGACGGCGGCGACCAGCGTCCCCGCCGTCCCCGTCCCGAGGAGCGCCGCTACGACGTCGGCAACGACGCCCCCGGCGCCCGCGGCGGCGAGGACGGTCCCCGCAAGGGCCGTGGCTCGGCGGCCCGCGGCGGCGCCAAGGGCGGTCCGAAGTCCTCGCAGGGCGGCAGCGGCGGCGGCTTCAGGCGTGGCGGCTCCCCCTCGCGCCCCCGCGAGCTGGACGCCAAGATCGAGCAGCGCAACCGCGACCGGTACGCGAACAAGCCCGAGATCAACCTCCCCAAGACGCACCCGGGCGCCGAGCAGGAGGGCGAGCGGCTGCAGAAGGTCCTCGCCCGGGCCGGCATGGGCTCGCGCCGCGCGTGCGAGGAGCTGATCGAGCAGTCCCGTGTCGAGGTCAACGGCGAGATCGTCGTCGAGCAGGGCATGCGCGTCGACGTGCACAAGGACGAGATCAAGGTCGACGGCCTCACTGTCGCCGCCCAGTCGTATCTCTTCTTCGCGCTGAACAAGCCCGCAGGTGTCGTCTCCTCGATGGAGGACCCGGACGGCCGTCAGTGCCTTGGCGACTACGTCACCAACCGCGAGACGCGGCTGTTCCACGTCGGCCGGCTCGACACCGAGACCGAGGGCATCATCATGCTCACCAACCACGGTGAGCTGGCCCACCGCCTCACGCACCCCAAGTACGGCGTGAAGAAGACCTACCTGGCCGCCATCCAGGGCCCGCTGCCGCGCGACCTCGGCAAGCGGCTCAAGGACGGCATCCAGCTGGAGGACGGGTACGCCCGCGCCGACCACTTCCGCGTCGTCGAGAACACCGGCAAGAACTACCTGGTCGAGGTGACCCTCCACGAGGGCCGCAAGCACATCGTGCGCCGGATGCTGGCCGAGGCCGGCTTCCCGGTCGAGCGGCTCGTGCGGACGTCCTTCGGACCGATCCCGCTGGGCGACCAGAAGTCCGGCTGGCTGCGCCGCCTCACCAACACCGAGGTCGGCATGCTGATGCGCGAGGTCGGCCTCTAGACAGCTCCAGCTCCTCACCCAGGCCCGCGGCCGGTATCCGTTCGGAAAGTTCGAACAGAACCGGCGGGGGGCCTTTCGCTGCCCTCGCCCACCCTTTATAGTCAGAGTGACTATAAAGAAGGAGGTGGGCGTGAGTCTCGCGGACGTACTCGATCCCCTGCAACAGCCCCTGGTGACGATCCTGGACACCCCGGTCAGCTGGACCGAGGTGCTGGGCTTCGGCAGCGGCGCGCTGTGCGTCTGGCTCGTGGCCCGCCAGCACCTCGCCAACTGGCCGATCGGCATCGCCAACAACCTCTTCTTCATCCTGCTGTTCACCCAGGCCGGCCTGTACGCCGACGCCGGCCTCCAGATCGTCTTCATCACCCTCGCCGCGTACGGCTGGTGGACCTGGACCCACGGGGGTGGACCAGGCTCCTCGGTCCTGCCGGTGCGCCGCACGACCCGCACCGAATGGGCCTGGCTGCTCGCGGCGGGGGTGATGGGGACCGCCGCGATCACGCTGCTGCTGTCCCGGGCCACCGACTCCACCGTCCCGTTCTGGGACGCCCTGACGACCTCGCTCTCGCTGATGGCGACGTACGGGCAGTGCAGGAAGCGGCTGGAGTCCTGGTGGCTGTGGATCGCGGCCGACGTGGTCTACATCCCGCTCTACGCCCACAAGGGGCTGTATCTGACCTCGCTGCTGTACGCCGGGTTCCTCGCGCTCTGCCTGGTCGGCCTGCGCAACTGGCACCGCGACCTGACCGCCCGCGAGGCCCGGACCCCGGAGGTGGCCGCCGCATGAAGCGTTACGAACACGGCCTGGTCCTCGGCAAGTTCTACCCGCCGCACGCCGGCCACCACCACCTCGTCCGGACCGCCCAGGACCGCTGCGAACGGCTGACCGTCCTGGTCTGCGCGGCCTCCGTGGAGTCGATCCCGCTCGCGGACCGGGTCGCCTGGATGCGCGAGGTCCACCCGGACGTCACGGTGGTCGGCGCGGTCGACGACACGCACATGGATGTCAACGATCCGGCGGTCTGGGACGCGCACATGGCCGTCTTCACGGCGGCCGTGCCCGAGCGCGTCGACGCGGTCTTCACCTCGGAGGCGTACGGGGAGGAGCTGGGCCGTCGCTTCGGCGCGGACTCCGTGCTCGTCGACCCCGACCGCACCCTCTTCCCGGTCTCCGGCACCGCTGTGCGCGCGGACCCGGCCGACTGCTGGGACTTCCTCCAGCCGCCCGTGCGGGCCGGCCTCGCCTGCCGGGTCGTCGTCCTCGGGGCGGAGTCCACCGGCACCACCACCCTCGCCCGCGCGCTCGCCGCCCACTACCGGGCGCGCGGCGGGGTGTGGGCACGCACGGGGTACGTCGCCGAGTACGGCCGCGAGTACAGCGAGGAGAAGCTCGCCGCCCTGCGTGCACGGTGGCCGGGGGCCGCCTGGGAGGACGTCACGTTCACCACCGACGACTTCCCGCTCATCGCCGCAACCCAGAACGACCGGGAGGAGGCCGCCGCTCGCGCCGGATCCCCGGTCCTCTTCTGCGACACCGACTCATTCGCCACCACCGTCTGGCACGAGCGGTACGTCGGCGGCCGCAACCCCCTCGTCGAGGAGATCGCCGACCGGGTCGACCACGACCTGTGGCTGCTCACCGACCACGAGGGCGTGGCCTTCGAGGACGACGGGCTGCGCGACGGCGAGGAGCTGCGCCCCTGGATGACCGACCGCTTCCGCGCCGAACTCACCCGTACGGGACGGCGGTTCATCGAGATGACCGGCCCGCCCGAGGCGCGGCTCACCGCCGCCGTCGCCGCCGTCGACGAACTCCTCGCCACCGCCTGGGACTTCGCCGCACCCCTCCCGGAGAAACGATGAGCGCCCCGGCCCCCGAGGGCTACGACCCGCACGCCTACGCCCCGTTCGCGGTCACCGTCGACCTCGCGGTCTTCACCGTCCGCGAGGCCCGGCTGCACGTGCTGCTCGTCGAACGCGGCCAGGAGCCCCACCGGGGCCGGTGGGCGCTGCCCGGCGGCTTCCTGCTGCCGCGCGAGGCCGCCGAGGACGCCGCCCGCCGCGAGCTGGCCGAGGAGACCGGCCTCGGCCCCGGCGCGATCGGCGCGCTCCACCTCGAACAGCTGCGCACCTACACCGACCCGGACCGCGACCCGAGGATGCGGGTCGTCTCCGTCGCGTACGCCGCACTCCTGCCGGACCTGCCCGAACCGCGCGGCGGCGGCGACGCGGCGAGCGCGAGGTGGTGGGACGCCGGCTCCACGGGGCCGCTGGCCTTCGACCACGACACGATCCTCGCCGACGCCCACGACCGGATCGGCGCCAAGCTCGAATACAGCTGCCTGGCCACCGCGTTCTGCCCCGCGGAGTTCACCCTCGGCGAGCTCCAGCAGGTCTACGAGACCGTCTGGGGCGTCGAGCTGGACCGCCCCAACTTCCGGCGCAAGGTCCTGAGCGCGCCGGGCTTCGTCCAGCCGGTGGACGGCCCGCCGCGCCGCACCGGAGGCCGGGGCAAACCCGCCGCCCTCTACCGGGCGGGCGACGCCACCGCCCTGCACCCGCCGCTCCTGCGCCCCCAGCGCACCGACGCTTCCCCCTCCGGACCGGAAGGACGAGACCGATGACCCTCGCCACCCCGCCCCTCACCAAGCAGGCCGCCACCGGCGTCCTGACCGGGCTCGCGCTCGGTGACGCGCTCGGCTTCCCCACCGAGTTCAACGACGTGCCCGCGATCCTCGCCAAGTTCGGCCCCTGGCGGCACATGCCCCTGCTGGAGCCCGCCGTCGTCTCCGACGACACCCAGATGACGATCGCGCTGGGCCGGGGCATCCGTACCGCCATGGACAGCGGACTGCTCACCCCCGAACGGATGGTGGGCCCGGTCAGCGCCGAGTTCATCGCCTGGTACCACTCGCCGGACAACAACCGCGCCCCCGGCAACACCTGCCTCACCGCCTGCCGCCTCCTCGAACGCACCCGTCTCTGGCAGGAGGCCAGCCAGACGCACTCCAAGGGCTGCGGCGCCAACATGCGGGTCGCCCCCGTCGGTCTGATCCCCGGCCTCAGCGAGGAGCAGCGGGCCGGCGCCGCCCAGCTCCAGGCCGCCCTCACCCACGGCCACCCCACCGCGCCGGCCGCCTCCGACCTGCTGGCCCGCGCGGTGTTCCTGCTCGCCCAGGGCGCCGAACCGCTCGGCCTGATCGGCCAGTTGCGCAGCTACGCCCTGGAGAACCGGGGCCGGTACCACACCCGCTGGCTGGGCGACCTCTGGCGCCACGCGGGCGACGCCTCGCCGGGGGAGTACATCCAGCGCGGCTGGGACGAGTGCCTGGCGGCCCTGGGAACCGTCCAGGACGCCCTGCGCGACCCGTCGCCGGAGACCGACCCGTGCGAGCGCACCGGCGACGGCTGGATCGCCGAGGAGGCCCTCGCCACCGCCCTGCACTGCTTCCTGCTCTTCCCCGAGGAGCCCGTCACCGCCCTGCGCCGGGCCGCCTGCACCCGGGGCGACTCCGACTCCATCGCGTGCCTCACCGGAGCGCTGGCCGGGGCACACCTGGGCGCGGCGGCCTGGCCCAAGGAGTGGTCCGAGCGCATCGAGTACCGCAGCGACCTGCTGTCCCTAGCGGCACTCTGGGACGCCTGATCACTCAGGGGGTGTCTTGACACCCCCTGGGGCCCGCACCGCCGAAGCCCGCCGGGTCCGCACGAGGAAGTCCTCCACGGCCGCCCGGTCCGGCTCCGGCGGCAGCGGGGACCGGGCCGCCGCCTCGTCGTTCTCCTCGCCGAGGCGGTCCATCCGGCGCTCCACCTCCGCCCAGGACACCTCGCCCCGCTTCACCGCCAGCAGCGCCTCCCGGGCCTCGCCGACGTCGATGCGCAGTTCGCCCGTACGCAGCAGGTCCCGGCTGCTCGCCAGCAGCCGCAGCAGATGCATCGCGTGCTTCCAGCGCGGCGCGCCGTGCACCCGTACGTCCGCCTCCAGCTTTCTCCGCTGGCCCAGCGCGTACCGGACGAACGTGCCGTGCGCGTGGCGGGAGAGGAACGCCCCGCGCAGCGCCAGCAGCTCGCGTCCGGTGTCGTCCACGGACTCCACCAGCGGCGAGTGCAGGCACTCCAGCACGTTCGGATTGGCCCGGAGCGCCAGTTCGCAGAAGCGCTCCAGCTCCCAGGAGAACTGCTCCGGCGCGGGCCCGTCGACATGCGTCGGCGGCTTTTCGAACCGCCAGAACAGCTCCGTGGGAGCCAGGAACACGCCGCGCCGGTCCGTATCGCTGTCCTCCGTGGCCAGTCCGAACGCGCGCGAACCCATCACGCAGGCGTAGACCGTGTGGTCGCGTACGAGTGCCTCGTCGGTGGCGGTGATCATGGCCGCGAGCGTACGGGGGAGCAGGCCGCGGCGTCCCCGGGATTTCGGGGGCGCCCTCAGCCCAGCCGGATCGCCCCGCCCGAGACGCTGATCTGCTCGGCGGGCAGCGGCCGGGTCGCCGGGCCGGCCTCGACCGCCGCGTCCGTGATGCTGAACTTGCTGCCGTGGCACGGGCAGTTGATGGTGCCGTCGCTCACCGTCGAGACGAGACAGCTCGCATGGGTGCAGACGGCGGAGAACGCCTTGAACTCGCCCTCCTCCGGCTGGGTCACCACGATCTTCTGCTCCTTGAAGACGGTGCCGCCGCCGACCGGGATGTCCCCGGTCCGGGCCAGCTCCGCCCCGTCCGTTGCGTCCCCCGGCGCGCTCGGCGTAGGGCTGGCGTCCTCGCCGCCGTCCCCGTCGGAGGATCCGCAGCCGGTGGCCAGGGCGGCGGCGCCCGCCGCCCCCGCGGCCAGCACCGTCCTTCGCCGTGCGTTCATGGGGCTCTCCTTCGGTGGCGGGTCGGTGGGGGCCATCGTGGCGGCGGCGGGCCCCCACGCGAAGCAACCGGGCGGACCGTGCGCCCGCCCGGGTGGCGGACGGGACTCCGACGGCCGCGCCCCGCCCGTCTCACGGACGGAACACCCTGATCGCGTCCGCCGCGGCCGATCTAGGCTGGGAGGGCAGCGGGCCGCGCCGGAAAGCGCCGGGTCCGGGGCGCCGAAGAGCAGCGAAGAACGAGGAGTGCGACGTGGCGGTACGAGCGGTCCGGGGCGCCGTCCAGCTGGAGCGGGACGAGGCCGGGCACATGGACGAGCGGGTCGGTGAGCTGCTGACCGCCGTCCTGGAACGCAACGAGCTCGTCGCCGACGACCTGATCAGCATCTGGTTCACCGCCACCCCCGATCTGCACAGCGACTTCCCGGCCGCCGCCGCGCGCGGCCTCGGCATCGTCGACGTACCCCTGATCTGCGCCCAGGAGCTGGACATCGACGGGGCGATGCCCCGGGTCGTCCGTATCCTCGTGCATGTCGAGACCTACCTCTCGCGCGCCGAGATCAGCCACGTCTACCTCGGCGCCACCGCCGCCCTGCGCAAGGACATCGCCCAGTGAGAACCGCCCTCGTCATCGGAACCGGGCTCGTCGGCACCTCCGCCGCCCTCGCACTGGCCGGCCGGGGCATCCATGTGCACCTCGTCGACCACGACCCCGAGTCGGCCCGCACCGCCGCGGCCCTCGGCGCCGGGACCGACGAGCCGCCCGCCGGCCCGGTCGACCTCGCCGTCGTCGCCGTACCGCCCGCGCACACCGCCGCCGTCCTCGCCACCGCCATGCGCGACGGGGTGGCCCGGGGCTACCTGGACGTCGCCAGCGTCAAGGGCGGCCCGCGCCGCGAGCTGGAGGCGCTCGGCCTCGACCTCACCCCGTACATCGGTACGCATCCGATGGCGGGCAAGGAGCGGTCGGGGCCGCTGGCCGCCAGCGCCGACCTCTTCGAGGGGCGCCCCTGGGTCCTCACCCCGACCCGGGACACCGACACCGAGGTGCTCAACCTCGCGCTGGAGCTGGTCGCCCTGTGCCGGGCCGTCCCCGTCGTCATGGACGCCGACGCCCACGACCGGGCCGTCGCCCTCGTCTCGCACACCCCGCAGCTGATCTCCTCGATGGTCGCCGCCCGGCTGGAGGAGGCCGACGAGAGCGCCGTACGCCTGTGCGGCCAGGGCATCCGCGACGTCACCCGGATCGCCGCATCCGACCCCCGGATGTGGGTGGAGATCCTCTCCGCCAACCCCGGCCCGGTCGCCGACGTCCTCGCCGGGGTCGCCGCCGACCTGGAGGAGACCGTGACCGCGCTGCGCGGGCTGCACTCCGCCGACGAGGACAAGCGGCGCGCGGGCACCCACGCCATCGAGGACGTCCTGCGGCGCGGCAACGCCGGCCGCGTCCGGGTTCCCGGCAAGCACGGCGCCGCCCCCACCGCGTACGAGACCGTCGCCGTCCTCATCGGCGACAAGCCGGGTGAGCTGGCCGCGATCTTCGCCGACGCCGGCCGGGCCGGCGTCAACATCGAGGACGTCCGCATCGAGCACGCCACCGGCCAGCAGGCGGGTCTCGTGCAGATCATGGTCGAACCCAGCGCCGCCGCCGTGCTGAGCGCCGCTCTCACCGAACGCGGCTGGTCGATCCGCGGCTGAGCCTGGCGGGGGAGGCGCGGGGGGTGGCCGACGCCTCCCCCGTACGGGGTACAAGGGCACCTCCGGTACTCGGTAACCTGGTACGAGGCCGTCCCCTGGCCCGTCCATCCCCACCCCGTGTACCAGGAAGGTGTCCACCACCGTGGAAACCGCACGCTCCTCCGTGATCGTCGCCATCGACGGGCCCTCGGGCACCGGCAAGTCGAGCACCTCCAAGGCCGTCGCCGCCAAGCTCGGCCTGAGCTACCTGGACACGGGCGCGCAGTACCGGGCCATCACCTGGTGGATGCTGAACAACGGCATCGACGTGAGCAACCCGGACGAGATCGCCACCGCCGCCGCCAAGCCCGTGATCGTCTCCGGCACCGACCCCGCCGCCCCGACGATCACCGTCGACGGCGAGGACGCCTCCGGCCCGATCCGCACCCAGGAGGTCACCTCCAAGGTCAGCGCCGTCAGCGCCGTCCCCGAGGTGCGCACCCTCATCACCGCGCTGCAGCGCTCCATCGCCGCGGCCGCGACCGGCGGCATCGTCGTCGAGGGCCGGGACATCGGCACCACCGTGCTGCCCGACGCCGACCTCAAGATCTTCCTCACCGCCTCCCCGGAGGCCCGCGCCGCCCGCCGCAGCGGCGAGGTCAAGGGCTCGGACCTGACCGCCACCCGCGAGGCCCTCATCAAGCGGGACGCCGCCGACTCCGGCCGCAAGACCTCCCCGCTCGCCAAGGCGGACGACGCCGTCGAGGTCGACACCACCGAGCTGACCCTCCAGCAGGTCATCGAGTGCGTCGTCACCCTCGTCGAGGGGAAGCGGGTCGCCGCGTGAGCGATGCCACAGGCGCGCCCACGCTGCGCGGAGCGGCCGTCGGGCGGTCCATCGGCATCGGCCTGATGTACGGGCTGTGGAAGCCCAGGGTCCTCGGCGCGTGGCGCGTGCCCGCCGCCGGACCCGTCATACTCGCGGTGAACCACTCCCACAACATCGACGGACCGATGCTGATGGGCACCGCACCCCGACCGGTGCACTTCCTGATCAAGAAGGAGGCGTTCGTCGGCCCCCTCGACCCGTTCCTGCACGGGATCGGCCAGATCGAGGTGGACCGCCGAGTCGTCGACCGCACCGCCATCAGCCACGCGCTCGGCGTACTGGAGGACGGCGGCGTCCTCGGGATCTTCCCGGAGGGCACCCGCGGCGAAGGAGACTTCGCCTCGCTGCGCGCCGGACTCGCGTACTTCGCGGTACGGGGCGGGGCTCCGATCGTCCCCGTGGCCGTCCTGGGAAGCACCGAGCGCCGCGGACGGTTGATACGGGGGCTGCCCCCGCTGCGCAGCCGGGTCGACGTCGTCTTCGGCGACGCGTTCGACGCGAGCGCCGGCGACGGGCGGCGTACGCGCAAGGCGCTGGACGAGGCGACCGTGCGGATCCAGGCGAAGCTGACCGCCCACCTGGAAAGCGCCAAGCGCCTCACCGGCCGATAGGCCAGACTTGAGAACTTGAGTAGTGGGCCGCGCTGATCGCGGCCCATCGATGATGATGCAAAGAGGAACGGACTTCATGAACGACCAGATTCACTCCGACGGCTCGGGCCACGAGCACGGAGAGCTTGGCGATGCCGAGTACGCGGAGTTCATGGAGCTCGCCGCGCAGGAGGGCTTCGACCCCGAGGAGGTCGAAGGCGCCCTCGGTGAGGCCGGTCACGGCCCGCTCCCCGTGCTCGCCGTCGTCGGCCGCCCCAATGTCGGCAAGTCGACCCTGGTGAACCGGATCATCGGCCGCCGCGAGGCCGTCGTCCAGGACAAGCCCGGCGTCACCCGCGACCGCGTCAGCTACGAGGCCGAATGGGCCGGCCGCCGCTTCAAGGTCGTCGACACCGGCGGCTGGGAGCAGGACGTGCTGGGCCTCGACGCCTCCGTCGCCGCCCAGGCCGAGTACGCCATCGAGACGGCCGACGCGGTCGTCTTCGTCGTCGACTCCACCGTCGGCGCCACCGACACCGACGAGGCCGTCGTCAAGCTGCTGCGCCGGGCCGGCAAGCCCGTCGTCCTCTGCGCCAACAAGGTCGACGGCCAGAGCGGCGAGGCCGACGCCACCGCCCTGTGGTCCCTCGGCCTCGGCGAGCCCTACCCGGTCTCCTCGCTGCACGGCCGCGGCACCGGCGACATGCTGGACGCCGTCCTGGAGGCCCTGCCGGACGCCCCGGCCCAGAAGTTCGGCACCGCGCTCGGCGGCCCCCGCCGGATCGCCCTGATCGGCCGCCCGAACGTCGGCAAGTCCTCCCTGCTGAACAAGGTCGCGGGCGAGGACCGGGTCGTCGTCAACGAGCTGGCGGGCACCACCCGCGACCCGGTCGACGAGCTGATCAACCTCGGCGGCATCACCTGGAAGTTCATCGACACGGCCGGTATCCGCCGCCGCGTCCACCTCCAGGAAGGCGCGGACTACTACGCCTCGCTGCGTACGGCCGCCGCCGTGGAGAAGGCCGAGGTCGCCGTCGTCCTGATCGACTCCAGCGAGTCGATCAGCGTCCAGGACCAGCGCATCATCACCATGGCCGTGGAGGCCGGGCGCGCCCTCGTCGTCGCCTTCAACAAGTGGGACACCCTCGACGAGGAGCGCCGCTACTACCTGGAGCGCGAGATCGAGACGGAGCTCGCGCAGATCTCCTGGGCCCCGCGCGTCAACGTCTCGGCCGTCACCGGCCGGCACATGGAGAAGCTGGTCCCGGCGATCGAGACCGCGATCGAGGGCTGGGAGACCCGCGTCCCCACCGGCCGGCTGAACGCCTTCCTCGGTGAGATCGTCGCCTCCCACCCGCACCCGATCCGCGGCGGCAAGCAGCCGCGCATCCTCTTCGGCACCCAGGCGGGCACCAAGCCCCCGCGCTTCGTGCTCTTCGCCTCCGGCTTCCTGGAGCACGGCTACCGCCGCTTCGTCGAGCGCCGGCTGCGCGAGGAGTTCGGCTTCGAGGGCACCCCGATCCACATCTCCGTCCGGGTACGCGAGAAGCGCGGCCGCAACAAGTAGCACCGGCGCGCACGCGCACGACGAAGCCCCGGACCGCTCGCCTCTGGCGCGAGCGGTCCGGGGCTTCCTCGTACGGACTCAGGAGTCCCGTGACCCCGGTGGCAGCGCCGCGGGCCGGGGCCGCCCCGCGTGCCGCCCGACCCGCTGCCAGGAGCCGAGGCTGCCGGTGTGCTGGCTCTGCCCGCCGCTCCCACTCTGGCCATTGTGCCCGCTGTGGCCGGAGGGTGCGGGGTGACCGCTCAGCGGGGTCCTGGAGGCGAAGAGGCCCGCGCCGAAGGCCGCGAAGCCGAGATTCTCCTCGCCGCTCCGGTCGCCCGGCAACGCCCGGAACGAGCGCCGGTACTCGGAGTACAGCGCGTCGTAGATCGGGGTGGGGGACATGCCCCCCGACGGATCCTGCGAAGGGCGCATGGCAGGGATCTGACTCTGATGCTGGCGGGAGGAGTCGTATGAGTGCACGTAGGTGCCAACGACCTCGCCGTCCGTCGGATGCGGCCCCGCCGGAGAAATCGCTGTTCGGCGGGGGCTCCCGAGCCGGGCGGACATGCTCAGGTCCCGGCCAGCGGCATGGACGCGGCGACCAGGAGACCGTTGACCGCGGCCTTCTCCAGCGCGTCCCGCAGCAGGTCCTCGCGCGGCTGCTGGCCGATGGTGCCGGCCGGGGCGGCGAAGACGAGGACCGTCTGCGACTTGTTGACCGCGGCCCGCCAGCCGTCGGTCACCTGGAGCGGCTGGTGCGCCTGCCACCAGGCGACCGGGTTGCCGCCGCCGGCGCTCGGCTGCAGCACCGCGTGCAGCTGGCCCACCGCCAGCAGCACGGACCAGCCCGGAAGGACCTCCGGCAGCCGGTTCATGTCGGGGGCGGGGCGGAAACCCTGCTCCAGCAGCAGCTGGAGGAACTCGTCGCCCCCGCTGCCGTCGGTGCCGGGCCGGGCGACCGGGCCGGTCGGTTCGACGACCAGGGCCGGGCGCAGATCGTCCTCGATGAGGACGAGTCCGCTGGTGATGCCGAGGACGGCCTGTTCGGGCATGAGCCCCTCCGTGTTCTTCTGCTCGCTGCCGGTGATGCTGCGCACCGCGCCCTGGAGCTGGTCCTCCGCGACCTTGACGACCTGCGAGGGGATGCACGTCGCGTGGGCGAACGCGAGGACGGCGGTCTCGTCGCCGATGAACAGGACCGTGCTGGTGCGTTCCTGGTCGGAGTCGCCGGGGGTCCGGCAGGAGGTGCAGTCGTAACTGCCCGGGGCGTTGTCGCCGACGAGCAGCCGGTCGGCCTCGTCGTCGCCGATCTCGGCGCGTACGTCCTGACTGACGTCGAGCATGCGCGGCACGGGGGCTCCTCGAACTCGGTGCGTGGGCCGGGTGGTTCCCGGCTCATGAAGAGACAACGCGGGATCCGTGGCCGGGGTCACGCACCGGGGCGCACGGAAGTGCCGCAAGGTCGACACATCGCTACATCGAGCAGTCGACGTGCGGCTGTCGCCCGGTCGGCGTAAGTCCCTCGAGTCCCGTCCGGAAAGTTTTCCCGGGGCACGGGCAACCTCCCGGCATTTTCCTACGTCAAGCTCGAAAGGAAAGCGTTGGCGAACGGGCGGCGGGTAGGCGCCGGTTTGGCGCACCGGCGGGTCCGCGGACGCGGTCCGGTCACTTCCGGGCCTGCGGTCAAACGGATGAACAACCTCCGGAACCCGCAGGTCAGCGGCGGTGCGGTGACGGAACCGGGGATTCCGTGCGCAATGTCGCGGACGCTCCGGGATTTCCCGGCGTATTTCGGACGGAAATCCGCCGGGACGTACAGTCTTGACAAGGTCAGGTCGACAGGGGAAACAGCGACACCATGCATATTTCTTTTCTTCTGCACAATGCCTATGGAATCGGAGGAACGATCCGGACGACGTTCACGCTCGCCCGTACGCTCGCCGAGCAGCACGACGTCGAGATCGTGTCCGTCTTCCGGCACCGTGACGCCCCCGTCCTCGGCGCACCCGAGGGCGTGACGCTGCGCCACCTCGTCGACCTGCGGAAGAAGAGCGCGACCTACGACGGCGAGGACGCCGAACACGCCCGGCCCGCCACCGTGTTCCCGCGCGGCGACACCAGGCACAAGCAGTACAGCCGGCTCACCGACGCCCGGATCGCCGCCCACCTCCAGGGGATCGAGGCGGACGTCGTCGTCGGCACCCGACCCGGACTCAACGTCCACCTCAGCCGGCAGACCCGCCGCGGACCGGTGCGCGTCGGCCAGGAGCACCTGACGCTCGACAGCCACAGCTACCGGCTGCGCCGCGAGATCGCCCACCGCTACACGCTGCTCGATGCGCTCACCACCGTCACCCGCGCCGACGCGGACGACTACCGCGCCCGGCTGAAGCTGCCGGGCGTACGGATCGAGGCCATCCCCAACGCCGTTCCCGAGCCCGGCTGCCCGCCCGCGGGCGGCGACCTGAAGTGGGTCGTCGCGGCGGGCCGGCTGCACCGGGTCAAGCGCTACGACCTTCTGGTGCGGGCCTTCGGCCAGGTGTCCGCGGCCCGCCCCGACTGGCGGCTGCGCATCTACGGCGGCGGGGACGCGACCGGCGACGAACAGGCCGCGCTGCGCACCCTCGTCGACGAACTCGGCCTGCACAACCACGTGTTCCTGATGGGCTCGGCCAACCCGATGGAGGCCGAGTGGCCCAAGGGGTCGATCGCCGCCGTCACTTCGGACCGCGAGTCCTTCGGCATGACGATCGTCGAGGCGATGCGCGGCGGGCTGCCCGTCGTCGCCACCGACTGCCCGCACGGTCCGGCCGAGATCGTCGAGGACGGCGTCGACGGCCGTCTGGTGCCGGTCGGCGACCCGGACGCGATCGCCGCCGCGCTGCTCCAGCTGATCGAGGACGACGACCTGCGCCACCGGATGGGCGCGGCCGCGCTGAGCGCCTCGGCCCGCTTCGACCCGGCACGGATCGCCGAGCGCCACGAGAGCCTGTTCGCCGAACTCGTCGCGCGCGGCGCCCAGGGGCACGGGCCCGGCGCCCTGCGCACCGCGCTGCACCGCACCCGGGGCAGCGTCCTCGACGGGGCCTACTCCCTGCGCTACAAGGCCGCCGACATGCTCCGCAAGGGGAGGACCTCATGAGTGCCACCGCCGTACGGGCCGACTGCGCCGCCGACCGCGCCGGAACGCTCACCTTCGACCTGACCGACCTGACCGACCTGACCGACCTGCCCGGCCCGGCCCCCGCTCCCGCCCCCGCGTCCGTTTTGCTCCTGCGCCGCCGTGGCGCGGCGGGCCGCAAGCCCGGCGGCACGGTGCGGATACCGCTCAGCAGGTCGGGGCCCGGGCGGCTGCGGGCGGTGCTCCCGGCCACCGCCGAACTGCCCGAGGGCCGCTGGGACGCGTATGTCGAAGAGCCGGGCCCCGAAAGCTCAGAGCCTGCCGAGACGGTCGTCGAGCCGGGGCTGCGGGACCTGCGCGCCCTGGTCGACCGCTGCCCGGACACCGGGTCTTTGAGCGTCAGCGCCCGGATCCCCTACCCGACCCTCGACGGCCGGCTCGCCGTGCGCTGCTGGGTCCGCGCCCCGCACGCCGAGGCGGGAGCCGTCGTCCCCGGCCGGTCGGGCATGAAGGCCGAGGGCGTGCTGTACGGCGTCGAGGCGGGGGAGGGGGCGGTGGTGGAGGCCCGGCTCCCGGGCGAGCCGACGCGGGTGCACCGCTTCCCGCTCGCCGCTCCGGACGGCCCGTCCGGCGGCTTCGTCTCCACGCTGCCCTTCGCCGAGCTGGTCGCCGGGCCGGTGCGCGAGGAGCAGCTCTGGCAGCTGTGGCTGGTCCCGGCCGAGGGGGCGCGCGGGGTCAGGATCTCGCGCATCCTCGACGACGTCTGGTCCCGGACCAAGTCCTTCGTCTACCCGGCCCGCCCGGCCGCCGACGGAGTGCTCGCCACCCCCTGCTACACCGCCGACAACGATCTCTGCGTCCGCCTGGCGCCCGGGCCCGCGGACCGCTGAGCCGAGGGGAGCCAGGGGCTGCGGACGAGTCCTGTCCGCAACCCCTGGCAGACTCCCTCGTATGTTGGAGACCTCGGCACGACTGCTGCGCCTGCTCTCCCTGCTGCAGGCCCACCGCGACTGGTCCGGCGCCGATCTGGCCGACCGGCTCGGCGTCACCCCGCGCACCGTCCGCCGGGACGTCGACAAGCTGCGCGAGCTGGGCTATCCGGTGAACGCCAGCCGGGGCACGGGCGGCGGCTACCAGCTCGGGGCGGGCGCCGAGCTGCCGCCGCTGCTGCTGGACGACGAGGAGGCCGTCGCGGTCGCCGTGGGCCTGCGCACGGCCGCCGGGCACGGCATCGAGGGCATTGGCGAGTCCTCCGTACGCGCGCTGGCCAAGCTCGAACAGGTGCTGCCGAACCGGCTGCGCCGCAGGGTGGGCGCGCTCGGCGCGTTCACCGTGCCGATGCTGCGCGGCCCGGACGCCGCCGCGGTCGACCCCGGCGTCCTCACCGACCTGGCCGCCGCCTGCCGCGACGCCGAGCGGCTCCGGTTCGCCTACCGGGCCCACGGCGGGGAGTCCTCCCGCCGTACGGTCGAACCGCACCGTCTCGTCTGCACCGAGCACCGCTGGTATCTGGTCGCCTGGGACCTGGACCGAGCGGACTGGCGCACCTTCCGGGCCGACCGGGTCACCCCCACCCCGCCGCACGGCCCCCGGTTCACCCCGCGCACCCCGCCCGCGGAGGATCTGGCGGCGTACGTCTCGCAGGGCGTCGCGGTCTCCGCCTACGCGGCCCGGGCCGTGATCCTGCTGAAGGCCCCGCTGGCGGAGGCCGTTCAGCGGGTCTCGCCGTCCGCCGGGGTCCTGGAGGCCGTGGACGTGGACACCTGCCGGCTGACCGCCGGGGCGCCGGACCTCGCCGTGCTGGTGATCCACGTGCTGATGATGGGGATCGATTTCGAGGTCGTCGAGCCTCCCGAACTCACCGAGGTGCTGCGGGAGGCGCGGGACCGGCTCACGCGGGCGCTCGACGGGCCGTGAGACTCCGAGCGGCGGGCGGGGCGGGAGAGGGGCGGTGAAGAAAGGAAAGAGCGGTTTAAGAGGGCGGGAATTCCCGGTGTCGCGGCCATTCGGGCGACAGCCCGCTCCGATGGTAAAAGAAGCAGGTCACCCCATGATTTCGGAAGGCCGCCGATGCCCTCCTCGTACCGGTGAACGAAGGGCTCGGCTTTTGCACGCCGAGGCCTCCTTCCGGTCCGTTCGGGTGAATAGGGCCGCGTATACGCGTGTGGGGATCCTGTGACACAAGCGTGACCGCCACGGCATGGGGAGATGCAGCGGAACGCCCGGCCCGCCCCGCCTTCCGTCACGGTCCGGGGCCGCCTACGGTGAGGGCATGGCATCTCTACCGACCCCTCCCGCACAGCCGGACGACGCCACCGACTCGTACGTCGGCCTCGCCGCCGACGCCGCCGAGCGGCAGGCCAGGACCCGCGGCTGGGACACGGTCCGGGCGGTTCCCCCGGGCACGTTCCTGACCATGGAGTTCCGCCACGGCCGGCTCAACTTCCAGGTCGAGGACGACACCGTGACGCGCTGCTGGGTGGGCTGAGGCCCTGGGCGACCCGCCCCGCACGCCCCCCGCCCCCCCCCCCCGCGGGGGCGGGGGGGGCGGGAAGGGGGGGGGGCCCCCCCCCGGGGGGGGGGGGGCCCGGCGCCCCCCCCCCCGGCCCCCCCCCGGGGGGG
>NZ_JAFEUF010000016.1:18357-65944 GCF_016901035.1 Streptomyces durocortorensis
TGGGCGTCGATCCGGGCCACGCGCCCGGCCGGCCCCGGGTCGGGGGGGGGGGGGCCCCTGGCCCGGGGCCCGCCCCCCCCCCCGCCGGGCGGGGGGGGGGGCCCCCCGGCGTCTCTACGGGCGTGCGTCAGCCGCCGGTCATCGGGCGGGCCGGGCTACCCGCGCGCGGGCCCCGCTCGGTGTGCGGCTGCGGACGGCGGACGCCCGCCGGGGCGACCGGCATGGAGCCCGGACGTGCGGGGTGCCCGCCATGGGCCCGGGCCCTGACGGCCGCCGTCGGATGCCCGGCGGGGACCACCGGTTCGGCCGGGGCGGCCACGGGCGCGGCGCCGCGGCCGTCGGTGGCCATCGACTGCGGCAGTAGTACGGGCTGTGGCCCGGCATCGGCCACGGGACGGGTGCCGTCGCGGCGCTCCCGCCACCGCTCGCGCATCGCGAAGATCCAGGCCTCGGTCCGGGCGATCAGCGGCTCGAACCAGGGCAGCGCCAGCAGGATGAGCAGCCCGGCCGCCCAGCCCAGCAGGACATCGCTGAGCCAGTGCGTACCGATGTACACGGTGGTGAGGCCGACGCCCAGCGAGACCGTCGCGGAGACCGCCGACAGATAGCGCCTGGCCCGTGGCGTGGTGGCCAGATAGGCGAGGATTCCCCAGGTCACGACGGCGTTCGCGGTGTGCCCGGAGGGAAATATATCGCCGCCGGCGAACATCTCGGCCGACCCGATCTGTGTCGCGTAGTGCGGGCCGAGCCGCCCGAGCCCCAGCTTGACCGCGCCCACCGTCACGTTGAGCAGCAGCAGGGACGTGCCGAGGACCAGCAGCGGCCGGAGCGTGTGCTGACGCCAGGAGCGCCAGCCCAGCCAGCAGGCGACCATCACCGCCGTCGGGCCGCGCTGACCGAGGACGACGTAGTAGTCCAGGAAGGGGTGCAGTTCGGGCCACTGCTGGTAGGGCCGGAACAGCATGACCTTCCAGTCCAGAGCCACCAGCCAGGACGTGATCAGCACCGCCCAGACGATGGCGAGATAGAACGCCAACGTCCCGCCGAAGAGGGCGATGCGGTGACGGCTCATCCGCGGTGCCTCTATCTTCGGCGGTTCCGGCTCCCGGTCCAGCCGGGCAAAGATGTCGGTACGCACCCAATCGACGTTACAGCGAGTGAGTGTGCGAGCAGGCCAATCCGGCTGCTTTGTGATGACGATGTGATGTGGACTTTGTCTCGGAGCGGCGTCTTTTCCGGGAGCGGAGAAGAATCTCCGTGATCTTGGACCCAATTGCCCGCGGGTTCCGTTCGTAAGCGTGTTTGATCTCTCGGAAAATGAGGCGCACCGGAATCCACGGGATTTGATCCGGCCATTCGGGGGAGGCGCACGCCGTCGCGCCGGCCCCGCGCCGACCGTCCCGACCCCCGCCGCGACGGGCCTCCCGCGCCCTGGGGCGGGAGCCCTCCGGCCGGGCCCGGAATGGCGTACGCCACACTGTGCGGCGGACCGGGGTATGACGTGGACCACGTGTGACCACACCGAACTCGCGTACGCTGACGGCTCACTCGCCCGTCGATGCCGGGCCCGAGGGACGCGCACCCCACGTCACCGTCGGTCCGCCGAGCGCGAGGGACTCATCGGGAGGTACGTAGATGTCCGGGACGACCACGGCCGGGGTCCGGCTGCGCAATGCCGCCGACAACGCCAACCGCTGGGTCGTCCTCGTCGTCCTCTGCCTCAGTCTTCTGGTCGTCGCCCTGGACGCGACCGTGCTCCATGTCGCCGTCCCGTCCGTCACCGAGGACCTGCGCCCGAGCGGCACGGCCCTTCTGTGGATCGTCGACGCCTACCCCCTCGTCTGCGCCTCGCTGCTCATCCTCTTCGGCACGCTGGGTGACCGGATCGGCAGACGGCGCGTGCTGCTGATCGGGTACGCGCTGTTCGGCGTGGCCTCCCTGCTCGCCGCGACGGCAGACACCTCCGCCGTCCTGATAGCGGCCCGGGCCCTCCTCGGCGTCGGCGGCGCGATGATCATGCCCGCCACGCTGTCGATCCTGCGCCAGGTCTTCCCCGACCGCCGCGAGCGGGCGCTCGCCATCGGCGTGTGGACCGCGGTCGCCGCCGTGGGCGCGGCCACCGGTCCGGTCGTCGGCGGCTTCCTGGTCGAGCACTTCTGGTGGGGCTCGGTCTTCCTGATCAACATTCCGCTGATGGCCGTGATCCTGCCGCTCGGCCGCTGGCTGCTGCCCGAGTCGCGCGGCGGCGACGACGGCCCGTGGGACGTGCTGGGCGCGCTCATGGCCGCGGCCGGGGTGCTCGGCGTCGTCCTGGGCGTCAAGCGCCTGGGCGGCGGCGCGGGGCTCCTGGATCCGGTCGCGCTCGGCCCGCTGGCCCTGGGCCTCGCGCTCCTGATCCTCTTCGTACGCCGGCAGCGGCGCCGCAGGCATCCGCTGATCGACGTCGCGATGTTCGCCCGCCCGGCCTTCTCCACCGCCGTCGGCTGCATCGTGCTGGCCATGCTGGCGCTGGTCGGCCTCCAGCTGATCGCCGTCCAGTACCTCCAGCTGGTGCTGGGGCTCACCCCGCTGGAGACCGGGCTGCGCCTGTTGCCGCTGACCTTCGCGGCGATGGCCGCGGGCGCCACCGGCTCGTACACCCTGCGCCGCTTCGGCCCCCGGCGCATGGTCGGCTGCGGCTTCGTCCTCACCGCGTCCTCGGTGCTGCTGCTCACCTCGATGGGCCAGCACGACCGGCCCGCCTTGCTGACCTGCGCGTTCGTGTTGCTCGGCTTCGGACTGCAGACCACGCTCTTCGGGGCGTACGAGTCGATGCTCAGCGACGCCCCGCCGGAGCGGGCGGGGGGCGCGGCGGCGATCGGCGAGACCTCCTACCAGCTGGGCGCGGGCCTCGGCATCGCCCTGCTCGGCAGCGTCATGAACGCCGCCTACGCCCCCGGCCTCGCCTCCCTGCGCGAGCAGGGCGTCCCGGCCCGCGCCGGGGCGGAGGCCTCCCACTCGCTGGGCGAGGCCTACCAGGTCGCCGCGCAGCTCGGCGGCCCGATGGGCGACCTGCTGCGCTCCACGGCCCGGCACGCCTTCATCGGCGGCCTCCACATCACGCTCTTCGTCAGCGCGGGGCTGCTGCTGCTCGGCGCGCTGGCCGCCCTGCGGCTGCCGAGGGTCATGGACTGCCCGCCGAAGGAGCACTGCCTCCGGAGCGAGGGCGAGGGCGAGGGCGAAGCTGCGGAGCCCGGGTCGATCGAGCCGGACGCCGCCGAGCCCGAGGCCGCCGGGCCCCGTACGTCGGAGGCCGTGACTCCCGGCTACCGGGCCGCCGACGCCGCCCGTCCGTCCGGCCGGGACCGCCAGGTCCCGCGTCCGATGCTGCCCGCGCGGCGCGAACCGGCCGAGGCGGCCGGCTCTGGACGAGCGGCACACTGACCCGTAACGTCAGCACGACGCTCTGACTACCACTGCTAGTTTTCGGAGGGCGGGCGTCTCCCGGTCCCTCCGAGCACCGTGCGAGCCGCCGGAGGCACCCTCATGTCCAGCACCGAGTCCGCGAAGCCGTCGAAGCTCCCGCCGTTCGACGCCGCCGACCCCCTCGGCATCGACGACCTGCTCGGCCCGGACGACCTCGCGATCCGCGACACCGTCCGCACCTGGGCCACCGACCGCGTCCTGCCGCACATCGCCGAGTGGTACGAGAAGGGCGAGCTGCCCGGCATCCGCGAGCTGGCCCGCGAGCTCGGCGCCCTCGGTGCGCTCGGCATGTCGCTTGACGGCTACGGCTGCGCCGGGGCGAGCGCCGTCCAGTACGGGCTGGCCTGCCTGGAGCTGGAGGCCGCCGACTCCGGGATCCGCTCGCTCGTCTCCGTGCAGGGGTCGCTCGCCATGTACGCGATCCACCGCTTCGGCTCCGAGGAGCAGAAGCAGCGGTGGCTGCCCGGCATGGCGGCCGGCGAGATCATCGGCTGCTTCGGACTGACCGAGCCCGACCACGGCTCGGACCCGGCCGGGATGCGGACGTACGCCAAGCGCGACGGGGATGACTGGATCCTCACCGGCCGCAAGATGTGGATCACCAACGGCTCGGTCGCCGGAGTCGCCGTCGTCTGGGCGCAGACCGACGAGGGCGAGGACGGCCGGGGTATCCGCGGGTTCGTCGTACCGACCGACAGCCCGGGCTTCTCGGCCCCGGAGATCCATCACAAGTGGTCGCTGCGTGCCTCGGTCACCAGCGAGCTGGTCATGGACGAGGTGCGGCTGCCCGCCGACGCGGTGCTGCCGGACGCGAAGGGGCTGCGCGGCCCGCTGAGCTGTCTGAGCCATGCGCGCTACGGCATCGTCTGGGGGTCCATGGGCGCGGCCCGGGCCAGCTTCGAGTCGGCCCTCGACTACGCGAGGAGCCGGGAGCAGTTCGGCCGCCCCATCGGCGGCTTCCAGCTCACCCAGGCCAAGCTGGCGGACATGGCCCTGGAGCTGCACAAGGGCATCCTGCTCGCCCACCACCTGGGCCGCCGGATGGACGCGGGCAGGCTCCGGCCGGAGCAGGTCAGTTTCGGCAAGCTGAACAACGTGCGGGAGGCGATCGAGATCTGCCGCACCTCGCGCACGATCCTCGGGGCCAACGGAATCTCGCTGGAGTATCCGGTGATGCGGCACGCGACGAACCTGGAGTCGGTGCTCACCTACGAGGGAACCGTGGAGATGCACCAGCTGGTACTGGGCAAGGCGCTCACCGGTCTCGACGCCTTCCGGTGACGGAGGTGCGCCGCGACGCACACGCCGACCGGAAGCGTTGACCGGAACTTTCCGGCGAGTGCCCTGCTCAGCTCTGGTTGAAGAAGCCGTCGGCCTTGCGGCCGGCGGCTTCGCCCGCCACCACCTGGGTGTCGGCGGGGGAGAGCAGGAAGACCCGGGTGGCCACCCGGTCGATCGAACCGCGCAGGCCGAAGATCAGCCCGGCGGCGAAGTCCACCACGCGCTTGGCGTCGGCGGGGTCCATGGCCGTGAGGTTGACGATCACCGGGACGCCGTCCCGGAACAGCTCGCCGATGGCCCGGGCGTCCCGGAAGCTGTCCGGGGTCACCGTCGCGATCCGGCGGTCCTGCTCCTCGGCCGCCTCGGCGGCCACCTGCACCCGCGGGTCGGTGACCCAGGCCGCCTGGTGGCCCGTGCCGGTCTCCGCGCCCTCGTTGTACTCGTCGTCGTAGTACCGCTCGTCGTTGTTCTCCACGAGGCCCAGCCAGGCACTCGCCTTGCGCACCGATCCCATGGACGCCTCCTCTCACCGCGGTTCTGTGGTGTTCCGCATCTCTTTCGTATCCCTATGGTCGTCCATGATGCGGATAGCGCGCCAAGTAGATAGTCGGCTCGCAGGCGATTCGTGACGCTACTGGTGCAGAGGATGTGGCGATTCGTCAGGGTTCGTCCTGCATAAGGGGGGTTGCGAAAAGAAAATATGATGCGTCGAGCCGTACGGGTGATCCCGGGGACGTACGGGTGAACGGGGCACTCGGTACGATGCACGACGCCCCGGTGCACGAGCGTCGCGCACCGGCTGAACGGCTCCCGGGGGATCGTCGTGTTCGGAATCGTCAGGCCCTGCACCCACCGCCTCTCCGAAGGCCTCAGAGTCGAGTGGATGGCCCATCTCTGCGGCCTCTGCCTGGCCCTGAGGGCGGATCACGGACAGTTCGCCCGTATCGTCACGAACTATGACGGCCTGATCGTGTCCGTTCTGACGGAGGCTCAGGCGGGGCTCGTACCCGGCGGGCGTCGCACCGCCGGACCCTGCCCGCTGCGCGCCATGCGCACCGCGCCGGTCGCCCAGGGCGAGGGGGCCCGGCTCGCCGCCGCCGTCTCACTCGTCCTCGCCTCGGCGAAGGTCCGCGACCACGTCGCCGACCGGGACGGGCTGTTGGCCCGCCGCCCGGTCGCCGCCGCCGCGCGCCGGGTGGCCGCCGGATGGGACCGGGCAGGCGCGCGGACCGGGGCGGCCCTCGGCTTCGACACCGCCCTCCTGGTCGACGCGGTCGACCGGCAGACCGGCATCGAGACCCTTGCCGGCCCCGGCACCCCGCTGCTGACGGTCACCGAGCCCACCGAGACCGCCACCGCCGCAGCCTTCGCGCACACCGCCGTCCTCGCCGGGAAGCCGCAGAACGCCGCCCCGCTCGCGGAGGCCGGCCGGCTCTTCGGGCGGCTCGCGCATCTGCTGGACGCCGTGGAGGACCGAGAGGCCGACGCCGCGGCGGGCGCCTGGAATCCACTCGCCGCCACCGGCACCCCGCTCGCCGAGGCGCGCCGGCTCTGCGACGACGCACTGCACGGCGTACGGCTCGCGCTGCGCGAGGTGGAGTTCACCGACGGGAAACTCGTCCACGTGCTGCTTGCCCACGAGCTGCGCCGCTCGGTCGACCGGGCGTTCGGCACCTCCTCCTGCTCGCACCAGGAGGGCCAGGGGCTGCTGGTGCCCGACGGCTCCTTCGGGCCGCCGCCGGGGAACCCGTACGGCCCGACGCCCGGTCATCCGTACGGTCCGCCGCCCGGCGGCCCGGGCGCGCCGCCCCCGCCGCGCCCCCCCCGCGACCGGCGCGGGCTGATCGCCGGATGCCTGGTCTGGGTCGGGCTCGCCTGCACCTGCCAGATGTGCTGCGGGAGCTTCGAGGACCCCTGGAGCAGGGAGCAGCGGCAGTCGCCGTGCCAGAGCTGCGGCGACTGCTGCGAGGCGTGCAACTGCTGCGGCCAGTGCGGCGAGGGCTGCTGCTGTTGCGGGGACTCCTGCGGCTGCGACTGCTGAGGCGCCGACTGGCGACCGCCGGGCTGACGCCGGGTCACCTCAGCTCGGGCGGGGAGATCTCGGAGGTCTCGATCGCGGACTCGGTGGTGCCCCACTTCTTCAGGATGCGGTCGTAGGTCCCGTCCTCCTTGAGCCGGTTGACGGCGGCCTGGAAGGCGGGGGCCAGCGGGCTGCCCTTCTTGAAGGCGAAGCCCACGTCGAGCCGCTTGAACTCGTTGAGGAAGCGGAGCCCCTCCTGCTGGCTCACGGCGTAGCGCAGCCCGTTGATGGTCGACATCACCACATCGGAGCGGTTCTGCTGGAGCGAGATCCACACCGCCGCCTGGTCGGCGTAGGTCTTCACCGTGTACGGCTCCTTGCCCGCCTCCGCGCACCGGGGAAGGTTCTCCTGGAGCGTGACCTCGAAGGTGGTGCCCGCCCCGGTCGCCACGTCCAGGCCGCACAGCTGGGTCAGGTCGTCGACCTTCTTCAGCTCGCTGTCCTCGCGGACCGCGAAGCCCTGCCCGTCGTTGATGTAGGTCACGAAGTCGATGGTTTCGCGGCGTTCGTCGGTGACGCCGAAGTTCCCCGTGCCCAGGTCGTACTTCCCGCTGCCGAGCGCCGGCAGGATCGCCTCGAAGGACGCCACCTCGCGCTTCAGCTTCAGCCCCAGCACCCGGGCCGCCGCGTCCGCGAAGTCGATGTCCGCGCCGGCCGGTGTGGAGCCGTCCTCCTCGTAGAAGGCCCCGGGCGGGGCTCCCACGGAGGAGACGATCCGCAGGGTGCCCGCCTCGCGGACCCCGGCGGGCAGCAGCTTCGCGGCGGCCTCGTCCTTGCGGACCTCGGAGACCACGTCCGTCGTCGGGGTCTTTCCCTTGGAGGCGGCCTCCGCGGATCCGCCGCCCGCCGCGCCGGTCGGCTCGGCGCAGGCGGTGAGCGTCAGGGCGGCCACGGTGATCAGGGCGAACAGGGCGGCAGGTCGGGATCGGGACATGGTGGTGCTTCTCCGGGTTCGTCAGGGTGGCCGATCGCCCCCGGGCCATGACGGCACGGAGCCATGACGGCACGGAGCCGTGGAGGCACGGGGGCAGCGGAAACGTTCAGCGGTGCGAGGGGAGGGCGACGCGGTGCGGTGAAGGTGAAGTCACGCCAGGAAGCGTGGCTCGAACGCCGGAAGAGGGGCGTGAGCAGGAAGAACCGGACAGCAGAGGGTCAGCTCAACAGGAAGAGGACCACACACGACCGAAGTCGATGTGGGAGCGGGTGACCAGCCACTGCTGCGGATGCATGGGCCAAGTGGAACAGGCATCCGAGTGCACGTCAACCAAGGTGAGATGTACAGCTCACAGTGTGGACAGGCTTGACAACTCCCCGCGCACGCCGCTTATCTCGGAGACGGACCGGCGCTGAGGGGCCCGGCCCATGTGTGGTTCTTTTCGGTGTGAAGGCACGCCCCGTGTTCGATCTGAGCATCCACGGAGCACCCGCATGCCCCCGCAGACCGTCTCGCCACCCTCCTCTCCCGCGCCCTCCCCGTCGCTCGTCAAGGACGGTGACGAGGTCGTGCCACGCATCGTTCCCGTACGCCGAACAGGCCGCTGGGCAGCGGCCGTTGCCGTCCTCGTGCTGCTCGCGCTGGCGCTGGACTCCGTCATCCGCAACGACGCCTTCCAGTGGGACGTCGTGCTCTCCTACTTCGCCACCGTCCCCGTCCTGCGCGGACTCTGGCTCACGCTGTGGCTCACCGCGGTGGTCGTGGTGCTCGGGTTCGTCCTGGGAGCGCTGCTCGCCGTCCTGCGGCTCTCCGGCAACCCCGTGCTCCAGGCGGTCGGTTGGGGTTACGTCTGGCTCTTCCGGTCCACCCCGATCCTGGTCCAGCTGCTGTTCTGGTTCAACATCGGCGCCCTGTACCCGCAGATCCTCGGCGTCTCCACGGTCAGCCTTCTCGGCCCCGTCACCATCGCCGTCATCGGACTGACCCTGCACGAGGCCGCGTACGCCGCCGAGGTGGTGCGCGGCGGGATCCTCTCCGTCGAACGCGGACAGGTCGAGGCCGCCCAGTCCCTCGGCCTCGGCCCCTGGCGGCGCTTCCGGCGCATCGTGCTGCCGCAGGCGATGCGCTCCATCGTGCCGCCGGCCGGGAACATGCTGATCGGCACCCTCAAGGGCACCTCGATCGTCAGCATCATCGCCGTGCAGGACCTGCTCTACTCCGTCCAGCTCGTCTACCACCGCACCTACCAGGTCATCCCGCTGCTGCTCGTCGCCACCGTCTGGTACGCGGTCGTCACCACGCTGCTGAGCATCGGCCAGCGCTACGTCGAGCGGTACTACGCCCGCGGCACGGCGGGTGCGCGATGACCTCCGCACCCAGCATCGTGGTGATCGGCGGCGGCCCCCGCGGCACCGGGGTCATCGAGCGCATCGCCGCCAACGCCGTCGAGCTGTACGGGGACCGAAGCCTGGACCTCCACCTGGTCGACCCCTACCCGGCGGGCGGCGGACGGATCTGGCGGCCCGACCAGTCGCCGCTGCTGTGGATGAACTCCATGGCCGAGGACGTCACCATGTTCACCGACGAGACGGTGGAGGTGGCCGGACCCGTCGTGCCGGGCCCGGCGCTGGACGCCTGGGCCGAGGACGTCCGCGCCGGGCGCGTCACCCCGGACGCGGACCCCGCCGTGCTGGCCGAGATACACGGCCTCACCGGAGCGGACTTCCCCACCCGGCGCCTCCAGAGCGCCTATCTGCGCTGGACCTACGAGCGCGCCCTGGCCGCCCTGCCGCCCGGCATCACCGTCCACGAGCACCGCACCACCGCCCTCGCCGTCACCGGACCACGCGGCGGCCGCCAGCGCGTCCGGCTCCAGGACCGCCCCGAACCCCTGCTCGCCGACCTGGTCGTCCTGACCGTGGGCCACCTCGACGCCGAGCAGAACCCCGAGCAGGAGGAGCTGAGCGCCTTCGCCCGGCGGCACGCCCTGGTCCACCTGCCGCCCGACTTCACCGCCGACAGCGACCTGGAGGCCCTGCGCCCCGGGGAGCCGGTCGTCGTCCGGGGCTTCGGGCTCGCCTTCATCGACCTGATGGTCCTGCTCACCGAAGGACGCGGCGGACGGTACGGGAACGGGGAGTACCTGCCGTCCGGCCGCGAACCCGTGCTGTACGTCGGATCGCGGCGCGGCGTCCCGTACCACGCGAAGATCGGCTACCCCTGGACCGGCGAACGCCCGCCGCTGCCACGGCACTTGGGGCCCGCGTGGACCGAGGAGCTGGTCAGCAGGACCGGGCCGCTCGACTTCCGCCGCGATGTCTGGCCGACGGTCGTGAAGGAGCTGGGTCACGCCCACTACCACCGGTTGTTCACCGCCCACCCCGAGCGCACGGCGCTGGCCCACGAGGTCTTCGCCGAGAAGTACGCCGCCGCCGACCCGGGCAGCCCCGAACTGGCCGCGATCGTCGCCGAGGCCGTGCCCGACCCCGCCGACCGGCTCGATCTCGACGCCCTTGACCGACCCCTCGACGGCGTCCGCCACGACTCGCCCGAGGCTCTCCAGGACGCCCTGCGCGACTACATCTCCGGCGACCTGACCCGACGTCACAACCAGGAACACAGCGAGGATCTCGCGGTCTTCCTGGGGCTGCTCTCCGCGTACGCCCAGCTCGTCCGGCTCGGCGACATCGGCACCTGGTGGCACGGCTTCTTCAGCTATCTGGCCTCCGGCCCGCCGGGCCCCCGCCTCCAGCAGCTCCTGGCCCTCTCCCGGGCCGGCGTCGTCCGCTTCCTCGGCGCCGACCTCACCGTGGAGACCGACGAGGAGCAGGGCCTCTTCCGGGCCCGCAGCGCCACCGTCCCCGGTGCCCACACCGAGGCCCGCGCGCTGGTCGAGGCCCGGCTCCCCGACCCCTCGCTCCGGCACACCGCGAGCCCCCTGCTGCGCGCCCTGCGCGACGGCGGGGCCGCCGTCACCGACGACGGGCTGCTCGCCGTGGACCCGGCCGACAGCCGGGTGCTGGACGACGAGGGGCGCCCGCACCCGCGCCGCTTCGCGCTCGGCCCGTTCACCACCGCCCGCTCCAGTGGCGCGTTCACCCGGCCCCGTACCGGCGGACCCGCCTTCCGGCAGAACGACGCCGCCGCGCGCGCCGCGCTCACCTTCCTGCGCGACCTCTCCTGTCGCGGCCGCCTCGCCTCCTGACGACCGCCCGGCCCTTTTCCGTACCGCCGGCCCCCTTCCCGTACCGCCATCGCTTCCGCGCCCAAGGACTCCACTCATGTCGCTGACCAGCGATCCACCCGTCGGCCCATCCACCGGCCCGCCCATCGATCCGCCCGTCGAGCCGCCCGCAGATCCGCCCGCCGCGAAGGAGGCCGGAAGCGGTGCGGGCCCCGACGAGCTGACCGTCGTGCCCGTGCGCCACCCCTGGCGGTGGGTCGCCATTGCCGCGACGGCCGTCCTGCTGGCCCAGTTCCTCAACGGGCTGATCACCAACCCCGGCTGGGAATGGGACGTCTTCGCGCAGTTTTTCACCGCGCCGACCATCCTCAAGGCCGTCTGGGTCACCCTCCAACTGACCGTCTACGGAACGGCGATCGGCTTCGCCCTCGGCATCGTCCTGGCCTTCATGCGGCTGTCGGCGAGCGTGTTCCTGAGGACGGTCGCGTACGGCTACATCTGGGCGTTCCGCTCGATCCCGCTCATCGTGCAGCTGCTGTTCTGGTTCAACCTCGCCTACCTCTACAAGGAGTTGCAGTTCGGCATCCCGTTCGGGCCGGGCTTCTTCGCCTTCGACACGATGAACCTCGTCGGCGCCACGAGCGCGGCCGTCCTCGGCCTCGCCCTGCACCAGGCGGCGTACGCGGCGGAGATCGTGCGCGGCGGCGTACTGGCGGTCGGAAGCGGCCAGTTGGAGGCGGCCGCCGCGCTCGGCATCCCCAAGTTCCGGCAGCTGCGCCGGATCGTCCTCCCGCAGGCGATGCGCTCGATCCTGCCCAACGCCGCCAACGAGATCATCTCGCTGTTCAAGGGCACCTCGATCGTCTCCGTCATGGCGATCGGCGAACTCTTCTACCAGGTGCAGGTGGTCTACGGCCGCAACGGCCGGGTCGTGCCGCTGCTGATGGTCGCCACCGTCTGGTACATCCTCCTCACCACCGCCCTCTCCGTCCTCCAGCACTACGTCGAACGTCACTACGCCAAGGGGGCCGTGCGATGAGCGCACCCAGCGATGCCATGGTCGAAATCCGCTCCGTGCACAAGAAGTTCGGCTCCCTGGAGGTACTGCGCGGGATCGACCTGTCGGTTCGGCCCGGCGAGGTCACCGTGATCCTCGGCCCCTCCGGATCCGGCAAGTCCACCCTGCTGCGCACCATCAACCACCTGGAGAAGGTCGACCGGGGCTGGATCAGCGTGGACGGCACCCTCGTCGGCTACCGCAGGGACGGTGACAAGCTCTACGAGCTGCGTGAACGCGAGGTGCTGCGCCAGCGCACCAGGATCGGGTTCGTCTTCCAGAACTTCAACCTCTTCCCGCACCTCACCGTCCTGGAGAACATCATCGAGGCGCCGATCTCGGCGCTGCGCCGCCCCCGCAAGGAGGCCGTGGCGTCGGCGGAGAAGCTGCTGGAGCGGGTCGGCCTCTCCGACAAGGCGGCCGCCTACCCCGGACAGCTCTCCGGCGGCCAGCAGCAGCGCGTCGCCATCGCCCGCGCCCTGGCCCTGGAACCCCGGCTGCTCCTCTTCGACGAGCCGACCTCCGCCCTCGACCCCGAACTCGTCGGCGAGGTCCTCGACGTCATCAAGGACCTGGCGCACGGCGGCACCACGATGATCGTCGTCACCCACGAGATCGGCTTCGCCCGTGAGGTCGCCGACACCGTCGTCTTCATGGACGAGGGCCGCATCGTCGAGCAGGGCCCGCCCGCCGACGTACTCGACCGCCCCACCCAGGAGCGCACCCGCGCGTTCCTCTCCAAGGTCCTCTGACACCCCCAACCCTCTGTCTTTCTACGCAAGGAGCACGTACGTGTCCGTCCGCCGCAGCATCACTCTCGCCCTCACCACCCTCACCGCCACCGGTCTGCTCACCGCCTGCGGCGCCTCCGACCCCGCCACCGACCTGGCCGCCCCGAAGGGCCGGAAGGACAGCGGGGTCAACATCGGACCCGACCAGGACCGCATCAGAGGCAAGAAAGTCGCTGCCGCCGCCGACCTCGTCCCCGAGGCGGTCCGCAAGCGCGGCGCGCTCAGGATCGGAGCCAGCGCCGACGCCTCGCCGCCGCTCGGCTTCTACGCCACCGACGACAAGACCCGCATCGGCTCCGAGATCGACATCGCCACCCTCGTCGCCGACACCCTCGGTCTGAAGCCGCAGTTCGAGGAGGTCTCCTGGGAGAACCTCTTCGTCGGGCTGGACAGCTCCAAGTTCGACGCGGTCCTGTCCAACGTCACGGTGACCGAGGAGCGCAAGGAGAAGTACGACTTCGCCACCTACCGGCTCGACAACATCGCCTTCGAGGCCAAGAAGGGCTCCGGCTGGAAGGTGAAGGAGCCCGCCGACGTCGCCGGGAAGACGATCTCGGTCTCCTCCGGCACCAACCAGGAGAAGATCCTCGTCGAGTGGAGCGAGGAGAACGTCAAGGCCGGCCGTAAGCCGGTGGACATCAAGTATTTCCAGAAGGACACCGACTACTACCTGGCCCTCCAGTCCGGCCGCATCGACGCCCACCTCGGCCCGAGCCCCACCGCCGCCTACCACGTCGCCACGGCCGGCCAGTCCGAGATCATCGGCCAGCTCTCCGGCGCGGGCGGCGACCTCCAGGGCAAGATCGCCGCCACCACCAAGAAGGACAGCGGCCTGGTGAAGGCGTACGCCGCCGCGATCGACCACATCGTGCAGGACGGCTCCTACGGCAAGGTCCTGGGGCGCTGGGGGCTCAGCGGCGAAGCCGTCGAGAAGTCGGAGATCAACCCGCCCGGCCTGCCCAAGACCGAGAGCTGACGCCCGGGCCGTGCGGGCGGGGGGGGGGGGGGGGGGGGGGGGGGGGGCGCGGGGGGCGGGGGGGGGGGCCGCCGGGCCCACGCCGCTCCCAGCCCCCGCCCCGCCCCCCGCCCCCCCCGCCGGCGGGGGCGGGGGGGGGGGGGGGGGGCCCCCCCCCCCCCCCCCCCCCCCCCCCCCCCCCCCCCCCCCCCCCCCCCCCGCGAGGCCCCCGACCGACCGCCGACCCGAGAGGTCCCCGCCATGTCCGCCCGTACACCCCTCCATCTGGCCGCCGAGATCGGCGGCCCGCCGCACTACGACGCCGGGCACTACCTCCGGCTGGCGAGGCTCGCCGAGGACGGTGCGCTCGACTACGTCACCCTCGGCGACTCCTTCGCCCGCCCGGGGCTCGACGCGCTCGCCGTCCTCGCCCGCGTCGCGCCCGCCACCGACCGCATCGGCCTCGTCCCGACCGTCACCACCACCCACACCGAGCCCTTCCACGTCTCCTCGGCCGTCGCCACCCTGGACTGGGTGAGCCGGGGCCGCGCGGGCTGGAGCGCCGACGTCTCCACCACCGAGGCGGAGGCCCGGCTCTTCGGCAGACGCCCGGCCGCACCCGCCGCCGACCTGTGGCAGGAGGCCGGGGAGGTCGCCGACGTCTCCGGGCGGCTGTGGGACAGCTGGGAGGACGACGCCGAGATCCGGGACGCCGCCACCGGCCGCTTCATCGACCGGGACAAACTGCACTACGTCGACTTCGAGGGCTCCACATTCACCGTGAAGGGTCCGGCGATCGTGCCGCGCCCGCCGCAGGGGCGTCCCGTCACCGTCATCGACGCCACCACCGCCCCGGCCCGTGAGGCGGCCGCCCGGCACGCCGACGTCGTCCACATCCGGGCCACCACCCCCGAGCAGGCGGCCGCCGTCCGCGACGAGGTGCGCCGCAAGGCCGCCGCCCACGGGCGCGACCCCGGGGCCCTGCGCGTCCTGGTCGCGCTCACCGTCGACCTCGGCGACGTCGAGACCGCGCCGGAACCCGGTCTGGAGAGCGGACCGCAGCTCGCCGGGCGCGGCACCTACTTCCGGGGCGGCCCGGTCGACCTGGCCGACCTCATCGCCCAGTGGCACCGGGCGGGCGCTGCCGACGGCTTCCACCTCACGCCCATCACCCCCGAACGCGACCTCGAAAGGATCGTCAACGGCACCGTGGCCCTCCTCCAGCACCGCAGCCTCTTCCGTACCTTCCACCCCGGCGGCACCCTGCGCGAACACCTGGGGCTCGTACGCCCGGCGAGCCGGTACGCCGCCGCCCGGACCGCCGCGAAGGAGGCCTGACCGTGCCCCGTCCGATGCATCTCGCCGCCCACTTCCCGGGCGTCAACAGCACCACCGTGTGGGCCGATCCGCGCTCCCGCAGCCAGATCGACTTCTCCTCCTTCGAACAGCTGGCGAGGACGGCGGAGCGCGGGAAGTTCGACTTCTTCTTCCTCGCCGAGGGGCTGCGGCTGCGCGAGCACAACGGCCGCATCCACGACCTCGACGTGGTCGGCCGGCCCGAGTCGCTGACCGTGCTGAACGCGCTGGCCGCCGTCACCGAACGGCTCGGTCTCGCCGCCACCGTCAACGCCACCTTCAACGAGCCCTACGAGCTGGCCCGCCGGATCGCCACCCTCGACCACCTCAGCGGGGGCCGCGCCGCCTGGAACGTGGTGACCTCCTCCGACGCCTTCACCGGGGAGAACTTCCGCCGGGGCGGCTATCTGGACCGGGCCGACCGGTACACGAGGGCCGCCGAGTTCGTCGCCATCGCCCGGGAACTGTGGGACTCCTGGACGCCCGGCGGCGTCTCGCGGCCGTTCGCCCACGAGGGGCCGCAGTTCACGATCTCCGGGGAGTTCACCGTCCCGCGCTCGCCGCAGGGCCACCCGGTCGTCATCCAGGCCGGGGACTCCTCCGAGGGCCGGGAGTTCGCCGCCTCGGCCGCCGACATCATCTTCACCCGGCACGGCACCCTGGAGGCGGGCCGGGAGTTCTACGCCGACGTCAAGGGCCGGCTCGCGGCGTACGGCAGGGAGCCCGACAGCCTCAAGATCATGCCCGGGGTCACCGTGGTCGTCGGCGACAACGATGCCGAGGCGCAGGAGAAGGCCGCCGAGATCCGCCGTCAGCAGGTCTCCCCGCAAAACGCGATCCTCGCCGCCGAGCAGATCTGGGGCACCGACCTCTCCGCGTACGACCCCGAGGGGCCGCTTCCCGAGATCGACCCGGTCACCGACTCCGGGATCACCCGGGGCAGGGTCCTGCACGGCGACCCCTCCGCGGTCGTCGCCCGCTGGCGCGCGCTCGCCGAGGCCAAGGGGCTCTCGCTGCGGGGGACCGTCATCGAGACGACCACCCGCCAGTCGTTCATCGGCTCGCCCCGTACCGTCGCCGCCGAACTGACCGCGTTCGTCGACGAACGGGCCGCGGACGGCTTCATCCTCGTCCCCCACCTCACCCCCGGCGGCCTGGACGACGTCGTCGACCGGGTCGTCCCGCTCCTCCAGGAGACCGGGGCGTTCCGCTCCGCATACACCGGCTCCACGCTGCGGTCGCACCTCGGCCTCCCGGAGCCGGTATGGAAAGGTTGACCGCATGAGCACGGACGCACAGCAGCAGGAGCAGGCCGGCGGCGGGCCGGACGCCGCGCGGGACTGGCAGCGGTGGCACGAGGGGCGCGTCGTCGCCGTCGCCGCCCCGTACGGCCCGCTCTCCCTGACCGGAACCCACTGGCTCTCCGACCACCCGGAAGGGCGAATTCCGGCCGTCCCCGGTCACTGGCGCGAGGACGGCGACGAGGTGGTCCTCACGGCCGCTCCCGAGGACGGCATCGTCGTCGACGGCAAGCCCCTGACCGGGGAGGTCCGCCTCGGCGCGGACCGAGGGCCGATCGACGACTCCCGGGTCGCGCAGGGGGAGCGGCGGCTCGTGGTGCTCCGCCGCGAAGGGCTGTGGGCGGTACGGGACTTCGACCCGGGATCCCCGGCCCGGCATGCCTTCTCGACCATCGAGGCCACCCCGTACGACCCCCGCTGGGCGGTGCCCGGGACCTTCCGTCCGTACGGCGACGACCGGACCGTACGGGTGGCCAACGCGGACGGGGTCGAGCGCGGTCTCGGCCTCGGCGGGGAGATCGCCTTCACACTGGACGGCGAGCAGCACACGCTCCAGGTGGCCGTCGAGCCGGACGGGTCGCTGTGGGCCGTCTTCGCCGACGCGACCAGCGGGAACGGCAGCTACCGCTTCCGATTCCTGCGGCCCGGTCCGCCGGCCGAGGACGGCAGCGTGAGCGTCGATCTCAACCGCGCGCTGCTGCCGCCGTGCGCCTTCGCCGACCACTTCATCTGCCCGTTCCCGCCCCCGGGCAACACGATCAGCGCGGCGGTCCCGGCGGGGGAGCGGAACCGCATCGACGCCTGACCCGCGAGCGGACACTCCGGCCCCGGCAGCCCCACGGCTCCCGGGGCCGGAGACGACACGGCGACCGGGACCGGAACGTCTGTGGCCCGCGTGGCCGAAAGGCATTCTTGCGCCTCCTGTCGGAGCCCCTCGATACTCCGGTCAGCGATTGTCAGGGGCACGGCAATTCCGGAATCCGGACAGGCCCCCGACTGCGCCTCACGGGCCCGCCACCCCACAGGAGGGCCCCCGATTCCCCTCGGAGGAACCCGAAGTGAGGATCAAGCGCACCAACCCCCGCTCCAACGCGGCGAGACGCGTCCGTACCACGGCCGTACTCGCGGGGCTCGCCGCCGTCGCGGCGATGGCCATCCCCACCGCGAACGCCGAAACCCCCCGAACGTTCAGCGCCAACCAGCTGACCGCGGCGAGCGACGCCGTGCTCGGCGCCGACATCGCGGGCACCGCCTGGAACATCGACCCGCAGACCAAGCGCCTCGTCGTCACCGTCGACAGCACGGTCTCGAAGGCGGAGATCAACCAGATCAAGAAGTCGGCGGGCGCCAACGCCGACGCGCTGCGCATCGAGCGCACGCCGGGCAAGTTCACCAAGCTGATCTCCGGCGGCGACGCGATCTACTCCAGCACCGGCCGCTGCTCCCTGGGCTTCAACGTCCGCAGCGGCAGCACCTATTACTTCCTCACCGCCGGTCACTGCACCGATGGTGCGACCACCTGGTACGCCAACTCCGCCCGCACGACCGTGCTCGGGACGACCTCCGGGTCGAGCTTCCCGAACAACGACTACGGCATCGTGCGCTACACCAACTCCTCCATCCCGAAGGACGGCACGGTCGGCGGCCAGGACATCACCAGCGCCGCCAACGCGACCGTCGGCATGGCCGTCACCCGCCGCGGCTCCACCACCGGCACCCGCAGCGGATCGGTCACCGGCCTCAACGCCACCGTCAACTACGGGGGCGGCGACGTCGTCTACGGCATGATCCGCACCAACGTGTGCGCCGAGCCCGGCGACTCCGGCGGCCCGCTCTACTCCGGCACCCGGGCGATCGGTCTCACCTCCGGCGGCAGCGGCAACTGCTCCTCCGGCGGTACGACCTTCTTCCAGCCGGTCGTGGAAGCCCTGAACGCGTACGGCGTCAGCGTGTACTGACCGGCCCCGCCGGCCAGGTACGGAGCAGTCCGTACATACGTGCCCCCGTCCGGAATTCCGGACGGGGGCTCCCGCTCGCCGGGGGGCTCTTGAGAGGATGTCGCGACGGGTCGTCGTGAGGGGGCGGCGGGGGGGGGGGCGCTCCCGGGGCGCGCTCCGCTGGCATCAGGGGGTAGCAGGTCCGTGTATCGCATCGGAGTGACCGGTCACCGCTCCATCCCCGCCGAGGCCGAGGCCCATGTGCTCGCCGGACTGCGGGCCGCGCTCTGCGGCCGCGACCGTGCCACCCAGGCGCTCTCCAGTCTGGCGGTCGGCGCCGACCAGCTCTTCGCCGACCTCGCCCTGACCTGCGGCGCCGAACTGACCGCCGTGATCCCCAGCGGCGACTACGAGGACTGCTTCGAGAACGCCGACGACCTCGCCCGCTACCGGAAACTCAAGGCGCGCGCGGCACAGGAGGTCCGGCTCGACTTCCCGCACTCCACCGACGAGGCGTACTACGCGGCGGGCGCCTACATCGCCGACCACTGCGACCGGCTCCTCGCGGTCTGGGACGGCCTCCCCGCCCGCGGCCTCGGCGGCACCGGCGACATCGTGACGTACGCCCGGACCCTGGGCCGCCCGGTCACCGTGATCTGGCGCGACGGGATTCTGCGCGTGTGACCCTCCCGGCAGGGTCACACGCGGTGTCTGACCAGCCAGTCGGTGTGCTCGGGCGACACGATCCGCTCGGTCTCGAACACCGCCGCAGGCCAGTGCCGTTCGGTCAGGGTGGTCTCCATGGCGGCCTGCATCGACTCCAGGTCCTGCTCCACCAGCGAGTGCGCCGAGATCAGCGGATGGTGCCGGCGCATCTCGTTCCAGGCGAGGCAGGCCGCCGCCGCCGCGGACAGCGCCCCCGTCAGCCCGAAGGACCGGCCCACCCCGAAGGTCTGCAGCACGCTCAGCGCCAGCGCCGGGAGCGTCAGCGCGACGATCGCGCCCGACCACATGAGCGCCCCGCGCCGGGAGGCCTGCTGGCGTCGGCGGTACCAACGGCGTTGTTCGATGAGCCGGTCCCGTACATACGTTTCCTTGCGGACCGTGTAGGCCTTGTTCCGTAACGCCCGCATGGACTCCGTGATGAGGCCGCCGGAATCCGGCAGTTCCTCGCGCGGATCGGCCCAGCCCACTTTCCGCAACTCCTGGAGACCGTCCTCCAGGCGATTGGCGAACAGCGCCTCCGGATGCTCGGCGGAGCTGTCGAACGGTGCGCCGTGCACCGCGTAGCGCCAGCAGTTCGATTTGATGAACTCGGCCGCGGAGCGGTTCAGTTGCCAATGCGACTTTGCTTTGCGCTGGGAGGCCAGGAAGGTCGTGAAGAGCACGCCCAGATAGGCCAGCACCGCCCCGCCGTACAGGACCCGGCCCGCCGGACCGTCCTCGGCGTGCCAGGGCAGCGCGGCCGGCACCGTCCCGACCACCAGCAGCGCCAGCTGCGCCCGGGTGGTGTTCACGGCCTCACGCTGGCGGGCCACGGCGACCGCGTCCGTGTGGTGGAACAGGGCCGGCAGGTCGTCGTTCCTGAAGACCATGGATCTCAGCGGCTCGGGCAGCGCCGTCATGGTCGCCTCCGTCTGCAGTTGTCGTATGACCCGGTCGTCGCGCCTGACCCGCCCGGGCCCACGAGAGTAGGGGGGAGCACCGGGCGCGGCAAGAGCGTCCCGGCCCCTCGGGCGGTCACCACGACGGGGTTCGGCCACTTCCGCGCAGGCAGCCTTCCTCGCCCGGCGGCGCTGTGGCAAGGTAGCCCAACTGGACGGATGAGCAGGTGAGTTGACGCCCCCTTCGGTGGGTGCGACCACCTCCGGGCGGGGGAGGGGCCATCGAGGGGGACGCGGACGGAGCGACGGACGGCGGCCTGCCGCTCCCGGACACCCAGCGCAGGGTGCGCCGCAGCCCGCTGCTCTTCACCGCCCCGCTGGTGCTGCTCGCGGCCCTGGTGCTGATCCTGCTGTGGGAGGCCGTGCGGGCCAATGTCTCGCCCGGCGCCCGGGACGACTGGCCCTGGCGGCTGCAACTGCTGGACATGGAGGCGCTCGGCAGCCTGCTGGCCGTGGCGGCGGGCGCCGTCCTGGCGAGGGCGCAGTACGCCCGTACGGTCCGGCCCTACCTCGGCTACCGGGGCTCCTGGCGCAGAGGACTGCTCACCGAGGGAGAACCCGCCTGGCGGGTGGGGATACTGAACTGCGGTCAGCACATCGCCGTGGTCGAGAGCTGGGAGTGCCACGTCGTGCTGCGCGGCGGGCCGGAAGAGGCGGCGCAGCCCTGGGTCGCCGTCCCGGACGTCGTGGCCACCCTGACGGCGGGCGGACTCACGGTGGGGCAGGACTACCAGCTCATCGCCTTCGGAACGGGCTTTCCGCTGGTCGGCACCGGGAACTACGACACCGTGCCGGTGGGGATCTTCTCGCAGCGGTGCGTCGAGAAGGTCGAGTCGCTCCACATCCGGGTCCGGGTCACGGATGTCGTGGGCGACGGTTACGAACGCGTCCTGGACTGCATGCGCGGCGCCCGCGCCGCATACAACGTCCCCGGCGCGGAACCGGTGAACGAGTGAACGGCCGACCCCGCCGAGGCGTTCCGACGCGTGCGGCCGAGGTCCCGGCGAGCCCTTCACGACGGGCGCGCCCGGCACGGGTGTGGGCGGCTCCGAAACTGCCGGAAAGCCTCCCACCTGCGAGAGCCGGCGGCGGGAAGGCCGGATTTCCGGACCGCGCGTCCCGCGACGGGTTCCTGGCTCACCCGGGCAGCCCCGCAGAAGGCGTGTTTCGTCTTTCGAAACACTGGAGTGAAGGCGCCTCCGCCGGCATGTGGAGGGGCCTCGGCGGTAGTAAAGTGCGCGTGCCGGGCCGTGTGATGACACGGAATCCGGAAGCGTTTCAATGTCCGGAAACAGACCCCTTCAGGATCCCCCTAGGACGGCCGTGAAGACCTACGGAACCACCCCCGCCTTCGCCTCTGCGAAGACCCGCGCAACCCTCGCGGCGACCGACGTCCGCAGCGCCGAGGCCGCCAGGAAGCTCAGCCGTGCAATCGGTGCGACAACGGGCCGGTCCACCCGGATTTCCACTTTCAGTTCTGCTCTCTGAGCAGTCGTCAGGAGTGGCTAGAATGGCGGAATGACAGGACCCCTGGTCCCCTTCCGTGAATTCGTTCTCAAAGTGCACAGCAGGTGCGATCTCGCCTGCGACCACTGTTATGTCTACGAACATGCAGATCAGAGCTGGCTGACCCGCCCGAAGACCATCTCTGACGAGGCAATTTCCTGGACTGCCCGGCGCCTGGCCGAGCATGCGACGACACATGCGCTTCCCTCCGTCACAGTGATCCTGCACGGCGGGGAACCGCTCCTGGCGGGGCCCGCGCGACTGCGACGGGTCTGCGAGGAGCTCGGCTCGGCCCTGCACGGCATCGCTGAGCTGGACCTCAGGATCCACACCAACGGCGTCCAGCTCAGCCCCCGATACCTCGACCTCTTCGACGAGTTCCACGTCCGGGTCGGGATCTCGCTCGACGGCGACCGCGCCGCCAACGACCGCCACCGCCGGTTCGCCAACGGACGCAGCAGCCATCCGATGGTGATGCGAGCGGTCGAACTGCTCCGCGAGGAGCGCTACCGCCACCTGGACCTCGGCCTGCTGTGCACGGTCGACATCCACAACGACCCGGTGGCCGTGCACGACGCCCTCGCCGCCCTCGAACCCCCGCTCGTCGACTTCCTGCTGCCGCACGCCACCTGGGACGACCCGCCGCCACGGCCGGACGGATCGCCCACCGCCTACGCCGACTGGCTCCTGACAGTCTTCGACCGCTGGACGGAGCAGGGCCGCCCCATGCCCGTCCGGATGTTCGCCTCGGTGCTCTCCAGCCTGAGCGGCGGCCCCAGCCTCACCGAGTCCCTCGGCCTCGCCCCCACCGACCTCGTCGTCATCGAGACCGACGGCAAGCTGGAGCAGGTCGACTCGCTCAAGAGCGCCTACGAGGGCGCCGCCGCCACCGGGTTCGACGTCTTCCGCAACACCTTCGACGAGGTCGCGGCCCACCCCGGCGTCCGGGCGCGGCAGCTCGGTCTGGCCGGGGTCAGCGAGACCTGCCGCCGCTGCCCGGTCGTGCGCTCGTGCGGCGGCGGGCTCTACACCCACCGGTACCGCTCCGACAACGGCCCCGAAAGCCCTTCGGGCGGCGGCTTCGACAACCCGTCGGTCTACTGCGCCGACCTGGCCGCCCTGATCCGCGGCATCGAGGAACGTACCGCCGCCGCGATCGAGTCGCCCGCCGTCCGGTCGCCGGACGAGCTGCTCGCCGCCCAGCTGGACCTGACCCGGACCCTCCTCGCGGCTCTCCACGACACCCTCGACGGGCGGGGCGGAGCGCTCTGGGACGATGCCTGGCGGCTCGCGGCGACGGTCGAGGCGGACACCGCGGGTGCCGATGCGCTCGACGCCGTCCTCGCGCACCCCTACACCCGGACCTGGCTGGTCGACGCCCTGGAGGACGCCGAGGCGGGCCGAGGACCGACCGGGCCCGCCGCCGAGCGGCTCGCCGCGACCGTGGCCGCCGCCGCCGTCCGGGCCGGACTCGACGACCTGCCCGTGCCCGTGGCGTACCGGGACGCAGGCCTGCACCTGCCCACCCTCGGCACCGTGCTCATCGGCGGCCCGGAGGAGCGTGGAGCGGCAGTGGTACGGGCCGTCGGCGGCGGATTCGTCGTACGCCAGGAGGCCGCGCCCGGTACGGAGCTGCGCATCGCCCCCGACGAGCCCGAAGGCCCGCACTGGCTGCCCGTACACGTGCTGCGCCGCGCGCCGGCCCCCGTACTCCTGCTGGACGACCTGGACCCCTTCCGCGACTGGTTCGACGCTCCCGCGACCGACCGCCTCGAAGCGGAGGAGGCAGACGCCTGGGCGGACGGGGTCGCCGAGGCCTGGTCGCTGCTGGCCGACGCCGTTCCCGGCCAGGCGGCCGAGGCGGCCCGGACGCTCACCACGCTGACCCCGCTGTTCGCCGGGGAGGCCGAGCCGGGGCGGCACGGCCTCGGCGCACTCGGCGTCGGGCCGGTGGTGGGCGCGAAGGAGCTGGCCTTCTGCCTGCTCAGCGGATTCCGCCGGGCGAAACTGCGGGCGCTCGCCGAAGTGACGGATCTTTACGCCCTGGACGGTACCTGGGAACATCGAACGCCCTGGGGGAGCGAACCCGTGACGTTCTCCCGACTGCTGGCCGTGACATTCGAACGGGCGGGGCTCGGGCTTTACGATCCGCACTACCTCACGGGTGTTCCGGAAGCGCTCGACATGATCGAAAACGCGGCGGAGGTGACGGTCGACGGCAAACAGCTGATCGCCGCTGTCCGCAAGGAGATCGCCGTCCGGTCATGAATCGAACGTCGCGGCGTCTGACCGGAAAGTGACGTTCGAATGACCGAACGGCAGGGGGGTGGAAAGCAGTCCGTTCCGGAATGATGAGTTCGCTTGCACTCCCTTCCTCCTTCCGGGATGCGAGTGCTCACACAGGACGGGGGTCGTGTGCACGCATCGACGCAACAGCGAGCGGTGGGCCATCGGCCGTATTTCTTTCTGAGTTATGCCCACACACCGGGGTACGGCGCCGGTACGGACCCCGACATGTGGGTCGAACGGCTTTTCCAGGACCTCTGCGGCCATGTGATGGCCATGACCGACTTACCCGCCGGCGCGCCCGCGGGCTTCATGGACCGGGAGATACGCTCCGGCGAGGGCTGGTCGGAACGGCTCGGTGACGTCCTCGCCACCTGCCGGGTCTTCGTCCCGCTGTTCTCGCCGCGTTACTTCGCCAGCGAGATGTGCGGCAAGGAGTGGTACGCCTTCGAACAGCGGGCCATCCACCACCGGGCCCGCTCCAACCAGCCGGCCGAGGCCATCGTCCCGGCCCTCTGGGTGCCGGTCCCGCCCAGTCAACTCCCGGGATCCGCCGAGCGGTTGCAGTTCAACCACCGTGACTTCGGGGAACGGTACGTCAGCGACGGCCTCTACGGTCTGATCAAGCTCAGACTCTTCGCCGAGGAGTACGAACGGGCCGTCTACGAACTGGCCAAACGCATCGTCAGCGTCGCCGACTCGGTCCGCATCGACACCGGCCGGCCCGTCGACTACCGCCTGGCCCCCAGCGCCTTCGGCTCCCCCAGCAGCGGGGTCGGCGCGCCCCGGCCGATGCAGATCACCATCGCGGCACCCACCCGCCACGATCTGCCCGAGGGCCGCAACAGCGACCACTACGGTGACCACCCGCAGGACTGGAACCCGTACTATCCCGCCTCCGCCCGGCCGCTGGCCTATGTCGCCGAGGAACTGGTCCGCTCCCTCAACTACCAGGCCGTCATCACCTCGTTCGACGAGGACCGGCACGACGGCAAGGCCCCGCCCAGCACCCCCGAGATCCTGCTCGTCGACCGCTGGGCCCTGCGGGACGAGGACCACCGCCGCAGGCTCGCCGCCTTCGACGCGGAGAACCGGCCCTGGGTGACCATGGTCGTGCCCTGGAGCCGCGACGACCACCAGAGCAGGGCGGCGGAGAGCGAGCTCACCGAGAAGCTCGAAGCCACCATGCCGATCAAGATGGGGCAGGGCCGGGCCCTCTGCCGGGCCGCCGCGAAGGGAGTGCCCACCATGGAGGCGTTCGGCCAGCTCCTGCCCCAGGTGGTCGAGGTGGCCGCCCAGCAGTACCTGAAACACGCGAAGGCCTACCCTCCCGGATCCGGCGGCGGATCCGGCGAGCGGACCCGGCTCACCGGCCCCATGGGCAACACGAGCTACATACCCGACCCGCACGACCCTGCGACGGAAGCGGAGGACCTATGAGTGCCGGTCGTGACGGGCGCATCGTCACCTTCTACTCGTACAAGGGCGGTACCGGGCGCACCATGGCGCTCGCCAACACCGCCTGGATCCTCGCGGCCAACGGCAAGCGGGTGCTGGCCGTCGACTGGGACCTGGAGGCCCCCGGACTCCACCGGTTCTTCCACCCCTTCCTCGACCCGGCCACCCTCGGCGCCACCACCGGCGTGATCGACCTGATCACCGAGTACGCCTGGGCCGCGACCAGCCCCGCCCAGCGCGCCGAGGACTGGCACCGCGACTACGCCCGCATCCAGCCGCACGCCGTGTCGCTGACCCCGGAGTCGCTCGGCTGGGAGTTCCCGCAGGGCGGCACGCTCGACTTCGTCTCCGCCGGGCGGCAGAACCGCGAGTACAGCGCCACCGTCTCCACCTTCGACTGGGACAACTTCTACGACCGATTCGGCGGCGGCCACTTCTTCGACGCGCTGCGCGACGACATGAAGGCCAACTACGACTACGTCCTCATCGACAGCCGCACCGGCCTCAGCGACATCGCCGACATCTGCACCGTCCACCTCCCGGACGTCCTCGTCGACTGCTTCACCCTCAGCGACCAGTCCATCGACGGCGCGGCCTCCGTCGCCCGCCAGATCGCCGAGCGCAACACCGGCCGACCCATCTCCATCTACCCCGTCCCCATGCGCATCGACGAGGGCGAGAAGGAGAAGGCGGACGCCGGACGGGCCCTGGCCCGGCTCAAGTTCGACCGGCTGCCGCGCGACCTGTCCGGCGACGAACTCACCGCCTACTGGGGCGCGGTGGAGATCCCCTACCGCCCCTACTACGCCTACGAGGAGACGCTGGCCACCTTCGGCGACGAGGCCGGGCTCACCAACTCGCTGCTCTCCGCCTTCGAACGGCTCACCGCGGTCATCACCGGCCGCGAGATCACCTCGATGCCTCCGATCGGCGAAGAGGTACGCCTGCGGATCCGCGATGCCTTCACCCGGCGCAGGCCCGCCCTGCCCGCCGACCTCCACCTCAGCTATGTGGCGGAGAACCGGATGTGGGCCGACTGGCTGGAGTCGATCCTCACCCGGGCCGGCTTCCGGGTCGTCCCGCGCGACGTCTCCGCCGAACGCCCGCCGGAGGAGGCGGCCGAAACCGCCCCGGAGAACGCGGCCCGCACCGTGGTCCTGCTCTCCAGCGCCTACCTCAAGTCCCAGCGCGCGGTCGAGCTGTGGGAACGGACCGCCGCCGAGGCCATCGGCAGCGGCCGCCGCCGACTGGTCCCGCTGCGCGTCGGGGACGTACGCCTGTCGTCCCCGTACATCGACCGCAACCCGGTCGACCTCTTCCGGCTGGACGAGGTGCACGCCACCACCGCCGTGATGCGGGCCCTGGACCGCCCGGTGCAGGTGACCGACGGGGTCTCACCCGGGCCCCGCTTCCCCGGCACCGTGCCGAGGATCTGGAACGCGCCGCCCCGCAACCCCGGCTTCACCGGCCGCTCGCTCGTCCTGGAGCGGATGCGCGACCAGCTCGGCGGCGGCCTCGCCGTCGTCCTCCCGCAGCCGCAGACCCTGTACGGACTCGGCGGCGTCGGCAAGACCCAGGTCGCCCTGGAGTACGTGCACCGCTTCATGGCCGACTACGACCTGGTGTGGTGGATATCGTCCGAGCAGCCCGACGACGTGGTCGCCTCGCTCGCCGAACTCGCCGTACGGCTCGGCGCCCAGGGCGGCGACGACATGGCGGCCGCCTCCCAGGAGGCCGTCGACCTGCTGCGGCGCGGGGTGCCCTCCGACCGCTGGCTGCTGGTCTTCGACAACGCGGACGACCCCGAGCAGCTGCGCCGCTACTTCCCGCAAGGAGGCTCCGGCCACATCCTGGTGACCTCCCGCAACCAGAGCTGGTCCCAGCACGGGGACGCGCTGCCGGTGGACGTCTTCCTGCGCGAGGAGTCCATCGAGCACCTCCAGCGCCGTGCCCCGGGGCTCAGCGACGAGGACGCCGCCCAGGTGGCCACGGCGGTGGGAGACCTGCCGCTGGCCGTGGAGCAGGCGGCCGCCTGGATCGCGGAGACCGCCACCCCCATCGACGCCTACCTCGAACAGCTCGCCCAGCAGGCGCCCCAGGTGCTCGCGCTCAACCAGCCGGTCGGCTACCCGGAACCGGTCGCGGCGACCTGGAACATCTCCATCGCCCGGCTCAAGGAGCGCTCGCCCGCCGCGGTACGGCTGCTCCAGCTCTGCGCCTTCTTCGCCCCGGAGCCGATCTCCGCGAACCTCCTCTACAGCAAGGAGATGATCGACGCGCTGAAGCCGTACGACTCCTCGCTCCAGGAGAAGCTGGTGCTGGGCCGGGTCATCCGGGAGATCGGCCGCTTCGCCCTGGCCAAGGTCGACCAGGTCTCCAACTCGATCCAGGTGCACCGCCTCGTCCAGGCGGTGATCAAGGCGCAGCTCAGCGAGGAGGAGCAGCGCGAGGCCCGGCACGTCGTCCACCGCATCCTCGCCGGGGCCCGGCCCGACGACGACGAGCCGATAGACAACCCGGAGACCTGGCCGCGCTTCGCCACGATCTGGCCGCACCTCGGCCCGTCCGACGCCCGCAACTGCACGGAGCCGGAGACCCGCAGGCTGCTGATCGACCGGGTCCGCTACCTCTGGAAGCGCGGCGACGTCAGGACCGCGGGAGCGCTGGGCGACGAACTGCGGGACATCTGGCGGGAGAAGCTGGGCGTCAGCGATCTGCAGTACCTCTACCTCTGCTTCCACCTCTCCAACATCCTGCGCACCCGCGGGCGTTACGTGGAGGCGAAGGAACTGGACGAGATCACGCTGGAACGACAGCGGGCGGTGCTGGGGCCCGAGCATCCGCACACGTACATGACCACCAGCAGCCTGGCCATCGACCTCGGTCTGCTCGGGGACTACGGCCGGGCGATCGAGATGGCGACCGAGGCGCACGAGGGCTTCGGGCAGATCTTCCACGACTCCCACCCCCGGACCCTGGCCGCCGCCAACAACCTGGCCCTGAACCTGCGCAGCGTCGGCCAGTACGTCCGCGCCCGGGAGATCGACCAGGACGTCTACGACCTGCGCTCCCAGGTGCTCGGCCCCAAGCACCCCTACAGCCTGTCCTCCGCCATGAACCTCGCCCGTGACCTGCGGGAGGTCGGACGGTACGAGGACTCGGTGGGGCTGCTCAGCACGACGTACAACAGCTTCAAGGAGACGATGGGCCGCAGCTTCCCCACCACGCTGAGCGCCGCGAAGAGCCTCGCGGTGTCGTTGCGCCGGGCGGGCCGGCTGGAGGACGCCCGCCGCCTCACGGTGGCGACCCGCGCCCGCTACCGGGCGAAGTACACCACCGCCAACCCCGATTCGCTGGCCTGCGATCTCAACCTGGCCGCGGACCTGTTCGCGGCGGGCGAGAGCGTCGAGGCGAGGGACACGGCGCAGGAGGTCGTCGACCAGTACATGAAGGTGCCGGGGGAGAGGCACCCGTACACCCTGGCGGCGCAGAACAACCTCGGCGTCTACCTCACGGGCGCCGGCGAGCCGGATGCGGCGGAGCGGGTGCTGAAGCTGGTCGTCGCCACCATGCGGGAGACGTTCGGCCGGGAGCACCCCAACACCCTGTTCTGCGTGATGAACCTGGCCAGCGCGACGGCCGACCGGGGCGAGCTGGACATCGTGCTGGAGACCGAGCAGCGGCTGTCCGGGCAGTTGCGCGAAGCGCTCGGGGCGCACCATCCGGAGACCCTGGCCATGACCTCGAACATGGCGGTCACGCTGGACGCCATGGGCCGGGAGGACGAGGCGGCGCAGTTGCGGTCGGAGATCATCGCCGAGCTGTCGCGCCAGCTCGGCGACGACCATCCGCTGGTGCGGATCGCCCGGACCGAGGAGCGGTTCCGGCGGGAGCTGGAGCCGATGTCGGTGTGACCCCTGCCGTGCCGGGAGGGCTCACCACCCTCCCGGCACGCGGGCTCATCCTCCCGGCACGAGGGCCGGCCGGGGCGCGTCCGGCGGCTCCCGCTCGTCGAGCAGCCAGTCGAGGACGCGGGGGAGCATGGGGAACGCGTCGAAGTGGGCCGCCGCCGGCTCCAGCACGGCGGTGGCACCCGGGATCTGTCCGGCCAGCCAGCGGGAGTGGCCGACCGGGGCGAAGACGTCCTTCACCCCGTGCCAGAGCAGCACCCTGCCGGTGATCCGGGCCGGATCGAATCCCCAGGGGCGGCAAAACGCGATGGCGTCGTCGATCCAGCCCCAGGCCGAGTGACGCAGCCCCTCGCTGAAGTTGCGCAGCAGCATGGACCGGATGCCCGCGTCGTTGACGACCAGCCGGTCGGAGTCGGTCAGCTCCCGACGCAGATCGTCCAGGAGCCGGACCGGGTCGCGCCGGATCTGCGCCGAGCGGACGATGAAGGACGCCGCCAGGCTCTCCGGGTCGTCGGCCGCCGTGGAGTACGCCTGCACATTGGACGCGGCCATCCCGTCGAACCAGTCGAGCCCGGCCGCGTCCCGGGGCGCGAGACTGACCAGGGCCGCTGTCCGGGTGATCCGCTCCGGCATCAGCGCCGCGCAGGCCAGGGCGTGCGGGGCCCCTCCGGAGCGGCCCACCACGGCGAAGCGCTCCAGACCCAGCGCGTCGGCGATGGCACGGACGTCCTCGACGACGTCCTTGATCCGGCGGCCCTCGTGCCGGTCGCTGCCGCCGTAGCCCGGGCGGTCGTAGGCGATGAGCTGTGTGTGGCGCTGGTAGAGGACCATGCCGCGGGGGGCGGGGCCGAGTCTGCTGCCCGGGGTGCCGTGGAGGAGGAAGACCGGTCTTCCCCGCGGGTCGCCCATCCGCTCGACCATCAGATGCCGCCCGTCCGCCGCGCGCACCCGATCGCGCACCCGTGCCTCCCCCGCTCGGTCACCCGGTCACCCGGCCGGTCCGGACACGGCGTGTCCCGGCGCCGGCCGCCGTTTCGATGATGACCCATCAGAGGCGTTACGGGGACTGTTCGTCGACGAGGAACTGTGAAGGTACGGGGAGGGCTCCCGGCGGACGATTTCCGTCCGCATCCGGGCGGGCGGGCACATCATCCGGGCCCGCAGGGGCGAATACCGGACAGGACTAGTCCTCACCCAGGGGCGGTCGACGGTTGCACCGGGTGTTTGCGAAGGGAACCGACATGGCATGACCGCGGGTAAGTGAACGACCCGCGCGCGAAGCGTCGGTGTCGTGTGCACGTCCGGAAGTCGACCTTGTGTGCGTTTCCCGGCCTCGGAATAGTGGGCGCCCCATCCTCCGTGTACGGGCACCCCACATGCTCCGTGCACGGCCCCACAGGAGGTCGAAGTTGAAGCATCGACGCATATCCAGGAAGCGCACGACGCTGGCCGGCTCGGCCGTCGTCGCTCTGGTCGCAGCGGGATTCACGTTCCAGTCTGCGAACGCCAGTGACGATGTGCCGGAGTTCACGGCCAAGACCCTCAGCGCGGACGCGGCCGGAAAGCTCGCCGACACCCTGGGCCGTGACCTGGGCGCGGACGCGGCCGGCTCGTACTACGACACCACGGCGAAGACCCTCGTCGTGAACGTCGTCGACAAGGCCGCCGCCGAGCAGGTCCGCCAGGCGGGCGGCAAGGCCAGAATGGTGGAGAACTCCCTCACCGAGCTGAAGTCGGCCCGGCAGACCCTCACTGACAAGGCGACGATCCCGGGCACCTCCTGGGCGGTCGACCCGGTGACCAACAAGGTGAAGGTCACCGCCGACAGCACGGTCGACGGCGCGGCCTGGAAGAAGCTCTCGGCCGTGGTCGACGGCCTCGGCGGCAAGGCCGAACTCGACAGGACAAAGGGTGAGTTCAAGCCGCTGATCGCGGGCGGCGACGCGATCTGGGGCTCCGGCTCCCGCTGCTCGCTCGGCTTCAACGTGGTCAAGGACGGCGAACCGTACTTCCTGACCGCCGGGCACTGCACCGAGTCGGTCACCAGCTGGTCGGACAGCCAGGGCGGCGCGGAGATCGGGGCGAACGAGGGCTCCAGCTTCCCGGAGAACGACTACGGCCTGGTCAAGTACACCTCGGACATCGAGCACCCGAGCGAGGTGAACCTCTACGACGGCTCCACCCAGGCGATCACCCAGGCCGGTGACGCGACGGTCGGCCAGGCGGTCACCCGCAGCGGTTCCACCACCCAGGTGCACGACGGCGAGGTCACCGGACTGGACGCCACGGTCAACTACGGCAACGGCGACATCGTCAACGGCCTCATCGAGACGACCGTCTGCGCCGAGCCGGGCGACAGCGGCGGCGCCCTCTTCGCGGGCGACACCGCGCTCGGTCTGACCTCGGGCGGCAGCGGCGACTGCTCCTCGGGCGGCACGACCTTCTTCCAGCCGGTGCCGGAGGCGCTGGCCGCCTACGGCGCCGAGATCGGCTGACGCACCACCGCTCCACCGTACGACGGCGCGAGGAAGGGCCCCCGGTTCGCCGGGCCCCCTTCCGGTGTGCCCTGGGCGCGGCCGGCTCAGGCGGCCTGGGGCAGATTCCGGGCACCCGCGTCCGCCGGGGCGACGCCGAGGGCCCTCACGGCCTGGTAGTAGGTCCAGGCCGTGCTGTTGCACGAGGTCTTCGTGGCGCCCGAGTAGCCGGCGCACACACGCTTGAGGTCCTCGTAGAAGGCGGAGTCGATACGGGCCTTGTTGGCGGAGAACGTGCCGGCGGCCTTGTAGTTGCGGTAGCCGAAGTCGTGGCGGGCGCAGGAGTTCTTGAAGGGGAAGCCGAAGGGGTTGTCGGGGGAGCTGCTGCAGTAGTCCGTCGACCAGTCGAAGCCGTACGCGGCCCAGGCGCCCTGGTTGGCCCGGGCCGCGTTCCAGGCGTTGTAGCTGGAGGCGCTCGTCTGGGTCCAGGAGCTGAGCACCTGGGGCTTGTCGGCGGGGGCGGCCGAGGCGGAGGCGGCGGAGCCCAGGGTGAGGGGGAGCGACAGGGCGACCGCGGCGAGCGGAACCGTGAAGCGACGACGCATGAACGACCTCCGTGGGGGTGAAGGGAGTTGCTCCTGAGGTGCTCCTCGCCGGGTGGTGCGAGGGAGTAGGAGCAGCATGTCGTCATGAACGCGTCATGCCTAGATGTCGCGCCGAGTGGACATCGGGAATTGTTCGTCCGGCACCGGGAGTTGGGGCGTGCGTCGGACGGGGTCGCCGAGGTGTCCTCGGGGCGGCGTTCGCGCGCCGCGTGCGACCGTCGGGCGCAGATCACGTGTGGCTGAGGATCACCGTCAGGGCCACGAACTCCGCGAGGAGCTGGGTGGCGAAGGCTGCTTGGCGTGTGCGTACGGCCGTCGCGGCCAGGGCGACGACACAGGCGACGACGGCCAGGGCGAGGCTCCAGCCGAAGAGCCAGCCGGGCAGTGCGTCGCCGCACTGCTGCCCGTAGGTCATGCAGCGCCCCGCTCGCTCGCCGGTGAGGGTCAGGAGCCCCGCGAGCAGGGCGGCGGGCACGAAGAGACCGGCGCACAGGCCGGACCAGAAGCGCGTCCGGTCCGTGGTGGCGGATCCCTCTGCCGCGGCCGGGGTCTCTTCGGTCGGCTGCGTCGGCTGCGTCGGCTGCGTCGGCTGGTGCGGCTGCGGTGCTGTGCTGTCCATGTGGTGATCCAACGCGGGTCCGCGGCCCGCCGCATCGGTTCAGGTACTCGTATCGGGGTGCGCGACATGCTCATGCGCACGCCGTCATGCGCACGCCGTCATGCGTGACGGGAGCGGCGGCGTCGCGGCCGTCCTCACCCCCATTACGCGATCCGGGCTGAGGCCGTGCCAGTTTTTACCGACGCGTAACTTCCCTCGCCTGCTTACTCGTGCGTAGCTTGGCATGAGCACGTACAGCTTGTGGTCCGGGCCACAGGGCGCACCGCCATCGCACCTCCCTTGAGCCGCAAGGAGATCCCACGATGCTGCCCTGGATCCGTGCTGCGCGCGTTCCCCGCACGCGCAGTCTGCTCGCCGCCCTGCTTCTCGCCCTCACCGTTCTCGTCGCCCCCACGGCGACCGCGAGCGCGGCCCCGGCCGCCGAGACGGCCACATCGCGGGGCTGGAACGACTACTCCTGCAAGCCTTCCGCCGCCCATCCCCGCCCGGTCGTCCTGGTCCACGGAACCTTCGGGAACTCGATCGACAACTGGCTGGTCCTCGCCCCCTACCTGGTCAACCGGGGCTACTGCGTCTTCTCCCTCGACTACGGCCAGCTCCCCGGCGTGCCGTTCTTCCACGGCCTCGGACCCATCGACAAGTCCGCCGAACAGCTCGACGTGTTCGTCGACAAGGTGCTGGATGCCACCGGGGCCCCGAAGGCCGACATCGTCGGCCACTCCCAGGGCGGCATGATGCCGAACTACTACCTGAAGTTCCTCGGCGGCGCCGACAAGGTCAACGCGCTGGTCGGCCTCGCTCCGGACAACCACGGCACCACGCTGCTCGGCCTCACCAAGCTGCTGCCGTTCTTCCCCGGCGTCGAGAAGTTCATCAGCGACAAGACCCCCGGACTCGCCGACCAGGTCGCGGGATCACCCTTCATCACCAAGCTCACGGCGGGCGGCGACACCGTTCCCGGCGTCCGCTACACCGTCATCGCGACCAAGTACGACCAGGTCGTGACCCCGTACCGCACGCAGTACCTGGACGGTCCGAACGTACGCAATGTGCTGCTCCAGGACCTTTGCCCCGTCGACCTCTCCGAGCACGTCGCGATCGGGGCCATCGACCGCATCGCCTTCCACGAGGTGGCCAACGCCCTCGACCCGGCCCGCGCCAAGCCGACCACCTGCGCCTCGGTCATCGGCTGACCCACCGCGCAACGACGGGGCGGGGCCCGCTGTCCGACGGAGCGGACGGCGGACCCCGGCCCGTCATCATGGCCTGCCGCGCCCGACGTCCCGGAGGGACGCGGCAGGGGTACGAAGGGGGGCGCTGCTGCGGTCAGCGGCTGTGGCGGCCCGTCGCGGCGACGGCCCGGCGGCGCTGCGAGGCGAACAGCACCGCCGCACCGGCGGCGAGGACCCCGGCGCCCCCGACGGCCAGGTAGGTGCTGCTGTTGGAGCCACCCGTCTCGGCGAGCACCTCGTCCTTGCTCGCGGTGTTGACCTCGGGGGCGTTGCCCTCGGCCTTCTCCGCCGGAGCGGCCGGGGCGGCGGCGGTGACCTTCGCGCCGGTGTCCGCGTCGTCGTCACCGTGGCCGTTGTGCTCGACGGACGACTTCTCGGCCCCCTCGGTGATCGCGTCCTCGGACGGCGCGGAGGGGGCCGGGGCCGGAGCCTCGGCACCGGCGTCACCACCGGCCCCCTGCTCACCCTCTTCCTTCTCCACCGCGCCGCCGCCCACCGACCCGCCGCCGAACGTCACGTCGGAGCAGGCGTAGAACGCCTCGGGGGAGTCGGAACGCTGCCAGATCGTGTAGACGAGCTGCCGCCCGGAGCGCTCGGGGATCGTCCCGTCGAAGACGTACGAACCGTTCTCCAGCACCGGGTCGGTGACCTCGGCGAAGGGCTTCGGCTCCAGGTCCGACCAGGCCAGCGGCTTCGTGGCGTCATAACCCGGCTTCGTCATGTACAGCTCGAACGAGCCCTTGTGCGGGGCCGTCGCCCGGAACCGGAAGGTGTGCTTGCCCGCCGACAGTTCGGTGGCCGGCCAGTCGGCGCGCGGGAGGTCGAGGCCCTTGAACTTGTCGTTGGCCGCGCTGCAGAGCTTGCCGTCCGGGATCAGATCACGGTGCTTGCCCGCCGCGTTGGCGATGTTGACCCCGTTCCAGTCGTACAGCGCCTGGGTGCCACCGGCCGCGACCGCCGCCTGGCACGCCGCCGACTTCGGACTCTCCGGACCCTCCGCGAAGCACGCCGACACCCGGCTCACCGGATCGGTCAGCGAACCGTGCGCGACGGCCGGGGTGGCGGTCAGCCCGGCCAGCGCGAGCGGTGCGAGTCCGAGGGCGAGGATTCCGGCGGCCTTGCGACGAGCGGTCATGGATGGATCTCCTTCTGAACGGCACTGCTACGGCACAGCTGTTGAGGGGTGGCGATCAGAAGCTAGCCGCTCGGAAGGCCAAAAAAGCCTGCTGGGAGGGGGTGATGGGGATCCTTATGGTCGCTTTAAGGGGCGGTTAGGGGAGGGCTCAGGAACCCCGGGCCGGGCCCACTCGGAGACGCCTCGGGCGGGTGCCCCCGTCAGTGGGGCCCCGTGGCTCCTCACACCTTCCAGCGGTACCGCCGCTCCGGCCGCCCCGTCCCTCCGTACCGCAGGGTCACCTCGGCGCGCCCCGTTCCGGCGAACCACTCCAGGTAGCGGCGCGCGCTGACCCGGGACAGCGTCCCCGCCTCGGCGCACTCCGACGCGGACAGGCCCCCGGGGTGGTCGCGCAGGGTGCGTTCCACCAGGTCGGCCGTGGGGGCGGCCAGGCCCTTCGGAAGCTCGCGGGAGCCGGGTGGGCGGGTGCCGAAGATCTGGTCGACGTCCTCCTGGCGGGCCTCTCCCAGCTCGTCGAGGCGGGTCCGCAGCGAGGCGACATGGCGCAGCTGCTCCTGGAGGGCCGAGCGGTTGAACGGCTTGATCAGGTAGTGGAGGGCTCCCGCTCGCAGCGCCGCCCGGATCACTCCGGCGTCCCTGGCCGCCGTGATGAACAGGGCGTCCGTGCTGGGGCGTGAGACGTCCTGTTCCTCCGCCGTGCGCAGGGCGCGCAGTACGTCGATCCCGTCCATGTCCGGCAGGTAGATGTCGAGCAGCACCAGATCGGGGCGCAGTCGCTCGGCCGCCCGCAAGGCGTCGGCGCCGTTGTGCGCCACCCCGACCACCGTAAAACCGTCCATGGCGGACACATAGCGGCCGTGCAGCTTCGCCACCATGAAGTCGTCGTCCACCACCAGCACCGTTGTCACGCCGCCACGCTAGGCCGCGACCTCAATGACCACAACGTCCGTTGATACCGGAAGAGAGACAGGTTCTTAACGCGCAGGCAACATGTGGGCCACTTCACAGCGAAAGGCGGAACCTGTGCGACTGCGCACTCCCCTCGCCCTGTTCGGGGCCGCGTTGCTCGTGGTGGTGGGGCCACCCCTGCTCTCCACGGACGACGGCTCCGACACCGGCACTCAGATTCCCGGGCTCCGCTTCATGGTCCCCAACACCCCCGGCGGCGGTTACGACATCACCGCCCGCACCATGGCCAAGAACGCCGAGGACGCCGGACTCACCCACAACATCGAGGTGTTCAACCTGCCGGGCGCCGGCGGAACGGTCGGCCTGACCCGGCTCGTCGGCGAACACGGCAACGGCAAGCTCGCGCTCTCCATGGGCCTCGGCGTCGTCGGCGCCGTCCACACCAACAAGTCCCCGAGCACCCTGGCCGACACCACCCCCATCGCCCGGCTCACCGAGGAGCCCGACATCGTGGTGGTGGCGAAGGACTCCCCGTACCGCACCATCGCCGACCTCCTCGCCGCCTGGAAGAAGGACCCGGCCCGCGTCCCGGTCGGCGGCGGATCCTCGCCCGGCGGCCCGGACCACCTGGCCCCGATGCTCATGGCGCAGGCCGCCGGGATAGCCCCGAAGACGGTCAACTACGTCCCGTTCGACGGCGGCGGCGAACTCCTCGCCTCCATCCTCGGCAACAAGGTCGGCTTCGGCGTCTCGGGCCTCGGCGAGTACCGCGACCAGATCGAGGCGGGCGAGCTGCGGCTGCTCGCCGTGACCGGCCCGAAGCGCGTGCCGGGCCTGGACGCCCCCACCCTGCGCGAGGCCGGACTCGACACCGAGTTCACCAACTGGCGCGGCATCGTCGCCCCGCCCGGCCTCTCGGACACCGAACGCGACAAGCTCACCGGCCTCATCCGCAAGCTCCACGCCTCGAAGGAGTGGAAGGAGTCGATGAAGACGAACGGCTGGGACGACGCCTTCCTCGCCGGTGAACCCTTCGGCGACTTCCTCGACGAGCAGGACCAGCGCGTCGCCACCGTCCTCAAGGAGCTGGGACTGTGACCACCGAATCGACCGAACCTGCCGGGGCGAGCGGGAGCACCACCCGCGCCTGGCTGCGCGAACGCTCCGAACTCGGCGTCTGCGTCCTGCTGTTCGCGCTCGGCGTGCTCGTCCTCGCCGACGCCCTCACCATGGACGTCGACATCGCCCAGCGCGGCCCCATCGGCCCCCGCACCGTCCCCTTCGTCGTCGGCGCAGGACTCCTGCTCGTCGGGGCCCTGCTCGCCGTCGACGTCCTGCGCGGCGGACGCGGCGAGGCCGAGGGCGGCGAGCACGTCGACCTCGACGAACCCGCCGACTGGCGTACCGTCCTCCTGCTCACCGGGGTCTTCCTCGCCGCCGCCGTCCTGATCGGCCCGCTCGGCTTCCCCATCGCCGGGGCGCTGCTCTTCTGGGGTTCCGCCTACGCGCTGGGCAGCCGGCACCACGGCCGGGATCCGCTCATCGCGGCCGGACTCTCCCTCTTCACCTACTTCGTCTTCGACAACCTGCTCGGTGTCCCCCTCCCGGGCGGCCCGCTGATGGGGGTGCTCTGACCGATGGATTCCCTCAACTCCCTCATCGACGGCTTCGGTACCGCGCTCACCCCGATGAACCTGCTGTGGGCCGCGCTCGGCGTCCTGCTCGGCACCGCCATCGGCGTGCTCCCCGGCATCGGACCCGCGATGGCCGTGGCGCTGCTGCTCCCGGTGACGTACGGACTCGACCCGACCGGCGCGTTCATCATGTTCGCGGGGATCTACTACGGCGCGATGTTCGGCGGCTCCACCACCTCGATCCTCCTCAACACCCCCGGTGAGAGCGCCGCCGTGGTCGCCGCGATCGAGGGCAACCCGATGGCCAAGGGCGGGCGCGGCGCACAGGCGCTCGCCGCCGCCGCGATCGGCCACTTCGCCGGCGGGATGATCGGCACGATCCTGCTGGTCGTCCTCGCCCCGACCGTCGCGTCGCTCGCCATCGGCATCGGCGCGCCCGACTACTTCGCCATCATGGTGCTGGCCTTCATCGCCGTCACCTCCGTCCTCGGCGCCTCCCGCATCCGCGGCATCGCCTCCCTCCTCATCGGCCTCACCATCGGCCTGGTCGGCCTCGACCAGATGACCGGCCAGCAGCGACTGACCTTCGGCTCGCTCCACCTGGCCGACGGCGTCGACGTGGTCATCGTCGCGGTCGGGCTCTTCGCGATCGGCGAGGCCCTCTGGGTCGCCGCCCACCTGCGCCGTTCCACCGGAAAGCCGATCCCCGTCGGCCGCCCCTGGCTCGGCCGCGCCGATCTGAGGCGCACCTGGAAACCCTGGCTCCGCGGGCCCGTCATCGGCTTCCCCTTCGGGGCGATCCCGGCGGGCGGTGCGGAGATCCCCACCTTCCTCAGTTACGTCACCGAGAAGCGGCTCTCCAAGCACCGCGACCAGTTCGGCAAGGGGGCCATCGAAGGCGTCGCCGGACCCGAGGCCGCCGCCTCCGCCTCGGCCGCCGGGACGCTCGTCTCGATGCTGACCCTCGGGCTGCCCACCACCGCCGTCGCCGCCGTGATGCTGGCCGCCTTCCAGCAGTACGGAATCCAGCCAGGACCCCTGCTGTTCGAGCGGGAACCGGAGCTGGTCTGGGGCCTCATCGCCTCGCTGTTCGTCGGCATGGTGCTGCTGCTCGCCCTCAATCTGCCGCTCGCGCCCGTCTGGGCGAAGCTCCTGCGGATCCCGCGCCCCTATCTGTACGCGGGCATCCTCTTCTTCGCCGCCGTCGGCGCGTACGCGGTCGGCGGTGAGTCCCTCGACCTGGTGATCCTCCTGGTCATCGGACTGATCGGGTTCGGGATGCGGCGTTACGGGCTGCCGGTGCTGCCCGCCGTCATCGGCGTGATCCTCGGCCCGGCCGCCGAACAGCAGCTGCGCCGCGCCCTCCAGATCAGCGACGGCAGTGTGACCGGCCTGGTCAACACCCCGTTCTCCGTCACCGTCTACGCGATCGTGGTGCTGATCGTGGCCTGGCCGCTGATCGGCCGGCTGATCGCACGGCTGCGCGGTGGGCGGAAGGCGGCAGAGGAGAACAGCACTGTCAGTGGCGGCTGAGAGCATCGGCACCATGACCACGATCGACTGGGACGCGATGGCCGGATCCTTCGACGAGGAGCCCGACCACGGCCCCCCCCACCCCGCGGTGCGCGACGCCTGGGCCGGGCGGCTGGAGAGCTGGCTGCCCGCCACCCGCGGCGACGTGCTGGACCTCGGGTGCGGCACCGGCAGCCTCTCGCTGCTCGCCGCGGGTCAGGGCCACCGCGTCACGGCCGTCGACCGCTCGCCCCGCATGGCCGATCTGGCCCGGGCCAAGCTCGCCGGGACCGGCGCGGAGGTCCTCGTCGGGGACGCCGCCCGGCCCCCGGTCGGGGAGCGGGCGTTCGACGTGATCGTGGCCCGGCACGTCGTCTGGCTGCTGCCCGATCCGGCAGCGGCCCTGGAGCACTGGTTCGGACTGCTGAAGCCGGGCGGGCGGCTCGTCCTCGTCGAAGGGGTGTGGAACGGCACCGGCCTCTCCGCCACCGCCCTCACCGCCCTGCTCTCCGCGCACACCGAGCGCATCCACCACGAGGACCTGGCCCCCGACACCCGGCTCTGGGGCAAGGAGGTCGACGACGAGCGCTATGCGCTCATCGCCCGGGCGATGCCGCCGCACCGGCACACCGAGGTCGTCGACGTCCACCTGATCCTGCGCCGCGGCCCGGACGTCCTGCTGGCCCGCCGCGCGAACACCGGGTATGCCGACGGGCTCCTCCACATGCCCTCCGGCCACGCGGAGGACGGCGAGGACGTCCGCGAGGCGATGATCCGGGAGGCCGCCGAGGAGATCGGCCTCGATCTGGACCCCGACGAGCTGCGGGTCGCGCTCGTGATGCAGCACCGGGGCCCCGGCGGCGGGGCGCGCATGGGCTGGTTCTTCGTCGCGGAGTACGACCCGGAGCGCCCGCCGCGCAACGCCGAGCCGGAGAAGTGCTCCGAGCTGGACTGGTTCCCGCTGGCCGCGCTGCCGGACGACATGGTCGCGTACTGCCGTGCCGGCCTGGACGGGTACCGGGCGGGCGAGCACTTCATGATCCACTGGCACCGGGACGGGGAGCCGATCGCGTACGTCCCGGGCGGTGCCGGTCGGGACGTCCCGCTGCCGACTGCCGGGGAGGCCACCGGCCGGGTGCACCACATCGAGCTGTGGGTGGCGGACCTGGCGGCGGCGGAGCGCAGTTGGGGCTGGCTGCTGGGCCGCCTCGGCCATGTCCCGTACCAGCACTGGGCGCACGGCCGCAGCTGGCGGCGCGGCGATGCGTACGTCGTGCTGGAGCAGTCCCCGGACCTGGTCGCGGGTGATCACGACCGCCGCCGCCCCGGGCTCAACCACCTGGCGTTCCACGTCGCGGACCGGGCCGCCCTGGACGCCCTGACAGCCGAGGCCCCGGCGTACGGCTGGCGCCTGCTGTTCCCCGACCGCCATCCGTACGCGGGCGGCGACGGACACTGCGCCGCCTATCTGGAGGACCCGGCGGGGCATGAGGTCGAGCTCGTCTCGGCTTCCGGCCGTGCCCCTGAGCCGCCGGGCCGTTCGTAGGGGGCGACGTGTTTCCGGCGCGCTGTCCGTGATGGACTGACGTGCGTTCACCGAGGGTCGAGGGGGAGAAATGACCGCCGAAGAAACCACGCCACCGGCGCCCGCGGCGACACCTGCCGCACCGGACCAGGCCCAGCGGGACGCCCGCCGGATCGACGCCTGGTCGATCGCGTGGATGTTCCTGGCCCTGGTGGTCTGGGGATGGTTCGCGTTCCTGATGCTCGCCGACTACGGCCCGGAGTTCGACGGCAGAGCGAGGTGCCGGGGTCCCCTGGTCGGCCCGTTGTCCGACAGCCCCGTCTGCCACAGCGAGTTGCGGCAGTGGCCCGCACTGCTGGGCATCCTCGCGCTGGCCGTCGTCACGACCGTCATCTCTGCGGCGACCATGGTGTACGCCAAGCTTCTTCCCCGGCTGGCCCGCCATGACGGGCCCGGCGCGCGGCCGCAGGGCTGACAGCTGTTCCCCCGGCGCCGGGGCCCGCCTGACCGGGCGGCGCACCCCCGCGCCGCGCCGGTCAGCCGAGAAGACCGGTCAGCCAGAAGGCCGGTCAGCCGAGAAGACCGGTCAGACCCTCGGTCCGGGCCAGGCTCTCCAGCTCGTCCAGGGCCGAGGCGGCCGCGCCGGCCGCCGCCGGGTCACGATCCGCCAGGCCGCTCGCCTCGAACTCGTCCTCGTCCAGCCGCAGTACGCACGAGCCGTCCGCCGAGACCCACAGATCCAGGTCCAGGTCCTCGACCGCCAGCACCCCGTCCGCGAGCACGGCGGGCCGGGTGATGTCGCAGTACCAGCCCTTGAGCCCGCCGTCGCCGGTGCGGACCTCCTTCACCGCGAACCACCGGTCCCGCCAGTAGTGCTCGGTGAACACGTCGCCCGGCTCGAACCGGACGAAGCCGAAGTCCCGCACCCCGGGCGCGGCCCACGGCGCCCGGACGGTGACGCGGACGCCGTCGTCGCGGACCACCTCCGCCGGATACCTGATCTTGGTGCGGCCGGCCTTGGTCAGGGCGACGACCAGCTCCTCCGGGCGGCCCGCGCGGGTGTCAGAGGGTGCGGACATGGCGGATCTCCGTTGCGCAGACCTGATAGCCGAACCACTGGTTGACGGCCAGCATCGGGCCGTTGCCGGTGTCGTTCGAGGTGTAGGCGTCCGTGTAGCCGGCCGCCCGCGCCCGGTGCAGCGAGTCGTTCTTCGCCAGCTTCGCCAGGCCCCGCCCCCGGAACTCCCGCAGGGTGCCGGTCATGGCGCTCAGATAGGTCCGTTCGCCGTCGGTGGTGGCCGCGCTGAACGCCGCCACCTTCCCGTCCACCAGCGCCACCGAGGTGAGCCCCTGGTCGAAGGCCGGGTGCCGCCAGATGTTCGTCAGCCAGTCCTCGTAGTCGTCCAGCTCGGACGTGATGTCGCCCGGTTCGTCCGCCGTCACCTCGGAGTCCGCCTCGAACAGCGCCCGGGGATCGTCGGCGAAGTCCGCCCCGGTCCGCAGCTCGACGCCCGGAGGAAGCTCCTGACGCGCCGGCAGGGTGCCGCCCGCCAGGTCCAGCCGCTGGAAGTGGGCCGACCGCTTGGGCTCGTAGCCCCGCTTACGGGCGAACTCCAGGCTCTCCGGGTTGTCCAGCACCCACGCGTACAGCACGGTGGCCCCGGCCTCGGCCAGGTGCTCCTCCGCCGTGCGCAGCAGCAGTGAGCCCGCGCCGCGGTTCGTGCGGCCGGGGAGCGTCTGCGGGGTGAAGTACCCCTGCCCCGGCTCGGTGCTCTCGTGGGCGATGCCCGCCTGCGCCGTGGCGATGATCTCGCCGTCCTCCTCGGCGACCAGCAGCCGGTAGTGCTTGTCCGGATGGGCGTGGGCCAGGTCGTGGAGAATCTGCTCGGGGGTGGCGACCATCCAGGGGACCGAGTCCCGGCGGGCACGGGTCCACGCCTCCGCGTCGGACGGACGGAAATCACGCACGATCACAGTCATGCGGTGGACCGTATGCGCAGCCGCGCCCCGAACGCCTCCCCTTTTTCCGCCGGTGGGAGACAATCGGCCCGTGACTGAGAAGATCGTCCTCGACCCGGACTCCGGCATCGCCCCGTACGAGCAACTGCGCACGCAGCTCTCCGAACTGGCCCGTTCCGGCGCGCTGCCCGTCGGCCACCGGCTCCCGACCGTACGCGGCTTCGCCGAGGAGCTGGGCCTCGCCGCCAACACCGTCGCCAAGGCGTACCGGGCCCTGGAGGCGGACGGGGTGATCGAGACCCGGGGGCGTAACGGGACGTTCGTCGCGGCCGCCGGGGGAGCGGCCGAACAGCGGGCCGCGACCGCCGCGCAGCTGTACGCGGAGACCGCCGAGCGGCTCGGCCTCACCCGGCAACAGGCCCTGTCGCTGGCCAAGGACGCGGTCCGGGCCGCGTACGGGGACTGACCTCGCGGCCGCGATCGCGTACGGAGATCAGAGGTACAGCCCCGCATCCGCCCCCGCGTCCTGCTTCGGCACCGACGCGGGGCCGAAGCCCCGGCGCAGCGCGTACAGCTCGGCCAGCGAGTTGCCCTCGCGGCCCACCCCTTCGTCCGTGCCCAGCCAGGCCACCGACTCCTGGCGGGTCAGCGGCCCGACCTCGATCCTGGCCAGGCAGCGGCCGGGCCGGACGACCGCCGGGTGCAGCCGCTCCAGGTCCTCGTTGGTGGTGACGCCCACCAGCACGTTGCGGCCCTGGCCCAGCAGACCGTCCGTCAGGTTCAGCAGCCGGGACAGCGCCTGGCCCGCCGTGTGCTTGGCCTCGCCGCGGATCAGCTCGTCGCAGTCCTCCAGGAGCAGCAGCCGCCACCGGCCCTTCGCCGTGCCGTCGTCCTCGCCGATCGCGATGTCCATCAGATAGCCGACGTCGTTGAAGAGCCGCTCGGGGTCCAGCACGCAGTCGACCTGGCACCAGTCGCGCCAGGAACGGGCCAGGGTGCGCAGCGCGGACGTCTTGCCGGTGCCGGGCGGACCGTGCAGCAGGAGCAGCCGGCCCGCGATGTCGTCCGGGGTCACCTTCATCAGGCGGTCCATGGCATCGGCCACCGGTGCGGTGTAGTTGGGGCGGACCTCGTCCCAGCTTCCGGCGGTGATCCGACGGGTGGTGCGGTAGGGGCCGCGGCGCGGGGAGACGTACCAGAAGCCCATGGTCACGTTGTCTGGTTGGGGCTCCGGCTCGTCCTGCGCCCCCTCCGTGGCCTGCCCGAGGACCTTCTCCGCCAGCTCCGCGCTGGTCGCGGTGACGGTGACGTCCGCGCCCCGGTTCCACCGGGAGACCAGCAGGGTCCAGTCATCGCCCTCCGCGAGCGTGGCGCTGCGGTCGTCGTCACGGGCGGTACGCAACACCCGGGCCTCCGGGGGCAGCAGGGTCGCCCCGGACTTGACCCGGTCGAGGGAGGAGCTGTGGGAGTAGGGCTGCTCGCCCGTCGCGAAGCGGCCGAGGAAGAGCGCGTCGACGACGTCGGACGGTGAATCGCTGTCGTCGACGGTGAGCCGGATCGGCAGAGCGGATTCGGGAGAGTCGGGCATGGCGCTCATGATCCGGCACCGGGGCACCGCGTGCACCCGGGTTTCGCAGGCTCGTGCGGGGCGGGCGAGTCCTGGCAGCCGACGGGGCGACAGCGGACGGCCGGCGAGCGCCCGTTGAACCGCCGGGGGCGGACGGAAGCACTCCGGACCTATTTTTGGCATGGACACTTCCGATCGGGCGGAGGCGCTGCTACTACGGAGTAGGCAGATACCCCCTGCTCAAGGAGGTTCCATGAAAATGTCCAGACTCGTGGCGTTCTCGTCCTCTCTCCTGCTCGGCGCCGCCCTCGCCCTGACCGGTGCGGGGGTCGCGAACGCCGACTCGTCCGCCGCGGCCGTCGACTATGTCGCCCTCGGCGACTCGTACTCCTCCGGCGTCGGAGCCGGCAGCTACGACGGCTCCAGCTGCAAGCGCAGCAGCCGCGCCTACCCCGCCCTCTGGGCGGCCGCCAACTCCCCCTCGTCCTTTGCCTTCGCCGCCTGCTCCGGTGCCAGGACCAACGACGTCACCGGCAGCCAGCTCGGCGGGCTGAACGCCTCCACCGACCTCGTCTCGATCTCCATCGGTGGCAACGACGCGGGCTTCGCCGACGTCATGACGACCTGTGTCCTCCAGTCCGAGGCCACCTGCCTCAACCGGATCGCCACCGCGCGCGCCTACGTCGACTCCACCCTCCCCGGCAGGCTCGACTCCGTGTACTCGGCCATCCGCTCCAAGGCCCCCTCCGCGCAGGTCGTCGTCCTCGGCTACCCGCGCTTCTACCAGCTCGGCGGCGGCTGCATCGCCGGGCTGAGCGAGAAGGAGCGCGCCGCCATCAACGGCGCGTCCGACCACCTCAACACGGCCACCGCCAAGCGGGCGGCGGACCACGGCTTCACCTTCGGCGACGTCCGGACGACCTTCACCGGACACGAGATCTGCTCGAACAGCTCCTGGCTGCACAGCGTGAACTGGCTCAACATCGGCGAGTCCTACCACCCCACCGCCGCCGGACAGTCGGGAGGGTATCTCCCGGTCTTCAAGTCCGCCCTCTGACAGGCGCGTTCCTCTGACAGGGGCGTTCCTCCGTGGGCCGCCCCGTGCGGGAGTTGCGGGAGTCCTCGCCGGTCGAGGCCTCCCGCTTCAGGGCTGAACGACGGGCGACCTAAGGGGCAAACCATCCGAACTGTCCCAAGTCGCCCTGGAATCATGCGGATTCGGTGACGGGCCGTCAACCTCCGTATATGTGTGCGCAATCGTGTGGCCGGGATACACGGGTGTCACCGCGGGACGATAGGGTTAACCTGCCCGGACCGGGTGCCCTCGTACGGGTGGGGAGTGACATGGAACAGATAACAGTGCGAAGCAGGCCGCGTGTGCCTGCCATCACATGCGGGAGCGGTGCGACCAGTACGCGCCTCGACCGCCATCTCGCGGTGCTCGGCGGCCCCGTCGTCCCGCAGCGCGAGTCGGCCGAAGCGACGCTGCTGATGCGTGAGCTGACCTCGCGCGACGCCGCGCACACCCGCCGGAGCAGGAGCGCCCGCGTGTCGCTCTTCGCACCGCTGCGGCGACTGCGGCGCTCGCTCTTCGGCAGCCGCCGCTGACCCACGGCCCGGCTCGCCCGCTCCGGACCGGCCCACCGCCCGGGGCGGACCAGGTCAGGCGACCACTCCGTCCCGGCGCAGCACCGATGTCTGCTCGTCCGTCATCCCCAGGGCTCGCAGCAGTGCATCGGTGTGCTCACCCAGCGCCGGTACGGCGCCCATCCGCGCCTCCTCGCTCCCCGGCAGCGTGATCGGCGGCAGCAGCGCCCGCAACGGCCCCACCGGTGACCCCACTTCCCGCCACCGGTCGCGCGCCGCGAGCTGCGGATGCGCCGCCACGTCGGCCACCGTGTTCAGCCGGGCACAGGCGATCCCCGCCGCCTCCAGCCGGGCCAGCGCCTCCTCGCCCGTCAGACACGCCAGCGCCCGTCCCACCGTCCCGTCGGTCCGCTCCCGGTTCGCGGTGCGTGCCGCGTTCGTCGCGAAATCCGGGTCCTCCGCCAGCTCGGGCCGCCCCAGCACCTGCTCCGCCAGCCGCCGCCACTCCCGGTCGTTCTGCACGGAGAGCAGCACCTGCTCGCCGTCGACCGTGGCGAAGGCGTCGTACGGGGCGATCACCGAGTGCGCGAGACCGGTACGCGCCGGGGGAGCGGAGCCGTGCATCCCCTGGTGCAGCGGGTGGCCCATCCACTCGGCCAGCGCGTCCAGCATGGAGACCTCCACCGGACCGCCCCGCCCGGTGGTCGCCCGCCGCAGCAGCGCCGCGAGCACCCCGGAGAACGCGTACATCGCCGCCGCGATGTCGGCCGCCGGAACACCCGCCTTCACCGGCTGCTCCGCCGTCCCCGTCACCGAGACGAGCCCGGCCTCGCACTGCACGAGCATGTCGTAGGCCCGCTTGTGCGCGTACGGCCCGCCGGCCCCGTAACCGGAGATGTCGACCGCCACGAGCCGCGGGTGCGCGGTGCAGAGCGTGGCGGCGTCGAGCCCGAGCCGAGCCGCCGCCCCCTGCGCCAGATTCTGTACGAACACATCGGACCCGGCGACGAGTTCACGGACCACCGCGAGGCCACGCGGGTCCTTCAGGTCGACGGCGAGGGACTCCTTGCCCCGGTTGCACCAGACGAAGTGCGAGGCGAGACCGCGCGCCGCCGTGTCGTAGCCGCGCGCGAAGTCGCCGCCGTCCGGGCGCTCCACCTTGATGACCCTGGCTCCGAGGTCGGCGAGCTGCCGGGTGGCGAAGGGGGCGGCGACCGCCTGCTCGACGGCCACCACGGTGATGCCGTCGAGGGGGAGTGGCAATGTGTTCATGACCCCGTGCATACCTGCTGACCGGCGCTTTCGCCACCTCCGGGCCTGTCGGAGGCTCCGGGGCCGGTCGCTACAGCAGCGCGAACTGCCCCTCCGGGCCTTCCTCCTGGTGTCCGAGCACCGATGCGGGGCGCCGGGCCGAGGACGGGACCGGCAGCACGCCGGCCGCCCGCAGGTCGGCGCGGCTGATCAGCGGACCCGCCTCCAGCGCGGCCCGCAACTCCTTCCGGGGCCCCGCGGTGCCGTCCAGCAGAGCCAGTACGGTGATCAGTTCGAGCAGCTCCGATGTCCACTCCCGGGGCCAGCCGCGCGCACCGACCGCGTCGAGGCCGTCCGGGGCCGCCCCCTCCGGCGCAGGGTCGTATAAACAACTCAGCGCCCACCCGCCAGG
>NZ_JAFEUF010000164.1 GCF_016901035.1 Streptomyces durocortorensis
GGCGGGGTGATGCGGCCCCGCTTGGGGGCCTGCTCTGGTTCCCCCCTATGCTCACACTGTGGTCGCGCCTCGTCGTCTGCCGCCCCCCCCCCCCCCCCCCCCCCCCCCCCCCCCCCCCCCCCTTCTCGCGTCCGTCCCGGGCTGCCGGCCCTTGCTCCGTTTCCCTTTCCCTACGCGATCGAGTCGAGCAGTTCTCCGGTTCGAACCGACGGAAGGGTCGCCGGGCGGCATCGGGCCGGCGTACGCACACCATTCACCGGGCCGTCACGACCTCTTCCTTTCTGTTGGGTTCTCTTGGAACACTCTGTTCGCTTCTGTTCCCCACACTCCAAGAGGCCCCTCACTCATGGCTGATATGAATCGGCGCCGGTTCTTCCAGATAGCCGGTGCGTCAGCGGGATTCGCCGCTCTCTCCGGCAGCATCAACCGGGCCGCCGCCATCCCCGCCCACCGTGCCTCCGGGACGATCAAGGATGTCGAGCACATCGTCGTCCTGATGCAGGAGAACCGTTCCTTCGACCACTACTTCGGTGCGCTGAAAGGCGTGCGGGGGTTCGGTGACCCGCGGCCCGTGACGCTGCCGAGCGGGAAGTCCGTCTGGCACCAGGCCGATGGGGCGGGCAAGGAGACCCTGCCGTTCCATCCGACCGCCGACGACTTGGGGATGCAGTTCCTCCAGGGCCTCAACCACGACTGGGCGGGCGGCCACCAGGCGTACAACGACGGGCGCTACGACCGTTGGGTTCCGGCCAAGACGCCGACGACGATGGCCTACCTGACCCGGGAGGACATCCCCTTCCACTACGCGCTCGCCGACCGCTTCACCGTGTGCGACGCCTACCACTGCTCGTTCATCGGGGCCACCGACCCGAACCGCTACTACCTCTGGTCCGGGCACACCGGCAACGACGGCACCGGCGGCGGGCCCGTCCTCGGGAACGAGGAGAAGGGCTACGGCTGGACGACGTACCCCGAGCGGCTGGAGGAGGCCGGGATCTCCTGGAAGATCTACCAGGACATCGGCGACGGTCTGGACGGACCCGGCGGCTGGGGCTGGATCGACGACGCCTACCGGGGCAACTACGGCGACAACTCGCTCCTCTACTTCGACAAGTACCGCAACGCCCAGCCCGGGAACCCGCTGTACGACAAGGCGCGCACGGGGACGAACGTGGCGGGCGGCGACGACTACTTCGACGAGATCGCCGCCGACGTCAAGAACGGGAAGCTGCCGCAGATCTCCTGGGTCGCCGCCCCGGAGGCCTTCACCGAGCACTCCAACTTCCCGTCGAACTACGGTGCCTGGTACATCGCCCGGCTCCTGGACGCGCTGACGTCCGACCCCGAGGTGTGGAGCCGGACCGCCCTCTTCATCACCTACGACGAGAACGACGGCTTCTTCGACCACGTCGTACCGCCCTACCCGCCGACCTCCGCGGACCAGGGCCTGTCCACGGCCGACACCTCCACCGAGGTGTACCCGGGCGGCTCCTCGTACGGCCCGGGTGTCTACGGGCTCGGCCCGCGCGTCCCGATGCTGGTCGTCTCGCCCTGGAGCACCGGCGGTTACGTCTGCTCCGAGACCTTCGACCACACCTCGGTGCTCCGCTTCATGGAGCAGCGCTTCGGGGTGCGCGAGCCGAACATCTCACCGTGGCGGCGTGCCATCTGCGGCGACCTGACCTCCGCCTTCGACTTCGCGTCCACCGAGCCTGCCCCCGGCGACCTGCCGGACACCGACGCCTACGAGCCGCCGGACCGCGAACGGCATCCCGACTACCGGCCCACCCCGCCCGCCGTCGGCTCGATGCCGAGGCAGGAGCAGGGCAGCCGCCCCGCCCGGCCGCTCCCGTACGCCCCGTACGTCGACTCCGTGGTCGACACCGGCACCGGGAAGATCGCGCTCACCTTCAGCCCGGGGACGGCGGCCGGCGCGCAGTTCTACGTCACCTCGGGCAACCGGACCGACGCCCCGTGGACGTACACCGCCGAGGCGGGCAGGACGATCGCCGACGCCTGGAACTCCTCCTACTCCGGCGGCACCCACGACCTCACGGTCCACGGCCCGAACGGCTTCCTCCGTACGTTCAGGAGCCCGGGTTCCACCGCAGGGCCCGAGGTCACCGCGCGCCACAACGACGGGAGCGGCAACCTCGACGTGACCCTCACCAATCCCGGCGACACCGAGGTCCGGCTCACGCTCTCCAACGCGGAGGCCTACGGGGGAGCGGAGCAGACGGTCACCGTCCGGCCCGGCGCCACGGTTTCGCGCACGATCGACCTGCGGTCCGGCAAGCGCTGGTACGACGTGTCCGTCACGGCCGAGGGCGACCCGGTCTTCCTGCGCCGCTTCGCCGGTCATGTCGAGACGGGGGCCGCCGGGGTCAGCGACCCGGCAACGGCCACGGCCACCGGCTGAGGGCCGGGAGCGGCTGCAGCGGAACGGCGGGCCCGGTCCGGGGGACGGTCCGGGCCCGCCGTTCCGTGCGGTGGGTGTGGTGGGTGGGGCGCGGGGTCAGACCGCTCCGCCGGTGCCTCCTCCGGCACCGGACGCGGCCTTGATCCCGCCGGTGATCTCGTCCAGGACGGACAGCTTCGGCGCGTCCTTGTTGATGTCGAACCCGGACCGGACCACGACGAGCATGTCCTCGGAGGCGGGGGAGGGGAACACCAGCGATTCCACGTAGCCGTCGTCGCCCTTCTCCGTCACCACCTTCCAGCGCACGACATAGCCCTTGCCGCCCGCCACCGTGACGGCCTCGGACTTCAGCTCCTCGTGCGAGGTGATCTCCCCGTAGCTCTTGCCGCCGTAGGACTCCTCGGCGTTGGCCTCGATGTCCTTCCTTGCCGCCTCTTCCGGTGTCGCCGCGGTGAGCTTCATCGCAGCCGCGGGGGCCGAGAACACTCCGCCGCGCACACAGGTCTCGGCGGTGTCGCCGGGGCAGGCGTGCTCGCCCGTGGTCAGTCCGGCGCCGACCGCCCCTGACGTCCCCTTCCACCCGTCGGGCACCGGAAGGCTGATCCCGGCGGCCAGGTCCGTGGCGAAGCCCGGCTCGGTCGGCGGCAGCTGCTCGCCCGGCCCCTGGCCTCCGCCGTTCTCCCCGTCGTTCCCCTCGCCGCCCCTTCCGCCGTCCTTCCCGTCGCCGTCCGGTGCGCCCGGCAGGTCGGGGGCGGCGGACGGCGAGGAGGCAGCGGTGTCCGGCCGGCCGCCCCCGTCCTCGCCCAGCAGATACACGCCGCCCCCGATGGCGGCGAGCACCACCGCGCCGACGGTCACGCCGACGCCGATGCGGATCCCGCGACGGCGCGCCGCGCCGGGCGACGCGCGGACATGGCCGGTCCACTGCGCTCCGTCCCACCAACGTTCCTGAGCGGGGCCTTTGCCTGAGTGCCCGGGGTCTGGATGCCAGCCGGGCGGGGTCATCTGGGTCACGGGGGAACCTTATGCGGATCGGGTGAGAATCACATGAACTGCTCGCACTCGCGTCCCGGTGTACGCCTGCCCGTTTGCCTGCTTGCCTCGGCCTCGGGTCAGGGTTCGATCAGTCCGGCCCGGATCGCGTAGCGCGTGAGTTCCAGGCGGTCCTTCAGGCCGAGCTTCTGGAGCAGGTTGGCGCGGTGCCGTTCCACCGTCTTGACGCTGATGACGAGCAGCTCGGCGATCTCCTTCGAGGAGTGGCCCTCGGCGACCAGCTTGAGGATCTCCTCCTCGCGCTCCGTGATGGTCCGCGCCGGCAGGTCCTCGCCGTCCTTGGCCCGGTCGAGGAAGTTGCGGATGAGCGCGGTCACCGCGCCCGGGTAGAGGAACGGCTCGTCGCGCATCGCCGCGCGGCAGGCCTCCACCAGGTCCCGGTCCGCGACCGACTTGAGGACGTATCCGGCCGCCCCCGCCTTCAACGCCTCGAAGAAATACTGCTCGTTGTCGTACATCGTGAGCATCAGGATGCGCAGTCCCGGCATGACCCGGGACAGTTCGCGCGCCGCCTGGAGGCCGGTGAGGCGAGGCATGGCGATGTCCAGGATGACCAGGTCGGGCCGTTCGCTGCGGGCCATCTCGATGGCCTCGGCACCGTCGCCGGCCTCGGCTACGACCGTCAGGTCCGGTTCGCCGTCCAGGATCAGCCGGACGCCGCGACGTACGAGGGCGTGGTCGTCCGCCAGCAGGATGCGGGTCGGGGCGGCGGCGCCCCTGGAAGGCGTGGCGATGGACGGTGAGGTGGGCATGTTCACTGGCTTCCGTTGCTTCCGTTGCTTCCGTTGCTTCCGTTCGGGACGGGCACATCCAGGCGTACTTCGGTGCCGCCCTGCGGACCGGGACCGAGGAAGACGTCGGCGCCGATCAGCAGGGCGCGTTCCCGCATCCCGCGCAGGCCGGCCCCCTCCGGGGCGTCCCCGAGGCCGCGGCCGTCGTCGCGGATCCGTAGCTCCACCCCGCCGGGGCTGCGCCGCAGCGACAGTTCGAGCCGGGTGGCGCGGGCGTGCCGGACCGTGTTGGTGAGGGCTTCCTGCGCGATCCGGTAGACGACCAGTTCGGCCTCGGCGCCCAACTCGGGCAGGTCCTTTCCCATCTGGCGGCGGATCGTCAGTCCGTCCGGCTTCGGGGTCTCGGTGATCAGCGCCGTCAGCGCGCTCACCAGGCCGAGTTCCTCCAGCACCCCGGGCCGCAGCCGGCGCGCGATCCGGCGGATCTCGTCCAGCGACCCCCGGGTGATCTCCTGGACCTGCCGCAACTCGCCGCGCAGCGGCTCCGGGGCATGGTCGGCCACCCGCTTCAGCTCCAGCAGCACGGCGGTCAGCGTCTGCCCGACCTCGTCGTGCAGCTCCTGCGCCACCCGGCGGCGCTCGGCCTCCTGCGCGGAGAGGGCGCGGGCACTGCTGGTGGCGCGCTCGGCCTCCAGCCGGTCCAGCATCATGTTGAACGTCTCGATCAGCGCGGCGATCTCACCGTGCCCGGCGACCTCGGGGCGCGGGCTCGGACGCAGCAGATCGGTGGTCGTCATCGCGCGGGTGACCCGCTGGAGCGGGAAGAGACCGAGCCGGAGCAGGGCCGCGTTGGCCGCGAGCATGAACGCGATGCCGCCGGTCAGGATCATCGCCTCGGTCAGCAGGACCGGGGTGGAGATGGTGATCGGCCCGAGCAGGAGCAGGGCGCCGGCCGCGACCAGCACGGCGGCGTTGAGCAGGAAGATCCGCCAGAACAGGGACACGGTCGAACGGCTCCTTCGGAGGGTCGGGTCGAGCGGGCGCGCTGACAGCCTCCACTATCGCTGCTACGGGGAGACCCCCTACGTATCGCTGCTACATGGTGCGCGCCCCCGGATATGGGTGCTGTCCCCGATGGTCCCCGGAGGCACTCCCCGCCGACCATGAGGTCCAGAGCCCCGGGGGGCCCTGCCCCGTGCCGCACCGCGGGGGCCGGTGCTTCGGGCGCCGGGAGGGTTTCCGTACCGGGAGGGAGACATCATGCCCACGTACGACGAGCGGCTGCGTGATCTGGAGGAGCGGCTGCGTCACGACGATCCCGGGTTCGCCGAGGCGATGTCCGGCGGCACTCCGCGCCCCCCGCGCGAGTACCGCCACCGCAACGCCTGGCTGTGGCTCGCCGCCGGGCTCGCCGTACTGGGCATCGGCATCGCCGTGGGCCACGGTCTCCTGATCGCCGCAGGACTCGTCGTGTCCGGCGCGGCCCAGCACCTCGTCGACCCGCAGCGCGGTCGCCTGCACGGGCGGGACATCCCCAGCACCCGATAGCCCCCGCCGTCCCGCGGCCCTGATCCCGGCGGTGCCCGCATGCACCGCCCGCCCCATCGGCCCCCTTCCGGCCGGTGCGCAGGCCCCGTCCGGATCTCCGGGCGGGCCTTCGCACGTCCGGGACGAGCCGATGCGGTTGAGGTCCGACCACATGCTCGGTGTGACATAGGCTGCATGTCCGGATCCGGCCGAGCCAGGGAGTGACGGATGCCCGTCGAATGGCAGCCCGTGCAGCAGTCCCGTACCCATGAGCTCGTGCTGCGCAGCATCGAGGAACGGGTCATCGCCGGAGAGCTCCGGGCCGGTGACCGGCTGCCCCCCGAACGCGAACTGGCTCCGGTGCTCGGCGTCAGCCGCTCCGCCCTGCGTGAGGCGCTCCGGGTGCTGGAGACCATCGGCGTCCTGGTGGCCCAGCCCGGTCGGGGCCCCGACGCCGGAGCCCGGATCGTGCGCAACCCGGACGACGCCCTGGGCAGGCTGCTCCGGCTGCATTTCGCCCTCGGCAGCTACAGCCTCCACGACGTTCTGGAGGCCCGGGTGGTCCTGGAGCGGTCCAGCTTCGAGGCCGCCGCCTGCCACGCGCCCGTCGAGGACCTCGACGAGGCGGAGGAGCTGGTGGCGGGCATGGCGGAGCCGGGGATCACCGTGAGCACCTTCAACGATCTGGACACCCGCTTCCATGTGCTCATCGCCCGCAGCTCCGGCAACGCCCTCACCTCCACGCTGACCTCCGCCGTACGCGAGTCCGTTCGGCCGCTGATCCTGCGCGCCCTGGAGGCCGCCGAGGACTGGCCGGCCACCGCCCGCGCCCTCAACGCCGAGCATCGGACGCTCCTCACCCTGGTACGGGAGGGGAGCGGCCCGGAGGCCGCGGACCTGGTGGAGTGGCATATCCGGGGTTTCCACGGGACGTTGGTGAAGGGGCCGGACGCGCCGTAAGGCCGGCCGCCGGGGCCGACCCCCGTATGCCGACAGCCTGCCCCGGCGACTCCCGTACCCCGGCGGCGGACCCGGGTCCGACTTCCGAACGGCACACACCCTCGGACGTTCCCTTCAGCGGCCCGTACCTAGTATGGTCCGACCATAGAAACCTCATGGTGAAACGCGACGGACACCTGGCCGCCGCGCCCCACCCGACCGGGGAGGCCCCATGCGCATCGGACTCTTCGCCACCTGTCTGGGAGACACGCTCTTCCCCGACGCGGTGAAGGCCACCGCGATCCTGCTCACGCGCCTGGGCCACGACGTGGTGTTCCCGCCGGGCCAGACCTGCTGCGGGCAGATGCACATCAACACCGGCTACCAGCGCGAACCCGTGCCCCTGGTACGCAACTTCGCGGACAGGTTCGGCGACGCCTCGATCGAGGCGGTCGTGATGCCGTCCGGCTCGTGCGCCGGTTCCGTCCGGCACCAGCACCGGATCGTCGCCGACCGCTACGGGGACGCCGCGCTCCGCGCCGGCGTGGAGACCGTCTCCGCGAAGACGTACGAGCTCTCCGAACTCCTCGTGGACGTCCTCGGCGTCACCCAGGTCGGCGCGTACTTCCCGCACCGGGTCACGTACCACCCCACCTGTCACTCGCTGCGGATGCTCCGCGTCGGCGACAAGCCCCTCCAACTCCTGCGCGAGGTCGAGGGCATCGACCTCGTCGAGCTGCCCGGAGCCGAATCCTGCTGCGGATTCGGCGGCACCTTCGCGCTCAAGAACGCCGGGACGTCCACCGCGATGCTCCACGACAAGACGGACAGCATCACGGCCACCGGGGCGGAGGTGTGCACCGCAGGCGACTCCTCCTGCCTGATGCACATCGGCGGCGGGCTCTCCCGGATCCGCTCCGGAACGCGCACTCTGCACCTCGCCCGGATCCTCGCCGCGACCCGCACCACGCCCGACGCCCTCACGGAGGCCTCCGTATGAGTACGTTCCTCGGCATGCCCGCCCCGCCGCCCCGCCCCCCCCCCGGCACCGGAAACCTCCGCGGCGACCAGGCCTTCCCCCGCGCCGCCCACGACGAACTGGGCAACGACCAGCTCCGCCGCAACCTCGGCCGCGCCACCAGCACGATCCGCGCCAAACGCCTGCACGTCACCGGCGAACTCCCCGACTGGGAAGCCCTGCGCGACGCCGGTTCCGCCATCAAGACCGACACCATGAACCGGCTGCCCGAGCTGCTCGAACAACTGGAGCGCAAGGTCACCGAGCGCGGCGGCACCGTCCACTGGGCCCGCGACGCCGCCGAGGCCAACGAGATCGTCGCCCGGCTCGTGAAAGCCACGGGGAGCGACGAGGTCGTCAAGGTCAAGTCGATGGCCACTCAGGAGATCGGACTCAACGAGCATCTGGAGTCCGTCGGCATCACCCCGTACGAGACCGACCTCGCCGAACTCATCGTCCAGCTCGCCCACGACAAGCCCTCGCACATCCTGGTCCCCGCGATCCACCGCAACCGGGACGAGATCCGGCAGATCTTCCTCGACCGGATCCCCGGCGTCGACCCGGAGCTGGACAACGTCCCCGCCCACCTCGCCGCCGCCGCGCGCGGCTACCTCCGCGAGAAGTTCCTGACCGCGAAGGTCGCCGTCTCCGGCGCCAACTTCGGTATCGCGGAGACCGGCACGCTGGCCGTCGTCGAGTCCGAGGGCAACGGGCGCATGTGCCTGACCCTGCCCGACACCCTCATCACCGTGATGGGCATCGAGAAGGTCCTCCCGCGCTACCAGGACCTGGAGGTCTTCCTCCAGCTCCTGCCCCGCTCCTCGACGGGGGAGCGGATGAACCCCTACACCTCCCTGTGGACCGGGGTGACGCCCGGCGACGGCCCGCGCGACTTCCACCTGGTCCTCCTCGACAACGGACGCACCGCCGCCCTCGCCGACACGATCGGACGCGCGGCCCTCAACTGCATCCGCTGCTCCGCCTGCCTCAACGTCTGCCCGGTGTACGAGCGGACCGGCGGCCACGCCTACGGATCGACGTACCCCGGACCCATCGGCGCGGTCCTCACCCCGCAACTGGCCGGCATGCACGCGGCGAAGGACGACCCGAACAGCTCCCTGCCGTACGCCTCCAGCCTCTGCGGGGCCTGCTTCGACGCCTGCCCGGTGAAGATCGACATTCCGTCGCTGCTGGTGGAGTTGCGCCACCAGCACACCGAACAGACCGGCGTCACAACGGAGAAGCTGGCGATGAAGGCGGCCGCCGCCGTGATGCGCCGCCCGGGTCTCTACACCACCGCGCAGAAGGCGTCGGGCCTCGGCCGCGTCGTCGCCGGACGCGACGGCACGATCTCCCGGCTGCCCCCGCCGTTCAGCGGCTGGAGCGACAGCCGCGACACGGCGGCCCCGCCCCGGGAGACCTTCCGGTCCTGGTTCGCCTCCGACGAGGGCAGGGCCGCCCTGCGGGCCGCGGCCACCGAGGCGAACAGTGCCCGGGCCGAGGAGAACAGCGACCACGACGAGAAGGACGCGACATGAACAGCGCCCGCGACACCGTGCTGGGCCGGATCCGTGACGCCCTCGCCCTGGCCCCGACACCCGCCGTCGCCGTCCCGCGCGACCACCGCACCGGCCGCGTCCTGCCCGACGACGAACGCCTCGCCCTCTTCACCGATCGGCTCCTCGACTACAAGGCGGGCGTGCACCCCTGTACGGCGGACCGCACCGCCGACATCGTCGGCGAGGTCCTGCGGGAGCACGGTGTGCGCCGCGTCGGTGTGCCGGCCGGACTGGACGGGCGCTGGCTCGACGGATACGAGGGCGAGGTGCGGCAGGACGACGCCGATGTCTCGCCCTCGCAACTCGACGCCCTGGACGCGGTGGTGACCGCCTCGGCGGCCGGCTGCGCGGAGACCGGCACGATCTTCCTGGACGGTTCGCCCGGTCAGGGCCGCCGGGCGTTGTCCCTCGTCCCGGATCTGCACGTGTGCGTCGTCGACCTCTCCACCGTCGAGGCGGGCGTGCCGGAGGCGGTGGCGCGCCTGGTGCCCGAACGGCCGACGACGCTCATCAGCGGGCCGTCCGCCACCTCCGACATCGAGCTGGAGCGGGTGGAGGGCGTCCATGGGCCCCGCACACTGGTGGTGGTGATCCGCACGGACGCGTGAGGCGTAGGGCCCCGGGGAGCCTCTAGCCGTGATCGACCGTCACCGTGCTCCGGCCGAAGGCGATCCGCGTCAGCGCCCCGTCCTCCGCCCAGCGCACCTCCACCGTGCCACCGGCCACCTCCACCCGGTCCACCACCTCGTCCAACTCCCCATCCGACGTCCCGTCCGATCTCCCGTCCGACGCCCCGTCCGACGCCCCGTCCGACAGGGCGGCTTCCGGATCGGCGGTGAGGGAGGCGAGGGCGGCCAGCACCACCGTGCCGGTCACCTCGGCGGCTAGCCGGGGCACGGTCACCCAGCGTGCGAACGCCGTTCCCTGCGGAGCCCGTACGTCCTCGGGCACTCCCCAGCCGTGCAGCCCTCGCAACCGCGAACGCACCGCACCGCCGGGGTCGGTCGCCCAGCCCGTGAGCTCGGCCCGCGCCCCGTCCGGCGCGCCCAGCACCCGGTGCACCCGCAGTTCGTGGCGGCCCCGCGCCACGGTCACGCTCTCCACCCGCAGCCCGGGGACGGCGGACGGGCCCGCCGGAAACACAGGCAGATGCCACGAGGCCGCCCAGCCCCAGCCGTCGCCGTGCCCCGCACCGAGCGGATGGATACGCCGCCGAGCGCTGCGCGCCCCGTCGACCGTCACCGACAGATGGTTGTCCGCCGCGTTCGCCGCCGAGGTGGGACCGGTCACGGTGGAGTAGGCGAGCCGCGCGTAGTGCGGGTCCTCGTCGGCCGCAGACTCGCCCTCGTCCGGACGGACATGGTCGCTGCCGTGGTTGTGCAGCCGCACCACGCCGTCCGCCCGCGTCGACTGCACCAGAAAGCCCGCCGCCTGCACGGACACCACCCGGTCGGGGCCCTCGCTCGGAGCCGCCTCCTCCGGCGACACCCACAAAGGATGCTCGGCGGGAGCCAGGAGCGTCACGAAAGCCTTCGACGCCCAATAAGGGGACGCGGGACCGGAATAGGACTGTAGCGTCGCCGCGTGCGGGCCGTGCCAGCCGAGGCTCAGCAGCCCGTCGTCCCCGACCGCGCCGCGCTCCAGGAAGTACCGCAGCGACCCGCTGGCCACGCGCCGGGACGCCCCCGGAGTGAGCGGCGTATGCCCGGTCACCGCGCCCAGACCCACCCCCGCGCCCGCCGCGAAGCGGTAGGTCAGCGAGCGCCCGAAGTGCAGCGGGGCCCCGTCGCCGCCGAACATCAGCGAGAAGCTCTCCAGATGCTCGCGCAGCCGGGCCCCGTGGCGCGCCGACTCCTCTTCGTCGCCCGCGAGATGGGCATCCAGCAGCGGATACAGGTGCAGCGCCCAGCCGTTGTAGTGGTCGAAGGCGCGCCCGTCCCCGTCGGCGTACCAGCCGTCGCCCCGGTACCAGCCCTCCAGCAGCTCCAGCGCCCGCTCCCGGGCCCGCGCGGTCTCCGCGTCGCCCCGGCCCACCGACTCCAGGAACCCGGCGACGGTGTACGGGAAGAGGTACCAGTTGTTGCCCGCCGGAACGTGCCGCAGCGCGCCCCGCAGCCAGTGCTCCGCCCGGTCCTGTACGTCGGAGGCCAGCCGGTCCCAGAGCCAGGGCCGGGTGAGCCGCAGACCGAGGGCGACCGACGCGGACTCCACCATGGGCTGCCCCTGTACATGGTGGTCGAGGATCAGCGGCCAGGACTCCGCGTCGTCCCGGCCCGGTGTCCGCGTACCGGCGTCGAGCCCGTCCGAGTACCGCTCCAGCAGACCGTTCGGGTCCTTGCCGCCCGCCCCCGCGACCCGGAAACCGGCCGCCAGGAACGTACGCGCGTACCCCTCAAGGCCGTCGGAGCGGACGCCGGAGTGCGACGGGAGCCCGGGCAGGTCGAGCCTCGCGCCGCCCGGGGTGGCCCACCTCCAGGCGGCGTCCAGCATGCCGTCGGCGGCCGCCTCCCAGTGGGCTCGGGTGTACCCGGTGTACGGGCTCGACGCACGGTCTTCCGGGGGGAGTACGAGGCGGGCACCAGCGGAGACGGTCATGCGGGAATCCTGATCGAGTGATCGAAGAGGGTCAATGGATCGATCAGGAGCGGGCTGAATCGATCAAACGCTCATCAGGGCGTAGGGAGGAGGCCCCGGCACCTGGCCGCCCGCCAGAAAATCGGTGCGCTTAGCATCTTTCCCGACATGGACACCATCAGCCTCTGGCAACTGGTCGCCCTCGCGGCGGCATCCACCCTCGTCGGCTTCTCCAAAACGGCCGTCAGCGGTGCCAATACGATCAGCCTCGCGGTATTCGCGGCCGTCCTCCCGGCTCGCGAATCGACCGGAGTGCTGCTTCCGATCCTCATCGTCGGCGACCTCCTCGCCGTGCTCGTCTACCGCCGCCACGCCCACTGGCCCACTCTGCTCCGGCTGTTCCCCGCCGTCGCGGTGGGCGTGGTGGCCGGCACCGTGTTCCTGCTGTGGGCCGATGACGCGGCGGTCCGCACCTCCATCGGCGCGATCCTGCTGTTCATGACCGGCGTCACCCTGTGGCGCCGCCGGCTCGCGGAGAAGGTCGCGCAAGGGGAGGACGAAACCGCAACCGAAGAGGACGAAACCGCCACCGAAAGCGAAGCCGGCAGTGGCACCGGCCGGACCGCCGCGCGCGGCTACGGCGTTCTCGGCGGGTTCACCACGATGGTCGCCAACGCCGGCGGACCGGTGATGTCGCTGTACCTGCTCTCGGCCGGCTTCCGCAAGCTCGGCTTCCTCGGCACCTCGGCCTGGTTCTTCCTGATCCTGAACGTGTCCAAGGTGCCGTTCAGCGTGGGCCTCGGCCTGATCGACGCCCGCTCCCTGCTGCTCGACGCCTGCCTGGTGCTGTTCGTCCTGCCCGGCGCCTACCTGGGCCGCGTGTGCGTCGACCGGATCAACCAGAAGGTCTTCGACCGGATCGTCATCGGCGCGACGGTGGTCGGCGGACTCCAACTGCTGCTCATCTGAGGCCGCCCGGCCACCTGGCCACCCCCGGAAACCCGGCTTGCCGGCCACCTGCCTACCCGGCCCCTGGCCTCCCCGTATCAGGGAAGCAGCAGCCAGTCCGCTCCCACGGCGGCCAGCAGCCCCGTCCCCAGCAGCCAGCTGGCCAGCCGGGTGCGACCGTTCCGGCTCAGCTCGATCACCACTCCGCACAGGATGAGCGCGAGCCCGTAGACGCCGACGACGAGCACCGATGAGCGGCTCGCGATGCGCAGCCCGAGCACGAGGGCCATCGCCGCCATGCCCACCGAGGAGAGGACGATCCGCAGCCGCCGGGCCTGGCGCGGGGTGAGTCTCTTCCCGCCCTGCCCGTCCGGCGCGTCGAGTTCACCGCTCTCCGCCCCCGACGCTGCCCCGGTCGCCGACTCCGCCCCGGTCTCCGTCTCCGCGGCGGTGTCGGCTATGGGAACGTCGGCGTCCCCGCGCTGGTCCTGGTCCTGATCCTGGTCAGAAGTGCTCATGGAGCCGGATCGTAGTTGCTGCGCGCAGCCCAGGTCCCCGGACCCGGGCCTTCCGCCCCGGACCGTCCCGTGCCCGTCCCGGGCACCGCCCTTCGGGCTACCCGCGCAGGCGGGGCGCCTCGGCCGCCGCGTCGACCGTCGGGCCCGACTCGACCCGGCCCGCCAACTCCCTCGCCCAGTCGCACAGTGCGGCGACCGTGATCCCGTACGGACCGGACCCGGCGAACGGGGCGAGCGCCCCCGCGCCCCGGCGCAGCAGCCGCGCCCCGCCCGCGGTGTTGCCCCGCGCGGAATGGGTCAGCCCCACCGCGAGCTGGGCCAGCCCCCGCCAGAGTTCGCGTTCGTCCTCCGGTCCCGACTTCCAGGCGTCCTCGAAGACCTCGTGCGCGTGGAACGGCATCCCCGCGTCCAGCAGTCGCTGTGCCTCCCGGAGCGTCTCCGCGGGCGTGCGGACGACGCCCTCCGGCTGTCGTTCGACGCCGGGCGTCCCGTACGGCAGGGGGCGCCCCAGCCCGTCACGGGGGCGCGCGTTGCGCGCCCGGCCCTCGTCGTCCCGGTCTCTGCGCGTCTCGTTCACTACTCGATTGTGCCCCGCACCTGCAAGGAATCGTGCGAACCCTGTCGGCGAGCACCCGCGCACGACTAGGCTCGACCGTCGAGAAGACTGCCTCTGTGGGAAGGGTGGGCATGAAGCCGTCCCGGCCGTTGTACGAGCGTGAACCGGAACTCGCCGCCGCTGCCGAGGCGGTGGACGCCCTGTGCGGTGCGCAGGCCGTCGGCGGGCTCCTGGTCTTCAGCGGGGAGGCGGGGATCGGCAAAACCGCGTTGCTCGCCGAGATCCGGGCGATGGCCGCCGACCGCTGCACCGTGTGGTCCGCCAGGGGAGGCGAGACCGTCACCTCCGTACCGTTCCACGTCGTACGGCAGTTGCTGCAGCCCGCCCTCGACCAGTTCCCGCCGGACGAGACCCGGGCCCTGTTCGGCGACTGGTACGAGACCACCGCCCCCGCTCTGGGGCTGGCCGAGCCGAGCGGCCCGCAGCCCGACCCGCAGGGTGTGCGCGACGGCCTGGACTTCGTCGTCGGCCGGCTCGCCTCCCGGCTCAGCCACCGGCCGCTGCTGCTCATCGTGGACGACGCCCACTGGGCGGACGGTGAATCCCTCGCCTGGCTCGCCTCGTTCACCGCCCGCCTCGGCGAACTCCCGGTTCTGGTGGTGCAGGCCCACCGCCCGCAGGAACTGGCCGAACGGAACGCCAACTACGTCGCCGACCGGGAGGCCGAGCGCGGCTTCGGCGGCGAGGGCACGGTGACCCGGGTCGCCCTGCGGGCCCTGACCCCGGACGCCACCGCCGTACTGGTCCGCGCGGGCCTCGGAGACCACGCCGACGACCCGTTCTGCCGCGAGGTGTGGGCCGTCACCGGAGGCAACCCGTACGAGGCGGTCGAGCTGGTCGCCAAGGTCCAGGACCGCGAACTGCCGCCGGTGGAGGAATCGGCGGGCGAACTGCGCGAGCTCGGCGCGTCCGCCCGGGGCAGCGGGCTCGTCGCCCGGCTGGAGCGGCTCGGCACGAACGCCAACCGGTTCGCCTGGGCCGCAGCCGTCCTCGGCACCGACATCTCCCAGGAACTGGCCGCCACGCTCGCCGGAATGAGCTCGGCGGAGGCCGCCGACTGCACGGCCCGGCTGCGCGACGCCCGTATCGTCAGCGGCTTCGACCCGCTGGAGTTCGTCCACCCGCTGATCGCGACCGCCGTCTACCGCTCGATCCCGCCGGCCACCCGCACCGCCATGCACGGGCGCGCCGCCTGGGCGATCACCCGGGCCGGCCTCGGCGCCGCCGCGGCCTCCCGGCACCTCCTGGAGGTGCACCCGGACGACGACCAGGAACTGGTCGCGCAGTTGCGGGAAGCCGCCGGCCAGCATCTCGCCGTCGGCGCGCCCGAAGCGGCAAGGCGCTGCCTGGAACGCGCCCTGGAGGAGCCGCCGCGCCCCAAGGACCGGGCCGTCCTGCTGTACGAGCTGGGCTGCGCCACCCTGCTGAGTTCCCCGCCCACCACGGTCCAGCACCTGCGCGCCGCCCTCGACATGCCGGGGCTCGACGACGGGCTGCGGGTCGACGCCACCTTCCGGCTCGCCGCCGCGCTCGCCCACAACAACCAGCTCAAGGACGCGGCGCTGTCGCTGGCCGCCGAGGCCGCGCGCACCGCACCCGGCCCCGGGCTGATGCGGCTGCAGGCCGCGCACTTCATGTGGGAGGGCATGCAGGCCGCCGAGGACGACGGTCCGGCGCGCTCCCGGCGGCTCACCCGCAACGCCGACCACCTCAAGGGCCGCGACAACTCCGAACGGGCCCTGCTCACCCTGCGCGCCTTCGACGCCATGCTGCGCGGCGAGAACGCCCAGCTCATCGTCGACCTCTGCGAACGCGCCCTGATCGACGGCAGCCCCGCCCGGGGCCTCGGCTGGACCGACTCCGAGTGGGGCTTCGAGCTGCCCACCATGGTCGGCATCGCCTACACCTTCGTCGACCAGCTGGACCGTGCCGAGAGCCTCTTCGGCGAAGCGGTCCGGGCCTTCGAGATCTCCGGCTGGAGCGGCGCCCACCTGGCCTTCGCCCACACCCTGCTCGGCATGGTCCACCGTCGGCGCGGCCGCCTCGCCGAGGCCGAGGGCTTCCTGCGCGAAGGGCTCCGCCTCGCCGACCGCGTCGGCTCCGGCCTGCCCGTGCACTGGGACGCGGCCTGCCTGCTCATCGACACCCTGCTGGCCCGCGGCCGCACCGACGAGGCACGCAAGATCGCCGACCGGTACGACTTCGGCCCGCCCTACCCCAGCGCCATGGTGCTGCCCGACGGACCGTGCGTGCGGGGCCGCCTGCTGCTGGCCGAGGGCCGCAAGGAGGAGGCGATCGCCGAGCTGGAAGCGGCGGGCGCCGCCCTGGAGCCGCGCGAACGCTTCAACGGCATCTGGGCCCCGTGGGCCGGCGACCTGGCGCGGGCCCTGGCCGACGTCGACCCGGCCCGCGCGGCGCACCTCGCCGCCCGGAACCGGGTCCACGCCGAACGCTTCGGCACACCCACCGCCCTGGGCGAGGCCCTGCGCTGCGTCGCCCTCTTCGCACCCCCGGAGCGGTCCGCGCAACTGCTCGCCGAGGCGGTGGGACACCTGGAGAAGTCCTCCTCCGCCTACGAGCACGCCCTCGCCCGGGTCGACTACGGCATCGCGATCGGTTCGCACCGGGAGCTGGCCCGGGCCCAGAAGCAGGCCATGGCCTGCGGGGCCGAGGGGCTGGCCGCGCGCCCCCCCCCCCCCCCCCGGGGGGGGGGCGGGCGGGGGGGGGGGGGGGGTTTTTTTTGGGGGGCCCCCCCCCCCCCCCGGCCGGGCGCCGCGGGGGGCGGGGGGG
>NZ_JAFEUF010000165.1 GCF_016901035.1 Streptomyces durocortorensis
GTTCGGCGGGGCATCCGGCCGGGGAGAGGGTGAGCGGTCCGTCCCGGCCCGGTACCGATTTCGGCCGCGTCGAAATTCCGTTCGCAAACGTGTCGTACCGTGAGCGCATGACCACCCCGCCGCAGGGCCCGTACGGGCCGCCCACGCCCCCGCAGAACCCCTACGGCCCGCCGGCCGCCGCTCCCGGGGCGCCGCAACAGCCCTACGGCCAGCCGCAACAGCCCCATGGCCAGCCGCAACAGCCCTACGGCTACCCGCAGCAGCCTCCGGCCCCGTCCCAGCAGGGCGGCGGTTGGGGGCAGCCCGGCTGGGGGCAGCAGCAGCCCGGCATACCCGGCGGAGGCGGCCCCGGCGCGGCCGGCTGGCCGCCGCAAGGACCGCAGCCGCCGCGGAAGAAGCGGACCGTGCTGATCGTCGGGATCGTGGCCGGCGCGGTGCTGGCGGCGGGCGGAATCACCTACGGGGTCTCCCAGCTGGTCGGGAAGACCTCCGACGCGGCGTTCCCCGATGCCGAGTACGAGCTCGTCCTGCGGCAGAAGGTGCTGGACGGCGAGTTCACGCTCGCCCAGGACCTGTCCTCGTCCGAGGGCAAGAAGATCGAGGGCATGTACGACCCCACCGTCCGGGACGCGAAGGCCGTCGTCGGCCAGTACGGCTCGGCCAAGGGCGGAGCCCTGGTGATCTCCGGGATGCACGGGCGGTTCACCGAGCCGGAGGCCATGACCGGCAAGATGATGAAGGGCGGAGCCGAAGGCCAGGGCGCGACCGTCGCCGTCCCCCCGAAGGAGTTCACCCCCGCCGGTCACGACATCACGCTGGAGTGCCAGGTGCTTCAGTCGAACCAGAACGGCGTCAGGGCGAACATCCCGATGTGCGCCTGGGCCGACGGCAACACCGGGGCGTCGGTGGGCATCATCCGTCCGGACACGGCCCTCAAGGACCCCACGGCGATCGACCTGGAGGCGGCCGCGGCCGAGACCGCCGAGATCCGCGAGGAGATCCGCCGGCCGATCGGCTGACCGCCGCTCACCGGCGCCCCGGCAGCGGTGGCGCCGGAGCGGCGGGCAGCGCGTCCTCCACCGCGCGGGCCGCCGCGAGCAGTTCCAGGTCCGCCCCGCGCGCCGCCACCAACTGGAGCCCCACCGGGCAGCCGTCCCCGGTGAATCCGGCGGGCAGGCTGGCCGCCGGATGGCCGCTCAGGTTGAACGCCCAGGTCAGGGCGGTGGAGTAGACGGTGCCCGGGCCCTCGTGCCCGTGCGGCCGGTTCGGCGTGACCGGGGTCAGCAGCAGGGCCCCGTCCGCGAGCACTACGTCCAGCCGCTCGTCGTTCGTCCGCCGCACCCGCACCGCGTCCAGGTCGTCCGGCGCCCCGCCCCGTACCGCCGTCCAGGCACCCGCCGAGACGAGCAGCCCGGCGGGGCGGTCCAGCAGGCGTACGGTCCCCGCCGCGACGAGCCGGTCCACGGCCCCGCCGACGACGGCGGCCACCTCCGGATCCACGTCCGCGAAGCCGAGGTCCTCGCTGTAGACGGCGGGAAGGGGAAGCGGGAGGGACCAGGCGGCGGGTGGCTCGTACCCGTCCAGGACATCGCGCCCGTCCAGGTCATGGCGCCCGGCCAGGACATGGCGCAGATACGGTTCCGCTGCCGCCGCCGACCGGGCGAGCACCCCGGCCGAGGCCAGCCCGGACCGGTCGGGGGAGGGGAGCAGCCCGTTCGTCGTCCTCAGCCCGAACACCCCGCACCAGGCGGCCGGGATGCGCACCGAACCGGCCCCGTCGCTGCCCGTTGCCAGCTCCGCCATCCCCGCCGCCACCGCGACGGCCGACCCGGCCGACGAGCCGCCCGGTGTACGGTCCGCCCGCCACGGGTTGACCGTACGGCCCTGCGCGCCCTGCCCCCAGGTCTGCCAGTGGGTGCCGGGCCCGGGCACCGACGTCGCGCCGACCGGGATCCCGCCCGCCGCGATCAGCCGGCGGGCCGCGTACGAGCGGATGCCGGAGGGGCCCTTCACCGCGAACGGCAGCCCGCCCAGGGGGAGTCGCCGCGTCACGGCCTCCCGTTCCCGGGCGAGCGCCGTCTCCGGCCAGACCTCGATGAACGCGTGCAGGGCAGGGTCCAGCCGCTCGATCCGCTCCAGGGCCCGCGCCACGGCGGAGGTCGTACGCGTCATGGCCCCAGTCTGCCCGCACCGCCCGACGCCGGGCGGATCACTCCTCCAACGCCGCCTCCATCACCGCCCGGGCGATCGGGGCCGCGCTGCCGCCGCCGCTGATGTCGGCCCGGTCGGCGGCGGCGTCCTCCACGACGACCGCCACCGCGACGGCGGGGCGGCCCGAGTCGGGGGCCTGGGCCCAGGAGATGAACCAGGCGTACGGCAGACCGGAGTTGTCGACGCCGTGCTGGGCGGTGCCGGTCTTGCCGCCGACCTTCACCCCGTCGATCGCCGCGTTCGACCCGGTGCCGTTCTCCACCACCTCGACCATCATCCGCTGGAGCTGCACGGCCGTCGCCGGGTTCATCGGCCGCTCGTACGACTCCGACCCCTGCTGCCGGACGGTGTCCCCGGTGTTCGTGGTCACCCGGTCCACCAGATGCGGACGCCGCAGATCCCCGCCGTTGGCCACCGCCGAGGCGACCATCGCCATCTGGAGCGGGGTCGCCGTCGTGTTGAACTGCCCGATCGAGGACAGCGCGACCTGGTCCTCGCTCATGTCCGTGTCGAAGTTGCTCCGCGCCACCCCGGACGGGATGCGCAGCCCGGTGTCGTTGAAGCCGAACTTCTCCGCCGTCTCCACCATCCCGTCGAGGCCCACCTCCACCCCCAAATGGGCCATCACCGTGTTGCAGGAGACCCGGATCGCGTCCGCCAGCGACGCGTTCTCGCAGCCTCTCGCCTCGTTGGGCAGCGTCGTCTGCGTCCCCGGCAGGACGTACGGCGACGGGGTGTCCGTGGCCGCGTCGGCGTCCGTCACCGCCCGGGAGTCCAGGGCCGCCGCCGCCGTCACGATCTTGAAGGTGGAGCCCGGCGGATAGGTCTGCCGGATCGCCCGGTTGAGCATCGGCAGGCTCTTGGCCGCGTTCAGCCGGGCCCAGGCGTCGGTCACCGCCGCACCGGTGCCGGACAGCCGCTCGGGGTCGTACGACGGGGTCGAGACCAGGGCCAGGATCGCGCCCGTCGACGGATCCAGGGCCGCCACCGCGCCCCGCCGCCCGCGCAGCCCCTCGTACGCGGCCTGCTGCATCGACGCCTTGATGGTCGTGACGACATCGCCGCCGGGCTGCCGGCCCCGGGTGAACTCGTTCCAGAAGGGCAGCGGCGCCAGCAGCGAGTCCGTACCGGACAGCACATCGTCCTCGGCGTTCTCGATCAGCGTGGTGCCGTACGTCTGCGAGGCGTACCCCGTCACCGGCGCGTACAGCGGGCCGTGCAGATAGGTGCGCTCGAAGCTGAGCTGCTCGCCGGTCTCCTTGTTGCCGGTCACGGGCCGGTCGCCGACCAGGATGTTGCCGCGCGGCTGGTCGTAACGGGCGATGCTGCTCCGGCGGTTGGCCGGGTTGTCGTCCAGCTCGTCGGCCTCGAAGAGCTGGACGCGGGCCGCGTTGACGAGCAGCGCCACCAGCAGCAGCAGACAGAAGGCGGCGGCCCGCCGGATGCAGCGGATCACCGGTCCTCCTCCCCGGCTTCCCCGGCCGCCGCGACGACTCCGGTCTCCACCTGCTCCGGGTGGGGCCGGCGGGCGACGTCACTGACCCGGATCAGCAGCGCCACGATGATCCAGTTGGTGACGACGGACGAGCCGCCCTGCGCCAGGAAGGGCATCGCCATCCCGGTCAGCGGGATCAGCCCCATCACGCCGCCGGCGATCACGAACACCTGGAGCGCCAGGATCGAGGCGAGACCGATGGCGAGCAGCCGCCCGAACGGGTCGCGCAGGGCGAGCCCGGCCCGGTAGCCGCGCGCCACGAGGAGCGCGTAGAGCAGGAAGATCGCGGTCAGCCCGCTCAGCCCCAGCTCCTCGCCGGCGGTCGCCAGGATGAAGTCGGACTTGGCGGCGAAGCCGATCAGGATGGACTGGCCGGCGCCGAGCCCGGTCCCCAGCATCCCGCCCGCCGCGAACGCGAACAGCGACTGGGCGAGCTGGCCCGGCCCCCGCCCCGCGTCGATCGAGGCGAACGGGTCGAGCCAGTCCTGCACCCGGCTGTGGACGTGCGGTTCGAAGGAGCCGACGACGAACGCCCCGACGGCGGCCAGGAGCAGGCCGACCGCGATCCACCCGGTCCGGCCCGTCGCGACGTACAGCATGATGACGAAGAGCCCGAAGAACAGCAGCGAGGTGCCGAGGTCGCGCTCCAGCACCAGCACGCCGACGCTCAGCAGCCAGATCGCCACGATCGGCCCCAGCACCCGGCCGGAGGGCAGTTGCAGCTTCCACACCGTGCGGCCGGTGTACGCGAGCGCGTTGCGGTTGGCGGCCAGATAGGCGGCGAAGAACACCGCGAGCAGGATCTTGGCGAACTCCCCGGGCTGGAAGGACAGTCCGCCGACCCGGATCCAGATCTTCGCCCCGTTCACCGCCGGGAAGAAGATCGGCACGATCATGAGCACGAGCGCCGCGGCCACCGAGAGGTACGCGTACCGCTGGAGCACCCGGTGGTCGCGCAGCAGCAGCACCACGGCGGTGAACAGCGCGACGCCGAGCGTGGACCAGACGAGCTGGGTGGGCGCGGCCTGGTCCCTCGGGGTCTCCAGATCGAGCCGGTAGATCAGCACCAGGCCGAGACCGTTGAGCAGGACGGCGATCGGCAGCAGCAGCGGATCGGCGTACGGGGCACGGAAGCGGACCGCGACATGGGCGAGCAGCGCGAGCGCCCCGAGCCCGGCGCCGTACCCGGCGACATCGGGGGGCACGGCGCTGTCGTGGGCGAGGCCGACCGCCGCGTAGCCGAAGACGGAGATCAGGACGGCCCCGACGAGGAGGGCGAGCTCCACCCCGCGCCGCTTGGGCAGGCGGAGCTCGGGCGGGGGAGCGTCCGCCGTCGTTGCGGTCATGCCCCGCAACGTAGCAAGAGGTGGGCGGTATTTCCCTTATGTCACACCTTTGCTCATGTCAGAGCCCGCCCGGGCGCGTGCTCATGCCAGAGCCCACCGGGGCGCGTGCTCCTGCCGGAGTCCAGCGGGAGCGCGCGTCCGCCCGCGGAGCTCTCGGCTGCGGGGCCGGGCTCCACGGGCGGACGGGTGTGCGGGTGTGCGGGTGAGGGCGCGTCAGCACCACTTCGGCGCGGAGCCGACGTTCTCGATGTAGCGGGCCGAGCCCCAGGCCCAGGTGCCGTCGGTCAGCAGGTACCAGCGGTTGTTGCCGTCGACGTTGTCGCCCTTGGTCTTGCAGAAGATGTTGACGTACGAGCCGTACTTGACCGAGCCGACGACGCGGCTGCTGCGGGTCGGCTTGTCACGGAGCAGCAGGTACGGCTTGGCGATGACCCGTCCCTTGTAGGTCCGCTTCGGCGCCTGGGGGCGTGCCTGCCCCTGCTGCTGCGCCTCCTGGCGGGCCTCCTTCTGCTGCGCCTCGTGCTCGCGCTGCATCGCCGAGGCGGAGAGCTCGTCGGACATCGGGTCCGGAGCGGTGGCCTCCGCGCGCTGGCCGACGGGCTGGGGGTCGGCCGCCATGGCGGCGGGAGCGGCGGCCGTGAGCGCCGCGAGCGTGCCGGTGGCCACGCAGAGACCGAGCCGGCGGAGCCGCGAGGGGCGGGACAGGGGGGACATGCTGCCTCCATGCGATGAGGAAAGCGGAACGTGGGGGACACGAGCTGGGCTCGTGATCGTCACGCTAAAATCGCCACTCACGGTCTGCAACGCGTCACGATGCGTGAGGGCTGTTCCCCGTTGAGCCGTCCGGGTCGTCCGAGCCGCCCGGACCCCCGTCACCACCGGGATTCCCGTCGGAATCGCCCTCGTCGAGCCTGACGTACTCCGGCAGGGTCAACCGGGCGAGCGCACCGCCGTCCGGCGGATTGCCGAAGTCCAGCCGGGCGCCGATGACCTGGGCCTGTCCGAGGGCGATGGTCAGCCCGAGACCGTGGCCCTTGCCCGCGCCGTCCGTACGGAACCGCTGCGGCCCACCGTCCAGCAGATACGCCGGGAACCCGGGGCCGTGGTCGCGCACGGAGACCACCGGGCCGTCCACGCTCAGCACCACCGGAGGGCCCCCGTGCCGATGGGCGTTGGCGACCAGGTTGCCGATCACCCGCTCCAGGCGCCGCCGGTCCGTCTCCACCCGGGCCGCGGCGCTCACCCGTACCTCGGTGTCGGTGCCCGACGCCCGGACGACCCGCTCCGCCACCGGTGCGAGATCGTGCACGGCGAGGTCGACCTGCTCGGTACGGGCGTCGAGGCGGGAGATCTCCAACAGGTCCTCGGTCAGCGCCCGCATCGCCTTCACCCGGTCGCGTACCAGTTCCGCCGGGCGGCCCGGTGGCAGCAGTTCGGCGGCGGCCGACAGACCGGTCAGCGGGGTGCGCAGCTCGTGCGCCACATCGGCGGTGAACCGCTGCTCGGTCTGGAGCTTGCGCTGGAGGGTCGAGGCCATGGTGTCGAGGGCGCCCGCCACGATCGCCACCTCGTCCTGGGCGCGGACCGGTCGCGCGGTGCGCGGGTCCTTCACCCGGGCGTCGAGGTCGCCCGCGCTGATCCGGCGGGCCACCCGGGCGCTCTGGTGGAGCCGACGGGTCACCCGCCCCACGGCGAACAGCCCGACCAGCAGGGTGGCGGCGATGGCCAGCAGCGAGGAGCCGATGATCGCCCGGTCGAGGCCCGCGATGGTGCGGGCGCTGTGGCTGTAGTCCGTCCAGGTGGCCAGCGCCCGCCCGTCCGCCGGGCCCGCCGCCCACATGGCTGGGCCGCCCTGCCCGTCCGGGTCGCCCGGCGGGTGCGGCCCGTCCGCGACGACGGTGCCGCGCTCGCCGCCCGCGGCCAGGGCGCGCAGCGAGGCGGGCAGGCCCGGCGGGTCGATGCCGGAGCCCCGGGGCAGCGGCTCCCCGGCCTCGTACGCGTCGGTGACCACCTCCAGCCGGGCCAGCGCCTTCTCGCGGGCGTGCTCGACGGTCTGCCGGGTGACCGCGGTGTGCACGAGGACGCCGAGGAGGGCGGCCAGGGTGCAGCACATGCCGGCCAGGAAGACCGCGGACTTCCAGGTGAGGCTCGCGGTCCAGGAGGGCGAGCGGAACCGGCGCCGACGCCTCATCGCGTCCCCGCGGGGGATTCCGAAGGCGTACGGGAGGGGGAGGCGGTGGACGTGCCGGCGGAGGGCGTCGGCGTGACGGTCGCCGGGCCCGTGGGCGTGCGCTTCGGCCAGGGGCCCTTCCGGTGCTCCGGCGTCCGCAGGATCTCGTCCCGGGTCGGCAGCATCGCGCGCTGCCGGTCGTCCCAGGACCACGCGGTGCGGTACTCGTACCCCGGGATCACCGAGGGGGCCCGCATGATCAGGTCCCGGCCCGCCAGCTCCACGCTGATCACGGCGTCGTACGTGGACATGATCCGGGTCAGCCCGCCCCCGTCCGGCATGTAGACGCGCACGGCGAGCTGCCGGGCGGGCATCCGGATGCCGAGCACCAGTTCGTCCCTGCCGTCGCCGGTCAGATCGCGGTAGTACGGCGGGAGGACCGGGCAGTCGTCCGGGGCGGTCCGGCACGCCTCGATCCGCCGCACCGTGCCGTCCGGCAGCTCGTCCAGGCCGCTGTCCCGGTTCGTCTTCGCCTTCAGACCGGCCTGTGCCACGGCCACCGGATCCAGCCGCCGCACATCTCCGCCGGTCACCCGGATCCCCGGGATCCGCGCGGTCTCGCCCTCGCCGTAGTCGTACGGGGCGGCGGAGGCGGGCGGCAGGTCCGGCCAGAGGCCCTTGGGCTCGACGGCCGACGGCGCGTCCCCCGCACTTTCCAGCCCGCCCGCCGCGCCGCAGCCGGACAGCAGGGCGAGCGCGGCGACGGCGAGCACGGCGGCGCGGTTCGCCGCCGGGGCGCGGTGCGGACGCACGGCTCGCCTCCTCCTCCGACGACAGCGGTCTCACACCCTAATCGGATGTCCGCGTGCAATGCCCGGTTCGCACCACCGTGTGACGGTGCGTGGCTCTACGGTCGCCGCAGGGTCAGCGTTGAGGTCCGTCGAGGTCCGTTGAGGTCAGGACCGGGTCAGCGCCGGCAAGGGGTGGTCCCGGTGCCGGTCAGCGCTGGTACGGGTTCTGCCCGGGCGGCGTGACGCCGGGCTGCTGCGGGGCCTGGCCGTAGGCGTTGCCGTCCTGCCCGGCCGCGGCCTGGGCGAGCAGCTGGTCCGCCTCCTCCTTGGGTATCTGCCGCTCCCCGCCGCAGAACGTGCACTGCGTGGCGTACTTCGTCGAGAACGGAAACAGCGGGATGAAGAACAGCGTGAACTTCGTGACCCTCTTGCGCAGGGTGTGCGCCGCCGGATTGCCGCACCAGCCGCACACCATCGTCAGGACGGCCAGCTGGTAGAGGTAGCCCTTGGTGCCGAAAATGATCATGTCGTGGTCCCTTTCCCCGTCCCCCGGAGTGCCTGCCGGCACAACGCCAGGAGCTTTTCGTCCTCGTGGATGTCATGACTGCCGTACCCGCCGTCCATCGCGTTGTGACGGCGTACGGAGGCGAGTTCGCTCCGCAGGACGTGTGCCGCGGCCGACCCCTGCGGGACCGGCCCCATCCGTGCCAGGCATTCTGCCACCCGGACCCGGACGTGGCGGCTCCGCTCCCAGGCGGTGAGCAGCGCCTCGGTGGTCTCCTCCGGCCGGCCGGACACCTCCCAGAGCGCGATCGCCGCGTCCACCCGCAGCCACAGCTCCTCGTGCGCCAGCAGCCCGCGCAGCAGGGGCGCGACCACCGCGGCGCGCGGCCCGAGGGTGCCCAGCGCCACCGCGGCCGCCCGCCGGTCGTGCACCTGGTCCGACCGCAGGCCCTCGGTCAGCGCCGGCAGCACTGCCTCGGCGTCCCCGGAGATCGCCCACAGCGCCTCGGCCGCCTCCGTCGCGGACGCCGTCCCCGGGCGGCGGACCAGCGCCCGCAGCTCCGGGACGGCCTCCCGCGCGGCGGGCCCGAACGAACCCAGCGCCCGGAGCGCCGCCGTACGCAGCCACTCGCCCCGGTACTCCGGCGCCCCGCGCAGCACCCGCAGCACCTCGGGGGCCGCCTCGCCCGCCCGAAGCCCGGTCAGCCCGGCCAGCAGCGGGCTCGCCCGGTCGTAGGCGCCCTCGTCGAGCGCCACCTCCGCGAGCCTGCGCCGCAGCGCCCCGGTGAGCGGCCGGGCCGCCGCCCCCAGGTGCCCCACCGCGAACCCCACGTCGTGCGCCACCTGCGGCAGCTCCAGGGCCGCCGCGAGCGCGGGCACCGCCCGGGCGTCGCCGAGCCGGGCCAGGGCCTTCACGGTGGAGCCGAGCCCGGGCGGACCACTGGCCCAGGTCTTCACCCAGCCACCGGGGTCGGCGGCCAGCCGGGCGGCCAGGGCGTCCGCGGCGGGCGCGGCGAGGCCGAACAGCTCCTCCAGCACATGGGACGCGGCCTCGGCGAGCCGGGGCTCGGGGTCGGAGAGCTGCTCGCCGACGAGCGCCACCAACTCCTCGTACGGGCCGCGCCAGGCCCGTATCAGCCCGCCGCTCATCCGAACGGCGTCGATGCGCTGCCGGCGGTCGGGGCTGCGCAACTGGTCGGCGAGCAGCGCCGTGCGGTCGCCCACCCGGTCGTCGAGGCCGACGTGCAGGGTGCGCAGGAGGTCGGCGGCCCAGGGGGCGCCGCGTCCGGCGTTCTCCTGGGCGCCCCACGACCGCAGCTGCCCCACGAGCGTCGGTGTCGTGACGTGCTCGCCCCGGCAGGTCTCCGCCGCGGTCACGGCTTCGGGCTCCACGGGCTCCGTGTCCGGCGCCGGGTCCGGGCCGGGCTCCGGCTCGTCGTCCTCCCGCGCGGCGGTCGCCCCGGGCGGGGCGTGCCCGCCCCCGTCGCCCCGGTCGCCGCACTCCTCCGGCGCCGAACGCATCTCGCGCAGCAGCCCCGCGACCACCGGCACCACATCGCCGGGCAGCCCGTCCGGCGAACACCGCGCCAGCTGGGCCAGGGCCGCGAGCCGCAGCCCCGGGGAGTGCGCCCGTCCCGCCAGCCGGTTCAGCCACTCCGCGACCCGTTCCGCGAGCGGCCGGTGCCGCAGCGCGACCCGCCCGGCCGCCTCCACGAGGGCGAGCCGCACCTCCTCCTCGGGCTCCACCGGCAGCCGCTCCCGCAGCAGCGCGAGCACGCGCACGGGATGCCGGTGCAGCGTGGCGAGGGCCAGCGGGGCCGCGAGCCGCACCCCGGGGTCCTCGTCGGCGATCAGCTCGAAGAACACCCCCGCACCCGCCGTGACCGCGGCCGCCGCCATCGCGTAGTTCGCGGCGCCCTCGATCTCGTCCTCGTCGAACTCCGCCTCGTCGTCCTCGTCGAGGTCGAAGCCGCCGATGCTGGTGAGCAGTTCGACCACGCCGCCCCGGTCCTGCACCCCCGGGTCCTCGACCAGCTCGAACAGGAACGGGATGCACGCGAGCGTGCACGCGTACACATCGCCCTGGTGGTGCACCGCGCCGTACATGCCGTCGAGCGCGGCCTCCCGCACCGCCGGATCGTCGGACGCCAGCCCCCGCAGGAGCTCCGGCACATCATCGGCAGGCCCGTAGGCATGCTCCATCGAGGCCCAGTCGACCTCGTCGATCCCCGAGAACACGCCATTCCCTCCCCGCGATCACGACAGCGCCCGGACCGGCGCGCCCGTGGCGGCGCCCTGTCCGTCACACCCTCCCGGCGCGCCCCGTAGAAAGCGCCTGCGCAGAGTGTGCACCACCGATCCGACAATCCACCCGCCACTTGTGGCCTTTCCTCGGCCCGTAACCAGGTCATGACCCCGTCAAGACGTTCCGGCCGTGAGGTCGCTGTGAGCGGTGGGCGTCGGATGGCTCCCCGAGGTGTCACGCGGGCAGCGGACGCGCCTGTTCCGGGTCGTTCAGCGGGGCGAGCAGATCCCCGTACCGGTCCAGCCGTCCGCCCATGTCCCCGGCGCGGAACACCAGGGCCCCGGCCTCCCGGCACCCCGCGATCTCGTCCCAGGTCACGGGGGCCGAGACGGTGGGCTCGGGCCGGGCGCGCAGGGTGTAGGGCGTGGCGGTCGTCTTCGACGCGGAGTTCTGGCTGAAGTCGACGAACACCTTGCCCGGCCGCAGGGCGCGCTTCATCCGGTGCAGGGCCAGCTTCGGAAGGGCCTCCTCCGCCTCCATGGCGAGCCGCTTCGCGTACGCGGACACCTCGCCGGACGGGGTCGGCTCCAGCGGAACCAGCAGATGCAGCCCCTTGGACCCGGACGTCTTCCCGTACGCGAGCAGCCCGTCGCCGGCCAGCCGCTCCCGCAGCCAGAGCGCCACCGCGCAGCACTCCACGACGGTCGCGGGGGAGCCGGGATCCAGATCGAAGACCATCCGGTCGGCGACCCCCGGCGCGCTCTCCCGCCACTGCGGGGTGTGGAACTCCACCACCAGGTTGGCCGCCCACATCAGCGAGGCCAGATCCCGTACGACCACCTGCCGGGCGCCCTGGTCATCGCTCCGGGGCACGGGGGTCGTCCCCACCCAGGCGGGCGTACCGGGTGGCGGATTCTTGGTGAAGAAGAGCTGGCCGCCCGGCCCGTCCGGGTACCGCAGGAAGGACACGGGGCGGTCGCGCAGGTGGGGCAGGATCACGCCGCCCACGGTGACCGCGTAGTAGTGCAGCACCTCGCCCTTGGTCGTCCCGGTGGCCGGATACAGGACCTTGTCGAGATTGCTGAGCGAGACCCGTCGCCCCTCCACCTCGGTGATCGGCGTCATACGATAAGAATCACACGAAAACATGCCAAACATGCCAAAGCGTCTCCAACCGCCACAGAGCCCGTAGGGGTCGACGGTCGACAAGGGGTGAACGGTGAGGTCCATCTGGAACGGCGCGATCTCCTTCGGGCTGGTCAGCATCCCGATCAAGCTGGTCAACGCCACCGAGAACCACTCGATCCACTTCCGGCAGATCCACCTCGCCGACGGTGGCCGGATCCGGTACCGCAAGGTCTGTGAACTGGACGAGGAGGAGGTCACCGGCGGCGACATCGGCAAGGCCTACGAGGACGCCGACGGCACGATGATCCCGATCACCGACGAAGATCTCGCCCAGCTCCCGCTGCCCACGGCGAAGACCATCGAGATCGTCGCCTTCGTGCCCGCGGACCACATCGACCCGCTCCAGATGGACGCGGCGTACTACCTCTCCGCCAACGGCGTCCCGGCCGCCAAGCCGTACACCCTGCTCCGCGAGGCCCTCAAGCGCAGCAACAAGGTCGCCGTCGCCAAGTACGCCCTGCGCGGCCGCGAACGGCTCGGCATGCTGCGCGTCGTGGACGACGTGATCGCCATGCACGGCCTGCTGTGGCCGGACGAGATCCGCGCCCCGGAGGGCGTCGCGCCGGAGGGTGACGTCACGGTCCGCGACGCCGAACTCGACCTGGCGGACGCCCTGATGGACACCCTCGGCGAGGTCGACATGGACAGCCTCCACGACGACTACCGGGAGGCGGTGGAGGAGCTCATCGCCGCGAAGGCCTCCGGCGAGAGCATGCGCCCGGCCGAGTCGGAGGACGCCGGCGGCGGCAAGGTCATCGACCTGATCGCGGCCCTGGAGAACAGCGTGCAGGCGGCGAAGAAGTCCCGGGGCGAGGCGGGGGGCGAGGGCGACGGCGAGATGGCGGACGTGCACCCCATCAAGAAGACGTCCGGAAAGTCGTCGGCGTCGGGGAAGTCCTCCGCGCAGACCACGAAGAAGAGCTCCGCGGCGGCGAAGAAGTCCACTTCCAAGGCCACCCCCAAGTCGACCGGCACGAAGAAGTCCACGTCGACGACGAAGAAGGCCGCCGCGAAGAAGACGACGAAGTCGGCGGCGAAGAAGCGGACGTCGTCGAGCGGCGGCACCGGGGCGAAGAAGACGGCGTCATCGCGTAAACGCGCCTCGGCCTGACAGGACTGCCGCCCCCGCTGTCCGAAGCCCCCCGTACGCTACGGCCCATGAGCGAAGAGGTCCCCTCGGGACGGGTGATCGACGGCCGTTTCACGCTGGTCGAGCGGCTCGGCAGCGGTGGCATGGGCATGGTCTGGCGGGCCCGCGACGAGGCGCTCCACCGCGACGTCGCGCTCAAGGAGGTGCGGCCCCCGGACCCGGCGCTCGCGGAGTACGACCCCGAGGGCGCCCGCACCTTGCGCGCCCGGGTGCTCCGTGAGGCCCGCGCCCTGGCCCGGGTCGACCACCCCAACGTGGTCACCGTCCACCACATCGTCGACCCCGGCGAGGACGGCTACCCGTGGATCGTGATGGAGCTGGTGGCCGGCTCCTCCCTGCACGACCGGCTCGCCACCGGCCCCATGGAGCCCGCCGACGCCGCCGAGCTGGGGCGCGGCATCCTCTCCGCCCTCCGCGCCGCCCACGCGGCCGGGATCCAGCACCGGGACGTCAAGCCCGCCAACGTCCTGCTGCGCCCCGACGGCCGCCCCGTCCTCACGGACTTCGGCATCGCCGCCATCCGCGAGTCGACCAGCCTCACCATGACGGGCGCCCTCATCGGCTCGCCCGACTACATAGCCCCCGAACGCATCCGGGGCACGGAGGGCGACCCGTCCTCCGACCTCTGGTCGCTCGGCATGATGCTGTACGTCGCCGTCGAGGGCCGCCACCCGCTGCGCCGGGCCACCACCCTCGCCACGCTGGCCGCCGTGCTCGACGAGGAGATCCCGCCGCCGGTACGGGCCGGGGCCCTCGCCCCGGTGCTGAGCGCGCTCCTCACCCGGGACATCCCGGCCCGCCCGGACGCGGAGACCCTCGACCGGCTGCTGGCCGAGGCCGCACGGGGCGGCGGGAGCATGCCCCCGACCCCCACGGAGCGTGTACGGGAACGGCCCGCCTCCGCGCACCCCGGATCCGTACACGCCGCGCCCACGCAGTCGGCCACCTCGCCGCCGCGACCGGGGCCCGGGTTCGCGTCCTTCGGAGCCCCGGAGGACCGCGTCCCGACCGGCTACGGCACCCTGCCCCCCGCTGCCGACGCCGCCTCGCGGGAGCGCGGCCGCCGCATCGAGCGCCGGGTCTGGCGGATCAGCGCCGCGTCGTCCGTCGTCTCGGCCGTGGTGATCGCGGGCGCCATCCTCTGGACGGCCGGTGCCTTCTCCTCCGAAAGCTCCGGCGGTGACGACCTACCGCGCGACCGGGCGAGCGCACCCCAGGTCCCGGCCCCGACGCCGGACCCGATCGCCGACGAGTCCGACGAGTCCGACGGCCCCGACGAGCAGGACGGACCGGAGGCGGAGACGGCGAACCTCCTGACCCCGGACGGGGCGCGGACCGCGATCGAGGCGCTGAAGCCGCTCATGGGCGGAACGAAGGTCACCGACTTCACGCTCTACGGCGAACACGTCTCCGCCGAGGCGCCGCTGAAGTCCAACGCCGCGCTGTACGACCGCTTCAGCTACCGCGACGGCCGGGCGAAGAACGACGACATGGGCGGCACCCTGACGTCCGGGTCCACGACGGTCGACCTGGACTCCGTCGACTGGGACGCGCTGCCCGCCCTGCTGAAGACGGCGGAGGAGACGCTCAACGTCCAGAAGCCGGAGAGCAGTTACGTCATCGTGGACCCCTCGTCGCCCTTCCACGACGACCGCCCGGTGCTGCGCGTGTACGTCTCCGACGCGCACGGCGGCGCCTTCCTCACCGCCGAACTGGACGGCCGGGTCATCGAGAAGAACCCGCGCCCCAAGGGCTGACCACCGGCTGGATCGGATCGGGCAGCAGCGGCAGGTCCAGGTCGAAGGGGCTCCGCTCGATGACGTACGTGCAACTGGTGTAGGTGTAGCCCGGCTGGACCCTGGTCCCGGAGGAGTAGCTGTCCACCCGGGCGGTCGCGCCCGTGCCGTGCTTGTAGAGGAAGTGGTACTCACCGGCGGGCAGTTGGAGCCGGGCCTTCGGGTAGTTCCTGCCGCTCGCCTTGCAGGCGCGCCGCGGGCCCTCGGAGGCGCTGTATCGCTCGCAGCCCGCGCAGGCCCTCAGCGTGACGGTGCCGGTGACGGGCCCGGTGTAGAGGACCTCCACCGTGTTCGGCGCGTCATTGCTGATGACCAGCTCCATCCGGGCCCCGCCGGGCCGCTTCGACGGCGGCAGCCGCTTGCCCGCGGCCGGCCGGTCGTCGGCGATCTCCGCGGCTATCGCGATGTTCCGTGCCTGCCGCACCCGCCCGTCGCTCCTGTACGTCCGCGCGAAGTCGGTCAGCGTCGTGCGCGCGTCGCCGAACTTCTCGTCCTCGAACTGGTCGACCCCGCAGGCGTACACCCCGTCCACGACACCCTTGTCGGCATCGGCGCGCAGTGCCTTCACGCTCTCGGCGGGGAGTTCGGACGCGGTGGTGCCGAGGCTGCGCAGCACCTGGGTGGCCGCACACGGCTCGTCCCCCTTCAACGCCGCGACCTGGGCCTTGATCCGCTCGCCGATCGCGGGCCCCACCTGCCGCGCGGAGGCGGAATCGGGGAACGTACGCAACAACTCGCCCAACTCCGCGCCGCCGCTGCCACCACCGTTGCTGCCGCCCAGACGGGAGACGCCGCACCCGTACAGCGACACGGCGAGCGGCTCGTCGGGCCAGGTGGCCAGGTCGCCCAGCAGCTTCCCGTCCACCGAGTCCGGCAACGACCGCAGATAGGTCAACGGCGCGACGGCCTCGCAGTGTTGTTTCTTCGCATACGGGGCGGAGACGGCGTCGTAGTACGCCTTCAGACGGTCCGGGACGAGCTTCGCGGCCCGCGAGCCGGGATGGTCCTCGCCGAGCGCGCGATAGACGTCGAGGGCCTTCCCGTACTCACCCTTCGCCGCATCGAACGGCTGCTCCGAGGCAGTGGCGACCCGCTCGTCCCCGGCCGCCAGCCGGTCCAGCAGCATCTGCTCCCGTGCCTCGTCCCGGGCGGAGCCGTACACCACCGCCCCGCCCGCCGGCACGGCCAGCAGCACCACGCCCAGCCCGACCGCCAGCCCGGGCCGCCACGCCCCGGCCGGCGCCGCACGCCGGGCGATCCATCCCCCGTCGACGGCGGCGAGCACCACCACGAGCAGATACCCGACGAGCACGCCCCCGGGCACCCCGTCCGGATCGGCGGGCAACGCCACCCACAACAGCGCCGCCGTGGCCGCCCAGCACACCGCGGCCCGCCCCCAGCGCCCCAACAGGGCGTAACCGAGCCCGAGCCCGGTCAGGTTGAGCAACGCGACGGCGACCGCCCGCAGGGCAGCCCCGGGCGGCGGCGGCCCGACGGAGGGCGCACGAGAGGGAGGCGGCGGAATGTCTCCGGGCGGCCCGTCCGGCGGCGGTGGACCAAACCCGGGTGCCCCGAACCCGGGCGGTCCTTCCGGCGGCGGCGGAACGTCCTCGGGTGGCCCCTCCGGCGTCGGGGGCACGTCCGCGCTGCCCCCACCCCCGCCGGCCCCCTCGCCGCGGGGGGCACGTCGCGGCGGTGGGTGGGGCCACCCG
>NZ_JAFEUF010000166.1 GCF_016901035.1 Streptomyces durocortorensis
GCGTTGGCGGGGGGTGTTCCGCATGTGGGTGTGGTGCGGGGTGTTGCTCGTTCGCGGGTTTCTGCGGTGTTTGTGTTTCCCGGTCATGGGGCGCAGTGGGCGGGGATGGGTGCGGAGTTGCTGGAGCGGGAGCCGGTGTTCGCCGATGCGATGGCGGAGTGTGGGCGGGTGTTGGAGCCGTTCACCGGTTTTTCGTTGGTGGAGGTGGTGCGGTCGGGGGTGGGGCTGGAGCGGGCTGAGGTGGAGCAGCCGGTTTTGTGGGCGGTGATGGTGTCGCTGGCGAGGCTGTGGGCTTCGGTGGGTGTGGTGCCGTCCGCGGTGGTGGGTCATTCGCTGGGGGAGATCGCGGCGGCGGTGGTTGCGGGCGGGTTGTCGTTGGAGGACGGGGCCCGGGTGGTGGCGTTGCGGGCGCGGGTGATTGCCGAGGAGTTGGTGGGGCTGGGGGGGATGGTGTCGCTCGCTCTGCCGGTTTCGGAGGTGGAGGAGCTGGTGGGCCGGTGGCCGGGGTTGTCGGTGGCGGCGGTCAATGGTCCGGGTTCGACGGTGGTGTCGGGTGATGTGGCGGGTGTTGAGGGGCTGTTGGCGCACTGTGTGGGTGCGGGGGTCAGGGCTCGGCGGGTAGCGATCGATTATGCGTCGCATTCGGTGCAGGTGGAGCGGGTGCGGGAGCGGTTGCTGGAGGTGCTGGCTCCGGTGGTGCCGGTGTCTTCGGGGGTGCCGTTCTTCTCGTCGGTGTCGGGGGAGCGGTTGGACACTGCGGGGCTGGACGCGGGTTACTGGTATGAGAATTTGCGGGGCAGGGTGCGGTTCGGGGATGCGGCGGATGTGCTGCTGGCCGAGGGGCGCACGGTGTTCCTGGAGGTCAGTGCGCATCCGGTGCTGGCGGTGGGTCTGCAGGAGACGATGGAGGCCGCGGGCCGTTCCGGGGTGGTGCTGGGCACGTTGCGCCGGGGCGAGGGCGGACCTGAGCGGTGGATGACCGCGCTGGCCGAGGCACACGTCCACGGCCTCCCCGTCAACTGGCGCACCGTTCTGGAGGACCGCACCGGCAGCGGCGTCCAGCTGCCCACCTACCCGTTCCAGCGGGAACGCTTCTGGCCCGAGAGCCGGGCGCTGCCGGCCGACGTCTTTGCCATGGGCCTTGACCGCGCCGACCACCCGATGCTCGGCGCGGCGGTGCCGGTGGCCGGCACGGACGGGGTACTGCTCACCGGGCGGATCGCCGCCGACACCCACCCGTGGATCGCCGATCACGTCCTGCTGGGCACCGTCCTGCTGCCCGGCACCGCCCTGATCGAACTCGCCGTCCGGGCCGGCACGTCGGCCGGCTGCCCCCACCTGGACGACCTCGCCCTGGAGGCCCCGCTCACCCTGCCCGAGGGGCGGGCGGCCGTCCTGCAGGTCGTCGTCGGGGACAGCACCCCCACGCAGAGCACCCGCACCCTCACCGTCTACTCCCGCCTCGAGGGCGACGACGGAGCCTGGACCCGGAACGCCAGAGGCACGGTGCGCGCCGCCGCCCCTGCCGGGTACGTCCCGGAGCCGGTCCCATGGCCACCCACGGACGCAGAACCGGTCGACCTGACCGGGTTCTACGAACCCACCGCCGACAGCGGCTACGGATACGGACCCGCCTTCCGGGGCCTGCGCTCCGTCTGGCGGCGGGACGACGAAGTGTTCGCCGAGGTCACCCTTCCCCACGAAGTCCGCGCCGACGCCGCGGGATTCGCTCTGCACCCCGCCCTGTTCGACGCCGCCCTGCACGCCATCGGAGCCGGAGAACTTCTCTCCGGCACCAACGGGGTACAGATCCCCTTCGCCTGGCAGGGCGTCACCTCGTACGCGGCAGGCGGCACCGAACTGCGGGTCCGCCTCAGCCGGCACGCCGAACGCGAATCCGTGACCCTGGAAGCCGTGACCACCACCGGCGCCCCGGTGCTCCACGTCGAGTCGCTGGAGTTCCGCCCGGTCTCCGCCGCCCAACTGACCTCCGCGAACGGTCCCGGCGACGCGCTCTTCACCACCGAATGGAACTCCGCCGCCCCCGGCCCGTTCCCCGCGTCCTGGGCAGTGGTCGGCGGCGACATCCTCGGCGCGGCCGACCATCTGGCCGAGGAGGACCTCGCCGTCGAATGGCACGCCGACCCCGCCGCGCTGATCGAATACGTCGACGCGGGCATGAACGTACCCGAGGTCGTCCTCCTCTCCGGGGCGGGAACACCGGATGACGAAGACGCCGAGGCGGTGCACCACCGGGTGGCCGAGGTACTCGACACCGCACAGACCCTCCTCGGGGACCGGCGCTTCGACGAGTCCCGCATCGTGCTGCTCACCTGCGGGTCCGTCGCCGTCCGGGACGGTGAGGACATCACCGACCTGCCCGGCGCGGCCGCCCGGGGACTGCTCCGGTCGGCACATTCCGAACACCCCGGCCGGTTCGTACTCGTCGACACCGACGGGGACCTCACCGGGCTCGCCGAGGCACTCGTCCCCGGCGAGCCGGAGACCGCGCTGCGCGGCGGATCCCCACTGGTGCCACGCCTTGTCCGCGCCAGGCCGGTGGGCGAGCCCACGCTGCCCGCCGGAACCGTCCTGATCACCGGCGGCACCGGAGGCCTCGGCGGCCTGGTGGCCCGGCACCTCGCCGCCACCCACGGCATCACCGAACTGCTCCTGCTCAGCCGCTCCGGTCCGGACGCCCCCGGAGCCGCCGACCTCACCACCGATCTCGCCGCTCTCGGCGCGCGGGCCGAGATCGTGGCCTGCGACACCGCCGACGAGGACCGCCTCGCCGAGGTGCTGACCGGCCGGCGGATCGCCACCGTGGTGCATGCGGCGGGCGTCCTCGACGACGGCGTCTTCGAGTCGATGACACCCAAGCGCGTCACGGCGGTGCTGCGCCCCAAGACCGACGCGGCACTCCACCTGAGCAAACTGGCCGGGGCCGAACTGTTCGTGTTCTTCTCCTCCACCACCGGCACCTTCGGAGCACCCGGCCAGGCCAACTACGCCGCCGCCAACGCCGCTCTGGACGCGCTGGCCGCCAGGATCCGTGCCCGGGGCCGGGACGCCCTCTCCGTCGGCTGGGGCATGTGGGCCACCGGCACCGGCATGACCGGCCACCTCTCCGACGCCGAACGCGAGGACGCGACCGGCAGCGGAACCGCTCTGTCCGACCAGGACGGCCTCACTCTGCTCGACGCCGCCCTCACCACCGGCCGCTCCCACCTGGTGGCAGCACGCCTGGACCTGGCCGCCGTGCGGGCCCACGCGCACAGCGTTCCGGTTCCCGCACTGCTGCGCACCCTCGTTCCACCGCCGGCCCGGCGGACGGCCGAGGGGGAGAGGCAGGACACGTCGTCGCTCAGCACCCGCCTGGCCCCCCTCGACCCGTCCGAGCGGCGGCAGGTGGTGCTCGACCTGGTCCGTGGCCACGCGGCCGCGGTCCTCGGACACGCCTCCGCCGAGGCCATCCACCCCGAACTGGGCTTCACCGACCTGGGATTCAGCTCGCTCAGCGCGATCGAGATGCGCAACCAGCTCAGTGCCGCCACCGGCCTGCGACTGCCGACCACACTGGTCTTCGACCACCCGAACGCCGCCCGCCTCACCGACCACCTGCTGGAACAACTGGTGATCGAGAGCGCCGAGGCCGGCCCCGCCACGCTCCTGGCCGACCTGGACCGGCTCGACGCCGCCCTCGCCGGGACCAGCCCCGGGGACGAGACCCGCAGCCGCGTGATCTCGCGGCTGCACGCGCTGCTGGCCCGGCACGACACCGCGGACGACCCGGGCCTGGTCACCGCCGCCGCACACCTCGACGCGGCGGACGACGACAACCTCTTCGCCTTCATCGACAACGAACTGGGAGCCTGAGGCGATGCCGGACGAGACAGTCGGCGCACGTACCGTGTCCACCGAGGACAAGCTGCGGGACTACCTCAAAAGGGTCACCGCGGACCTCACCTCGGTGCGCCAACGCCTCCGTGCCGCGGAGTCCACCGAGCACGAGCCGATCGCCATCATCGGCATGTCCTGCCGCTTCCCCGGCGGGGTCGACTCGCCCGAGGCGCTGTGGCGCCTGGTGCGGGACGGCGTCGACGCGATGGGCGACTTCCCCGCCGACCGCGGCTGGGACCTGACGCCCTTCACCACCGGTATCGCCGCGGACGCGGACTTCACCCGGGAAGGGGGCTTCCTCGACGGCGTCGCCGACTTCGACCCGTCGCTGTTCAACATCTCGCCCCACGAGGCGCTCGCGATGGACCCCCAGCAGCGGCTGATGCTGGAAACCTCCTGGGAAGCCGTGGAACGCGCCGGCATCGACCCGCTGTCCCTGCGCGGGAGCCGCACCGGCGTCTTCACCGGTGTCATGTACAACGAATACTCCTCGCGTGTCATGTCCGTCCCGGACGAGGTCGCCGGGCACCTGGGCACCGGCAACAGCGGAAGCGTCGTCTCCGGCCGGGTCGCCTACACCCTGGGGCTGGAGGGCCCGGCCCTGACCGTGGACACCGCCTGCTCCTCGTCCCTGGTGGCGCTGCACCTGGCCATGCGGTCGCTGCGCAGCGGGGAGAGTTCACTGGCCCTGGCCGGCGGTGTCGCGGTCATGGTCACTCCCAACACCTTCGTCGACTTCGCCCTGTCCGGAGGCCTGGCGTCCGACGGCCGCTGCAAGGCCTTCTCCGCCGATGCGGACGGTACCGGCTGGTCCGAGGGGGTGGGGGTGCTGCTGGTGGAGCGGCTCTCCGACGCCGTACGCAACGGGCACGAGGTTCTGGCTGTGGTGCGCGGCTCCGCGGTCAACCAGGACGGCGCCTCCAGCGGCCTGACCGCACCGAACGGCCCCTCGCAGCAGCGGGTCATTCACCAGGCGCTCGCGGCTGCCCGGCTGACGGCTGCTGATATCGATGTGGTGGAGGCGCATGGCACGGGTACGACGCTGGGTGATCCGATCGAGGCGCAGGCGTTGCTCAACGCCTATGGGCAGGACCGGCCGCAGGGCCGTCCGCTGTGGCTGGGGTCGGTCAAGTCGAACATCGGGCACTCCCAGGCCGCGGCCGGTGCCGGTGGTGTGATCAAGATGGTGCAGGCGCTGCGCCACGGGGTGATGCCGCAGACCCTGCACGCGCAGGAGCCCACCCCGCACGTGGACTGGTCCTCGGGGGCCGTCGAGCTGCTGACCGAGGCACGGGAGTGGGACAGCGGGCAGCAGCCGCGCCGTGCCGCGGTGTCCTCCTTCGGCGTCAGCGGCACCAACGCCCACGTGGTGCTGGAGGAATACCGGGCACCCCAACCCGCCCAGGCATCCGCGGAGACGACCGCACCGGCCCGCCCCGCCCACCCGGCCACCCCCTGGATCCTGTCCGGGCGCACCCAGCAGGCCCTGCGAGGACAGGCCGGGCAACTGCTGAGCCACCTCCAGGACGCCGGGGAGGAGAACGCCCCCGCACCCGTGGACATCGGCTTCTCCTGCGCCACCACCCGGGCGATGCTGGAGCACTGCGCGGTGGTGCTGGCCGAGGACCACGCCGGGTTCCGCCGCGGCTTGACCGCGCTGGCCGAGGGCCGGGAGACGGCGGAGGTGATCGCCCGCACCCAGGACGCGGGGCAGGGCGGCACGGTGTTCGTCTTTCCCGGCCAGGGCTCGCAGTGGGCGGGAATGGCCGCGGAACTGCTGGACCAGGAGCCCGTGTTCGCCGAAGCGATGGCGCAGTGCCACCGGGCACTGGAACCGTTCACCGAATTCTCCCTGCTGGAGGTGGTGCGCGCAGAGGGCGCCGAGCTGGAGCGGGTGGAGGTGGTCCAGCCGGTCCTGTGGGCGGTGATGGTGTCACTGGCCAGGCTGTGGGCCTCGGTCGGCGTGGTGCCCGCCGCGGTGGTGGGGCACTCCCAAGGAGAGATCGCGGCGGCCGTGGTCGCCGGCGGGCTGTCCCTGGACGACGGGGCGCGGGTGGTGGCACTCAGGGCGCGTGCGGTCGCCCGGGAGCTGGCGGGGCAGGGCGGGATGGTGTCCCTCGCCCTGCCGGTCCTGGAGGCGCAGGAGCTGGCGGCGCGGTGGCAGGGGCTGTCGGTGGCGGTGGTCAACGGGCCCGGCTCCACGGTGGTCTCCGGCGACGCGGACGCTGTGGAGGAACTGCTGGCGCACTGCGCGGAAGAAGGGATCAGAGCACGGCGCATCCCGGTGGACTACGCCTCGCACTGCGCGCAGGTGGAGCAGATCCGCGAGCGGCTGCTGCACGACCTCGCCCCGGTCACACCGGTCTCCTCGACCGTGCCGTTCTACTCCACGGTGACCGGCCGGCGGAAGGACACCGCCGGGCTCGACGCGGACTACTGGTACGACAACCTGCGCAACACCGTCCGGTTCGAAGAGGTCACCCGCACCTTGCTGACCGAGGGGCGCACCCTGTTCCTGGAGGTCAGCCCGCACCCCGGGCTCAACCAGGGGATCAGTGAGAGCATCGAGGCCCTGGGACTGCGCGCCTCCGTCCTGTGCACCCTGCGCCGCGGCGAGGGCGGAGCCCGGCGCTGGCTCACCGCCGTCGCCGAGGCAGCCGTGCACGGCGTCCGCGTCGACTGGGCCGCCGTGTACGCCGGCCGCGGCGGCACCCGCGTCGAACTGCCCACCTACGCCTTCCAGCGCCGCCGCTACTGGCTGGACACCGTCGAACTCGAACCACCCGCCGCGGACCACTCCCAGGACCGGTTCTGGTCCGCCGTCGAGCAGGAGGACCTGCCCGCCCTCCAGCGCATGCTCGACGTGAGCGGCCGGACCCCGCTCGAGGAAGCGCTGTCCGCCCTCTCCACATGGCACCGCCGAGACCGCGAGCGCAGCCGGATCGAGAGCTGGCGCTACGCGACCGCCTGGACCCCCACCCAACTCCCCGCCGGGCGGCTCGACGGCCGCTGGGTGGTGGCCGTACCGCCCGACCACCGGGCACACCCCATGGTCACCGCCGTCACCGAGACCCTGGCAGCGGCCGGCGCCGCCCCCGAACTGCTGCCCGTCTCCCACCAGGACGAGCGCGGCGCCCTCGCCGAGCGGCTGCGCGGCGCGAGCGGCGTGCTGTCACTGCTCTTCCTCACCGACGGTCACGCCCCCGGACATCCCGCCACCCCGGCCGCCTTCGCCCTCACCATCACCCTGCTGCACGCCGCGCACGACACCGGCGAACCGCTGCGCCTGTGGTGCGCCACCTCCGGCGCCGTCGCCGCCGGGCCCGGGGACACGGTCACGCACCCGGACCAGGCTCTGACCTGGGGCCTCGGCCGGGTCACCGCCCACGAGTACACCCAGTGGGGCGGGCTGGTCGACCTTCCCGCCGAACCCGAGCCGCGCGCGCTCGCCCGGCTCGCCGCCGTCCTCGCCGGCACCGACGAGGACCAGGCGGCGATACGCGCCACCGGAGTCTTCGTGCCCCGCCTGCGCCGAGCCGAGCCGACCCCGCTCCGACGGGTGTGGCAGCCGTCAGGCACCGTACTGGTCACCGGCGGCACCGGCGGCGTCGGCACACACGTCGCCCGGTGGCTCGCCGCCTCGGGCGCCGAACACCTGCTGCTCCTCAGCCGGCGCGGCCCCGAGGCCCCCGGCGCGGCAGAACTGGCCGCCGAACTCAGGGAGTCGGGCACCGAGGTCACCGTGGCCGCGGTGGACGCGGCCGACCACGACGCGCTGGCCGCCGTCGTCGCCGACCTGCCCCCCGACCGGCCGCTGACCGCCGTCTTCCACGCCGCCGGCGTCGTCGACTCGAGCATCGTGGACTCGCTCACCCCGGACCGCGTCGAGACCGCGCTGCAGGCCAAGGCCGCCAGTGCCCTCAACCTGCACCGGATCACCGCGGACCTCGACCTGTCGGCCTTCGTCCTCTTCTCGTCGCTCGCCGGCGTTTTCGGCTCGGCCGGGGAGGGCAACTACGCCCCCGGCAACGCCTTCCTGGACGCCTTCGCGCAGTACCGCCGCTCCCAGGGCCTCCCCGCGACCTCGGTGGCCTGGGGCTCATGGGCGGGCGGCGGCATGGCCGAGGGCGACTTCGGTGACGTCCTGGAGCGCCACGGCATCTTCCGCATGGAGCCCGAACTCGCCCTGGCGGGACTGCGTACGGCGCTGGAACGCGATGAGACCGCGCTCGCCCTCGCCGACATCCGCTGGGAGGTCTTCTCCTGGTTCTTCACCGCCACCCACCCCAGCCGCCTGCTCGACGAACTCCCCGACGTGACCAAGCTCCGCCGGACATCTCAGCAGAGCCCCGCCCAGGACCCCGCCGCCGACCAGGAGAGCCTGCCGCCGGCCCAGCGGCTGGCGGGAGCCTCGGAGGCCGAGCGCAACCGGTTCCTGCTCGAACTGGTCCGTGACCAGGTGGCGCTCGTGCTCGGCTACGAGTCGGGCTCCGAGGTGGAGCCGGGCCGGGCACTGGGCGAACTCGGCCTCACCTCGGCGGGCGCCGTCGAACTGCGCAACCGTCTCACTTTCACCACCGGCCTGCGCATCTCCGCGACCGCCGTCTTCGACCATCCCAGCCCGCTGGCCCTCTCCCGCTTCCTGGCCACCGAGATCACCGGCGCGACCGCCGACGGCAGCCCTGAGGCCGCCGCTCCCGCGGTGCCCGCACCTGACAGCGCCCCCGTCGCGGACGACCCGATCGTCATCGTCGGCATGGCCTGCCGCTTCCCCGGAGGCGTCCGCTCCCCGGAAGACCTGTGGAAGCTGGTCGAGTCCGGCACCGACGCGATGGGCGACTTCCCCACCGATCGAGGCTGGGACCTCGACGCGCTCGGCGGCGACTACCCGCACACCGGCGGCTTCCTTCCCGACGCGACCGCCTTCGACGCCGAACTGTTCGGCATCTCGCCGCGCGAGGCGCTCGCCATGGACCCCCAGCAGCGACTGCTCCTCGAAGCCTCCTGGGAGGTACTGGAGTACGCGGGCATCCACCCCCGGTCACTGGCCGGTTCACGCACGGCCGTGTACGCCGGCACCGGCGGTCAGGACTACCTGAGCGTGCTGGCGGCCGACCCCGAGGCCGGCGACGGCTACCTGGTCACGGGCGGTTCCCCCAGCGTGCTGTCCGGACGGGTCGCCTACGCCTTCGGGCTGGAGGGCCCGGCCGTGACAGTGGACACGGCATGCTCCTCGTCCCTGGTCGCGCTCCACCTGGCCTGCCAGTCGCTGCGGTACCAGGAGAGCGACCTCGCCCTGGTCGGCGGGGTCAACGTGCTCTCCATGCCGTCCGTCTTCGCCGAGTTCAGCAAACAGCGCGGCCAGGCCGCCGACGGCCGCTGCAAGGCGTTCTCCGCCTCCGCGGACGGTGCCGGATGGGGCGAGGGCGTCGGCGTACTGCTGGTGGAGCGGCTCTCCGACGCCCGCCGGCTCGGGCACGAGGTGCTGGCCGTGGTCCGCGGCAGCGCCATCAACTCCGACGGCGCCTCGAACGGCCTGACAGCGCCGAACGGCCCCTCGCAGCAGCGGGTGATCCGCGCGGCGCTGGCCTCGGCCGGACTGGAGGCGACCGACGTCGACCTGATGGAGGCCCACGGCACGGGTACGCGGCTCGGTGATCCGATCGAGGCACAGGCCCTGCTGGCGACGTACGGCAAGAACCGCACCGAACCCCTCTACCTGGGATCGGTGAAATCCAACATCGGCCACACCCAGGCCGCCGCCGGCGTCGTGGGCGTGATCAAGGCCGTCATGGCACTGCGCCACGGTGTGCTGCCCCGCACCCTGCACGCGGACGAGCCGACCCCCGAGGTCGACTGGACGTCCGGCAGGGTGGAACTGCTCACCGAGAACCGCACCTGGCCGCGGACGGCCCGTCCGCGCCGGGCCGGCGTCTCCTCCTTCGGGATCAGCGGGACCAACGCGCACACCATCCTGGAACAGGCCCCGGAAACGGCCCAGGCCCCCGTCCGCGCACGAGGCGACCGCCCGCACCTCCCGCTGCCCCTCCCACTGTCCGGCGCCACGCCGGACGCACTCGCCCGCCAAGCCGCCCTGCTCGCCGGCCTGGACGCGGACCCCGCCGACCTGGCGCACTCCCTGGCCACCACACGCGCCGAACTGGCCCACCGCGCCGTGGTCTTCGCCCCCCACACAGCCGCACTGACAGCCCTCGCCCTCGGCGAGCACACCCAGGACACAGTGTCCGACAAGACCGTCCACGGCTCCCTCGCGCTGTTGTTCTCGGGTCAGGGGTCGCAGCGGCCTGGGATGGGCCGCGAGCTGTATGAAGCGTTCCCGGTGTTCGCGGATGCTTTTGATGCGGTGTGTGCCCGGGTGGATGTGGGCCGGCCGTTGCGTGGGGTGGTGTTCGGGGAGGATGCGGGTCTGCTGGAGCGGACGGTGTTCGCTCAGGCGGGGTTGTTCGCTGTGGAGGTGGCGCTGTTCCGGCTGGTGGAGTCCTGGGGGGTGACCCCGGATGTTCTGGTGGGGCACTCGGTCGGTGAGCTGGCCGCCGCGCATTGTGCGGGGGTGCTGTCTCTGGACGACGCGTGTGCCTTGGTGTCGGCGCGCGGCAGGCTGATGGACGCGCTGCCCGCCGGCGGGGCGATGCTCGCCGTGGAGCTGGCCGAAGAAGCACTCGTCCTGCCGGACGGGGTGGATCTCGCGGCGGTCAACGGCCCCGCCTCGGTGACGGTCTCGGGTGACGCGGAAGCCGTCGCCGGACTGGAGGAGCAGCTTCGGGCGGGCGGTGTGCGGGTGAAGCGGCTGGCGGTCTCGCACGCGTTCCACTCCCGTTTGATGGAGCCGATGCTGGCCGAGTTCACCGCGGTCGCCGAGTCGTTGACGTATCACGCCCCGCAGATCCCGGTCCGCACCACCGCCCCTGGTGACCTGGCCACCCCCGGCTACTGGGTGGGACAGATCCGCGAACCCGTCCGCTTCGCCGACGCACTCGCCTCGCTCACCGGCGTACGGACAGCACTGGAACTCGGCCCCGACGCAGTGCTCTGCGCCCTCGTGCAGGAGCAGGCCCCCACCCTGGCCGCCTTCCCAGCTCTGCGCCCGGAGCGCCCCGAGGCCCACACCCTCGTCCGCGCCCTCGCCCGCCTGCACACCCGGGGCATCCCCGTGGACTGGGCCGGCTACCTCGCCCCCTTCAACGGCGCCCGCATCGCCCTGCCCACCTATCCCTTCGCACGCCGGCGGTACTGGCCCACGCCTGTGTCCGCTCCCCGCCCCGCCGCCGCGGAGAACCCGGCCGAACGGGACTTCTGGGCGGCCGTGGAATCGACCGACGCCGATGCCGTCGCCGGTGCACTGTGCCTGGACGACGAGCAGCGCGACGGCCTCGGCGCCGTCCTGCCCGCTCTCGCCGCCTGGCGGGAGAGAGGCCGCCACAAGGCCACCACCGACGCCTGGCGCTACCGCGTCGGCTGGAGCCCGGTCACCGACCGGCAGGCACGGCTGACCGGAACCTGGCTCCTGGCCACCGGCGGCGAGATGCCCGGCGGGGTCGTGGACGGCCTACGCGGCGCAGGAGCCCACATCGTCGAGATGACAGAACTCGGCGCGGACCGCACGGAGTGCGCGGACACGCTGGCCGCTCTGGCATCGGCCGCCGCCGAGCGTGACCGTCCCGTCGCCGGGGTGCTCGCCCGCGTGGACACCGTCGCGGACCTGCTGCGGCTCATCCAGGCCCAGGGCGACGCCGGACTCGCCGCACCACTGTGGTGCCTCACCTCCGGTGCGGTCACCGTCACAACCGGTGACACATGCGACCCGTCAGCGGCCCAGCTGTGGGGCCTCGGCCGGGTCGCCGCGCTCGAACACCCCGACCGCTGGGGTGGTCTGGTCGACGTGCCGACCCACCTCGACCCGCGAGCGGCCGGCCGACTGGTCCAGCTGCTGGCCGGAGACTCGAGTGAGGACCAGGCGGCCATCCGGCCGACGGGCCTGCACGCCCGCCGGCTGCGGCGTGCCCCCACCGGCGCCGCCGCACAGACGCAGCCTGCCCAGTGGCACGCCGACGGCCCGGTCCTGGTCACCGGCGGCACCGGCGCACTGGGCGGCAAGGTCGCCCGGCTGCTGGCCGAACGCGGCGCCACCCGCCTCGTCGTGGCGAGCCGGCGCGGCCCCGCCGCACCCGGTGCGTCCGAACTGGTCGCGGACCTCTTGGAGCGTGGCTGCGACGCCCTCGTCGTCTCCTGCGACCTGAACGACCGCGACGCAGTTGCCGAGCTGCTGGAGCGCCACCCCGTGACCGCGGTCGTCCACGCCGCGGGCATCGTCGACGACGGCGTGCTCGACGCGCTGACACCGCAGCGGCTCGCCGCAGTGCTCGACGCCAAGGCCCGCTCCGCCGACATACTGGACGAACTCACCGGCGAGCTCACCGACTTCGTCGTCTTCTCCTCGGTCGCGGGCGTCATCGGCAGCGCCGGGCAGGGCCCCTACGCGGCCGCCAACGCACACCTCGACGCCCTGGTGGAACGCCGCCGCGCCCGGGGCATGCCCGGCACCGCCATCGCCTGGGGCGCCTGGGCCGGAGCCGGCATGGCCGCCGACCCGGCCGCCGCCGCCCGGCTGGCGCGCGGCGGACTGCCCGCCATGGAGGAGAGCCGGGCACTGGAGGCACTGACCACCGCCCTGACCGAGCGGGACGGCACGCTGGTCGTCGCCGACATCGACTGGGAACGCTTCGTTCCGGGCTTCACCGCGGTACGACCGAGCAAGCTGTTCGCCGAACTCCCCGAGGCCGTCCCGGTCGTCCGCGGAGCCCAGGCCGGCGATCCCGTCGCACTCGCCGCGCAGGGCTCGGACACCGCCGAGCAGGCCCGCGACGTGGAGCACCTCGTCCTGGAGACCGTCGCAGGCGTCCTCGGCCACGGTTCACCGGCGGACGTGGACCGCGAACGCGCCTTCCACGACATGGGCTTCGACTCCCTCACAGCCCTGGAACTGCGCAACCTCCTGGCATCCCGGACCGGGCTGACCCTGCACGCCGGCCTCGTCTTCGACTTCCCGACCCCCAGCGCCCTGGCCGAACACCTGCTCACCCTGCTGTCCGAGGAAGCGGCCGCCCCCGACGCCCCCTCGGCCGGGGGCCGTCGCCGGACGGACTCCACCGAGCACGAGCCGATCGCCATCATCGGCATGTCCTGCCGCTTCCCCGGCGGGGTCGACTCACCCGAGGCGCTGTGGCGCCTGGTGCGGGACGGCGTCGACGCGATGGGCGACTTCCCCGCCGACCGCGGCTGGGACCTCGACTCCCTGCTCGGCCAGGACGGCCCCTCGCGCACCCGCTCGGGCGGCTTCCTCGACGACATCGCCGCCTTCGACGCGGGCCTGTTCGGCATCTCCCCACGCGAGGCACTCGCCATGGACCCGCAACAGCGGCTGCTGCTGGAGACCGCCTGGGAGGCGTTCGAACGCGCGGGCATCGACCCCACCTCGGTGCGCCGCAGCGAAACCGGAGTGTTCGCGGGCACCAACGGCCAGGACTACCTGGCGCTGCTGCTCGGCTCCGAGGCCGCCACCGAGGGACACCTGGGCACCGGCAATTCCGCCAGCGTCCTCTCCGGCCGGGTTTCCTACACGTTCGGTCTGCGCGGGCCCGCCCTCAGCGTGGACACCGCCTGCTCCTCGTCCCTGGTGGCGCTGCACCTCGCCGCCCGGTCCCTACGGGCGGGGGAGTGCTCGATGGCCCTGGCCGGCGGCGTCACCACGATGCCGTTGCCCGGCACCTTCATCGAGTTCAGCACCCAGGGCGCACTCTCCTCCGACGGCCGCTGCAAGGCCTTCTCCGACGACGCCGACGGCACCGGCTGGGGAGAGGGCGCCGGCCTGCTCCTGATGGAGCGGCTCTCGGACGCGGAGCGCAACGGGCACCGTGTGCTGGCGGTCGTCCGGGGGTCGGCCGTCAACCAGGACGGCGCGTCCAACGGTCTGACCGCGCCGAACGGCCCGTCACAGGAACGGGTGATCCGGGCGGCGCTGGCCGACGCGCGGCTGACCGCCGCCGAGGTGGACGCCGTGGAGGCCCACGGTACGGGCACGAAGCTCGGCGACCCCATCGAGGCGCAGGCGCTGCTGGCCGCCTATGGGCAGGACCGCGAAGAGCCCCTGTACCTGGGGTCGTTGAAGTCGAACATCGGGCATACCCAGGCGGCTGCGGGTGTCGCGGGCGTCATCAAGATGGTGGAGGCGCTGCGGCACGGAGTGCTGCCCGCCACCCTCCACGTGCGGGAACCGTCCTCGCAGGTGGACTGGTCGGCGGGGGCTGTGGAGCTGCTGACCGGTGAGCGGCGGTGGCCGGAGACGGACCGGCCGCGCCGGGCGGGTGTGTCCTCGTTCGGGATGAGCGGCACCAACGCACACGTGATTCTGGAGGCCGCGCCACAGGCTGCCGTCGCGCCCGCCGTCGCCGCGGAGGAACCGTCCGGCGTCGGCGAAGTGGTGCCGTGGCTGCTGTCGGGGCGGACCGAGGACGCACTGCGGGGGCAGGCGGAGCGTCTGCTGTCCCTCGACGGCGCCGATCCCGTGGATGTGGGCTGGTCGCTGGCCACCGGGCGCGCGGTGCTGGACCGGCGTGCGGTGCTGCTGGGACCTGATCACGCGGCTCAGCTGCGGGCGCTGGCGGCCGCGGAGGAGACCGCCGGTGTGCTGCGGGGCGATGTGGTGCGCGGCAGCACGGTGTTCGTGTTCCCGGGACAGGGTTCCCAGTGGGTCAGGATGGCGGCCGAACTGCTGGCCGCGGAGCCGGTGTTCGCCGCCCGGATGGACCAGTGCCACCGGGCGCTGGAGCCGTTCACCGACTTCTCGCTGCTGGAGGTGGTGCGGGGCGAGGGCGCTGACCTGGAGCGGGTCGAGGTCGTGCAACCGGTGTTGTGGGCGGTGATGGTGTCGCTGGCCGGGCTGTGGGCTTCGGCGGGCGTTCTCCCGTCCGCGGTGGTGGGCCATTCGCAGGGAGAGATCGCGGCTGCGGTGGTGGCGGGGGCGCTGTCGCTGGAGGACGGGGCGCGGGTCGTGGCGCTGCGGGCACGTGCCATCGCCGACGAGCTGGCCGGGTTCGGAGGAATGGTGTCGCTGGCTGTTTCCCGCGACGCGGCGCAGGAACTGGCCGGCCGCTGGGAAGGGCTCTCGGTCGCGGCGGTCAACGGTCCCGGTTCGACGGTCGTCTCGGGGAACGTGGCAGGGGTGGAGGAACTGGTCGCCCACTGCGCGGCGTCCGGGATCCGGGCACGCCGCCTGCCGGTGGACTACGCGTCGCACTCGGTGCACGTGGAGCGGCTGAGGACACGCCTCCTGGCCGACCTCGGGGACGTGGACCCGGTGCCCTCCGCCGTGCCGTTCTACTCGGCGCTCACCGGCGGACGGATCGACACCACCACCCTGGGCGCCGAGTACTGGTACGACAACCTGCGCGCCACCGTCCGCTTCGAGGACGCCACCCGCGCCCTGCTGGACGACGGGCACCGGCTGCTGATCGAGGTCAGCCCCCACCCTGTGCTCACCGTCGGCCTGAGGGAGACCCTGGAGGACGCGGACCTCCCCGGCGCCGTCCTGTGCACCCTGCGGCGCGGCGAGGGAGGACGCGAACGCTGGCTCACCGCGCTCGCGGAGGCCCACGTACGCGGTGTCGGGGTCGACTGGGAAGGCCTCCTCCTCGGGGGCCGCTCGGTCGATCTGCCCACCTACGCCTTCGATCGCGACCGCTACTGGCCCGACCCCGTCGAGCGCTCCGCCGCCGGACCCGCCGCCGGTCCCGGAGGAACCGGCCAGGCCGAGCAGGCGTTCTGGAACGACATCGAACGCGGCGACACCGCCGCTGTCGCCAGGACCCTGGGGATCGACGCACCGGGCCTGGACCAGGTGCTGCCCGCCCTCGCCACCTGGCGGCGTGCACGCCACCAGGAGTCCACCGTGGACTCCTGGCGCTACGAGGTGACCTGGCGCCCCCTGGTCGGCCTGCCGTCCACCGCGCCGACGGGACGATGGATGCTCGTCCTCCCGCAGACCGGCGCGGAGGAAGAGACACAGACCGCACGCACCGCACTGGCCCGCGCCGACATCACCGAGATCCACCTCCCCGCCGACACCGGACGGGACGAACTGGAAGCCACACTCAGGCAGCTGACCGAGACGGGCGAGTTCACGGGAGTCGTCTCCCTGCTGGCGTTCGCCCAGCGGCCGTACCCCGCCGACGAGATCCTCGCCGCCGGGACCGCCGACACCGTCACCCTGCTGCAGGCGCTCGGCGACGCCGGGATCGGCGCACCCCTGTGGTGCCTCACCCGCAGCGCGGTCAGCGTGGGCCGCTTCGACACAGCGGTGAACGGCGACCGGGCCATGCTGTGGGGCCTGGGCCGGGTGGCCGCGCTGGAGCACCCCGACCGCTGGGGCGGACTGATCGACCTGCCCGAGACCGCGGACACCCGATCGGACGCCCGGCTCGGCGCGCTCCTGGCGGGCGCCGCCGAGGACGAGGACCAGCTGGCCGTACGCCCCGCCGGAGTGTTCGCACGCCGGCTACGCCGCGCCGCCCCGGCCCCCTTCACGGCCCCATGG
>NZ_JAFEUF010000167.1:0-12808 GCF_016901035.1 Streptomyces durocortorensis
GTTCGTCGTCGCGTACTGCGGGGACGGCCCTCCGGCCCCCGGCGGTACGACGGTGCCGTGGGCAGGCGTCGGCCGCTGTACCGGCGGGGCGGGCGCCCAGGGACCGGGGCCGCCGTAGGGCGGGGTGCTGTACTCGTCGGGCTCGTGCAGCGGCTGCCCGGACGCGCGGGGCCGGGGGACGTCCTGGCCACCGGGCTCGTCGGCCGGGGCGGAGGCCGGGACTGCGGTGGCCGGGGCTGCGGCCGTCGGTGCTGCCGGGGCCGAGGCGGACGCCAAGTCCTGGACGGCCGGGGTCTGGACGGGCGAGTCCGGGGCAGGCGAGTCCGAGGCGGCCGAGTCCGGGTCCGGGGCGGCCGGCCCCGGTGCGGCAGGCTCTCGTTCCTCGGCCGCCGGTACGCCCGCCGGGCCCGGCCCGCTGTCCGGCTCCGTGCGGTCGGCACGCCCCGCCGTGGGGCGGCTCCACCACTTCGCCTGCGGCCCGGTGGGCTTCCCGTCGTCCATGCTCTCCCCGCAACTGGCCTCTGTCGTACGCCCCCGGAGGCGTCCCTCACCGGAATCAACACCGGAATTCAACCAGGTTTGCGAATCCCCGCGCAGGGTCCGGTCAGGGCCGGGGCGAAAGCGGGCTCGCCAGATCGTTGGCGGGCGAGCCCGGGGGCGGCCCCGAGGCGAGCGAGGAGGGAACCGCCTTCGGCACCGACCCGCTGCCGAGCGCCGCCACCAGCAGCGGGGCGCCGGACGTCGTCGGGCGTATCAACGGCGGCACGGACACGTTCAGCACGGGGAGCGTGAACGGGTGTCCGCCCGAGGTCGACGTGCCGAACAGCGGCGGAGCGGTCGGCAGACCCTGCCGGTTCACCGGAGGGGTGACGGCCGGAGCCACCGGGGTTGTTCCGCCGAGCGACGGGGGCACCTTGTTCGTCCCGGCCCGGTCCGTGCCGGACACGGGCCGCTCGGCCGCCGGGCCCTCGCCGGTCACCGCGAGAGCGCCGCCGCCACGCCGGCTGACCGTGTTGGCGCCGTTCTCCGCGCGGGTCTCGGCGTCGAGCGGGGTGACGTTGTTCCCGGCGCCCTCGGCGCGCAGGGAGGATTCGGGGCCGGAGTCCAGCGGCAGGGTGCCGCCCAGCGCGATGGCCGCGAGGGAGACCGCGCTGGCCGCGGCGAACGCGAAGCGCCGTCCGCGCCAGGGCGAGCGATCCGCGTCGCGGGCCACCTCGTGTATGCGGAAAACCGAGCCGGACGCGGGCCCGCCGGGCAGCACGGCGGTGGAGCCGTGGGTGGCGGGGAGGTATCCGAAGCCGTCCAGGGGGGAGGGCGTGGTGTCGGCGCGGGTGCCGGCGCCGGAGGGGCGCAGCCCGGGGAAGAACTCGTCGGCGAAGGGCCCCCGGCCGCCGAACGGCCCGCCGGGACCGGTGTCGTCGCCGCCGGGGCCCCCGGGAAGACCCTGCAGGCGGGCCAGGAACCCCTCGGAGGGCGAGGGTGAGGCGGACATGGCGAAGGCGCTCTTGAGGCGGCGCTGGGCGTCGGCCTCGGCCTTGCACTTGGCGCAGGTCGCCAGGTGGGCCAGGACCCGCTCGCGGGCGTCGTGTTTCAGCTCGCCGTCGACCAGCGCGGCGAGGCGGTCCCCCAGGTGCGCTTCGGCAGGGGTGGGACCGGTCGGACCTGTGCCACTCACGCCACTCCGCCCTCCCCCGCCAGGACCGCGTCCGCCAGGGAGCGCTGCTCGGCGCGGGCCTCGGGCGAACGGTGCTTGAGCGCCTTGCGCAGGTGCGAGCGGCCGCGGTGGATCCGGCTGCGGACGGTGCCGAGCTTCACGCCGAGGGTCGCGGCGATCTCCTCGTAGCTGAGGCCCTCGATGTCGCAGAGGACCACGGCCGCACGGAACTCGGGCGCGAGGGTGTCCAGCGCCTGCTGCACGTCGGCGTCGAAGTGGGTGTCGTTGAAGATCTGCTGCGGGGACGGCTCACGGCTCGGCAGCCGCTCGGCCGCGTCGTCGCCGAGCGAGTCGAAGCGGATGCGCTGCTTGCGCCGGACCATGTCCAGGAAGAGATTGGTCGTGATGCGGTGCAGCCAGCCCTCGAAGGTGCCGGGCGTGTACGTCGACAGCGAGCGGAACACTCTGACGAAGACCTCCTGGGTGAGGTCCTCGGCGTCGTGCTGGTTTCCCGTCAGCCGGTAGGCAAGGCGGTACACGCGACCGCTGTGCGTGCTGACGATCTCTTCCCATGAGGGCGGGGTCCACGCCTGAGAGTCCGCATCAGAGGCGAAGGTCGCGGTCGGTGCGGAGTCTTCGGAAGAACGGTCAGCAATGTTGGTCACGGATTTCGGCTCACCGGCCGACCTGAGCAGGCGCCGCAGCACCCCTCCCCGGTCCACAGGCGCAGCCGCACCTCCCCTATCGGCTCTGGTGGTGTCCAGTGGAGCCCCTACCATAGCCACCTCGCCCGTTAGCTCCGGATAAGCCTTTTTCCCTGATGGGGCCGGGCGTCGCCCGGGACTTCCGCTCAGCTCGCCGGTCCGATCCGCGGGCCCGGTCGCTGCGCTTTCCCCACTCCTTGCACAACGCCCGGTCCCATCTGCGGGTTCCCGGGTCCAGCGGATACAGTCACCGTTGCGCCAACTACGGGGACAGGAGAGGGTCATTACCGCCAACCGGCAGACGAGCTGGGCGTTCGCCGACGCCTTTGTCGCCGAGGACGAAGCACTGCACGTGGCCCGGGACCGGGCTCGCGAGCTGGGGCTTCGCCCGGTGTCACCGGGCACCGGCGCAGCGCTGCGCCTGCTGGCAGCCGCCGCCGACGCCAAAGCGGTGGCGGAGATCGGCACGGGCACCGGCGTGTCCGGCATGTATCTCCTGCACGGAATGCGCCCTGACGGGGTCCTGACCACGGTGGACCCCGAGCCCGAGCGCCAGCAGTTCGCCCGTGAGGCGTTCCGCGCGGCGGGCTTCGCCACCAACCGGGCCCGGTTCATCCCCGGCCGCGCCCTGGACGTCCTGCCCCGGCTCGCGGACGGCGGTTACGACCTCGTCTTCTGCGACGGCGACCGGCTGGAGAGCCTCGACGTGCTCGCTGAATCGTTGCGCCTGCTGCGCCCCGGCGGCCTGGTCTGCTTCGAGGGCGTCTTCGCGGACGGCCGTACGGTCGACTCGGCCGCCCAGCCGGCCGAGGTGCTGCGGCTGCGGGAGCTGCTGCGCGCGGTACGCGAGAGCCAGGAGCTGATGTCGACCCTGCTGCCGGTCGGCGACGGCCTGCTCTGCGCGGTCCGGCGCGGCTGAGCAGCGTAGATTCTCGGGTCCTCGTCAGGACGCACCACGGCCCGGCACGGAGATCCGTGCCGGGCCGTGGTGAAGGTGATGGGCGTTCCGCGTCAGCCGACGACCTTCTTCAGCGCGTCGCCGAGGGCATCGGCCTCGTCCGGAGTCAGCTCGACAACAAGCCGACCGCCGCCTTCGAGCGGAACGCGCATGACGATGCCCCGCCCCTCCTTTGTCACCTCGAGCGGGCCGTCGCCCGTCCGCGGCTTCATGGCCGCCATGCTCGTTCCCCTTCCTGAAACCAGCTCATCGCAACCGGCGGCCCCATGACAGGCGCTGCCTCACCGGCATCGAACACATTGCTTCTTCGCCATTATCCCGCATCAACGACCCCGATGACCAACATCGGTCTGCATCGCTTGCGCAACGCGCTCTCTCAAAACCACCCAATTCGGCGATCCGGCTGCGATACTGCGCCGCCGCGGAGCCCCAGGTGAGAGCCAATTGTTAGACGCAGGTCACATCTCTGCCCCGTTCGGCGTCGGCCATGCTTGCCTGCAGGGGCAACGATGCCCGAGCAGCGAGGGGAAACCGGAATGGCCGACGAGCAGGCGAACACCGTGCTGTACGACGTGAGCGAGGGTCTCGCGACGATCACGATCAACCGGCCCGACGCGATGAACGCGATGAACACGGCGGCGAAGGTCGCGCTGCGGGACGCGCTGCTGGCGGCGTCGGCGGACACGGGCGTCCGGGCGGTTCTGCTCACGGCCACCGGGCGCGCCTTCTGTGTCGGCCAGGACCTCAAGGAGCACGTCGCCACGCTCGCGGCGACTCGTGAGGCGGGCGACGGCAACGCGCTGAGCACGGTGCAGGAGCACTACAACCCGATCGTGCGGGCGATCACGGAGATGGCGAAGCCGGTCGTCGCCGGGGTGAACGGCGTCGCGGCCGGGGCCGGGTTCGGGTTCGCGCTCGCGGCCGACTACCGGGTGGTCGCGGACACCGCCTCCTTCAACACTTCCTTCGCGGGCGTCGCACTCACCGCCGACTCGGGCGTGTCCTGGACGCTGCCCCGGCTGATCGGGCAGAGCCGCGCCGCCGATCTGCTGTTCTTCCCGCGGTCGATCTCCGCGCAGGACGCGCTGGAGCTGGGGATCGTCAACCGGGTCGTCCCGGCGGCCGAGCTGGCCGAGCAGGCGGCGGCGGTGGCCCGCACCCTGGCCGCCGGGCCCACGGTGGCGTACGCGGCGCTGAAGGAGTCGATGGCGTACGGGGCCGGGCACACGCTCGCCGAGGCGCTGGAGAAGGAGGACGAACTCCAGACCCGGGCGGGCGCGTCGCAGGACCACACCATCGCGGTGGAGGCGTTCCTCGCCAAGGAGAAGCCGGTCTACCTCGGGAAGTAGCGAAGCAGCAGCGGCTCAGCCCGGTGCGCTGCCGCCGCCGCGCGCCACGCAGTCCGCGAGGTGGTCGTCGACCAGTCCGCAGGCCTGCATGAGCGCGTGGGCGGTGGTGGGGCCGACGAAGCGGATCGAGCGCTTCTTCAGCTCCTTGGCGAGCGCGGTGGACTCCGGCGTGACGGCCGGTACGTCCGACAGCGTGCGCGGGGCGGGCCGGCCGGCCGGGTCGGGGGCGTAGGACCAGATCAGCTCGTCCAGCTCCCCGGCCCGCCAGCCGGCGAGGACCTTCGCGTTGGCGAGGGTCGCGTCGACCTTGGCCTTGTTGCGGATGATCCCCGGGTCGGCCAGGAGCCGTTCCCGGTCGGCGTCGGTGAACTTCGCGACGGCCCCGATCCGGAATCCCTCGAAGGCGGTACGGAAGGTCGCGCGGCGGCGCAGGATCGTGAGCCAGGAGAGCCCGGACTGGAACGCCTCCAGGCAGAGCCGTTCGAACAGGGCGTCGTCCCCGTGGACCGCCCGGCCCCACTCGGTGTCGTGGTAGGCGAGGTAGTCCTCGGTGGACAGGCCCCACGGGCAGCGCAGCCCGCCGTCGGGGGCGGGCAGGGCACCGCCGCTCATCGGCCGTCCTCCTCGGTGCGGGCCGGGCCGCCCGCGCGGTCGGCCGGTTCCGACGCGGGCCGGTCGCCGGGCTGCTTGAACAGGTCGGTGCCCGTCGTCACCGCGGCCGCCTGCGCCCCGGCCAGGGTGGATTCCAGCTCCGCGATCCGGGCGTCGCGCTCGGCAAGTTCGGCGCCGAGCCGGGACAGCGCCTCGTCGACGTCCACCATCCGGTAGCCGCGCAGCGCCATCGGCAGGCGCAGCGCCTCGACGTCCGCCCGGCCGACCGGGCGGGTGGCGGGCAGCGGGTCGGTGAACCGCTCGGGCGGGACGTCCTGGAGCACCGCGCTCCCGCCGCCGCCGACCACCGCGAGGGTGACCACGGTGACGACCACGACCATCGTGAGCAGCAAGAACCAGAACACGCGCATCTCCCCGGGGGCGGAAACCTCGTCCGGCCCCGATCGTGCCATGCGACACCGACAAAGCCGGGGTCGGCCACGAAGGGCCTTCACTCAAGGCCTTAGGGTCGCAGGCGGGCTATCTGAGGAGGAAATTCGGGATGGGCAGCGGTGCACTCAGGCTGGGGCGGCGGGAATTCGGGCCGCACGAGCCGGTGATCATGGCGATCGTGAACCGGACCCCGGACTCCTTCTACGACCAGGGCGCCACGTTCCGGGACGAGCCGGCGCTCGCCCGGGTCGAGCAGGCGGTGGCCGAGGGCGCGGCGATCATCGACATCGGCGGGGTGAAGGCGGGCCCCGGCGATGAGGTGAGCGCCGAGGAGGAGGCGCGCCGCACGGTCGGGTTCGTCGCCGAGGTCCGCCGCCGTCACCCGGACGTGGTGATCAGCGTGGACACCTGGCGGCACGAGGTGGGCGAAGCGGTCTGCGAGGCCGGGGCGGACCTGTTGAACGACGCGTGGGGCGGGGTGGATCCCCGGCTGGCTGAGGTCGCCGCGCGGTACGGGGCGGGGCTCGTGTGCACGCACGCGGGCGGCGCGGAGCCGCGGACGAGGCCGCACCGGATCGCGTACGACGATGTCATGGCGGACATCCTGCGCGTGACGGTGGGGCTGGCCGAGCGGGCGGTGGAGCTCGGGGTGCGGGCGGACGGGATCATGATCGATCCGGGTCACGACTTCGGGAAGAACACGCGGCATTCGCTGGAGGCGACGCGGCGTCTCGAGGAGATGGCGGAGACCGGGTGGCCGGTGCTGGTGTCGCTGTCCAACAAGGACTTCGTGGGCGAGACGCTGGACCGGCCGGTGAAGGAACGCGTCATCGGGACGCTGGCGACGACGGCGGTGTCGGCGTGGCTGGGGGCGCGGGTGTACCGGGTGCATGAGGTGGCGGAGACGCGGCAGGTTCTGGACATGGTGGCGTCCATTGCCGGGCATCGGGCACCGGCCGTTGCCCCCGGGGGGGGGGGGGGGGGGGCCCGCCCCCCGCCCCCCCCCGGCGGGGGGGGGGGGGGGGGGCCCCGCGCCGCCCGGCGGGCGGGGGGCGGGGGGGCGGGGTCTTTTGGGGGGGGGGGGGCCCGGGGGGGGGGGGGGGGGGGGGGGGGTTTTGCGCCGGGCGGCCGGCCCCGGCGGGGCGGGGCCTGGGGCGCTGCCCCTGGGCCCCGCTCCTCAAGCGCCGGAGGGGCTTGATTGCGCCGGGCCCGCCCGGAAGGTTCCGGTCAAAGATGCCCTCAAACGCCGGGCGGGCTGGGTTTGGCCGGTTACCGCCCTACCTCCTTCGTCACCAGCATCACCGCTTCCTCCACGTCGTCCGTCACGTGGAACAGCAGCAGGTCCTTCTCCGAGGCCTTGCCGCCGGCCACCACCGTGTCGCGGAGCCAGTCGATCAGGCCGCCCCAGTAGGCGGTGCCGAACAGGACGATCGGGAAGCGGGTGACCTTGCCGGTCTGGACGAGGGTCAGGGCCTCGAAGAGTTCGTCGAGGGTGCCGAGGCCGCCGGGCAGGACCACGAAGCCCTGGGCGTACTTCACGAACATCGTCTTGCGGACGAAGAAGTAGCGGAAGTTGACGCCGATGTCGACGTGCGGGTTGAGGCCCGACTCGAAGGGCAGCTCGATGCCGAGGCCGACCGAGACGCCCTTGGCCTCCCGGGCTCCCTTGTTGGCCGCCTCCATCGCGCCCGGGCCGCCGCCGGTGATCACCGCGAAGCCCGCGTCGACCAGGGCCTTGCCGATCGCCACCCCGGCCTCGTACTCCGGCGATCCGGCGGGGGTGCGGGCCGAGCCGAAGACGCTGATCGCGCTCGGCAGTTCGGCGAGCGCGCCGAAGCCCTCGACGAACTCCGACTGGATGCGCATCACCCGCCAGGGGTCGGTGTGCACCCACTCGGAGTCGCCCTCGGAGTCCAGCAGCCGCTGATCGGTCGTGCCGGGCTGGACCTGCTCCCTGCGGCGCAGGACCGGGCCCAGCCACTGTTCCCCGGGGCTGACCGCGCCCTCGGGAACCTCCGCACCCTCGGGGATCCGTGCGTCCTCGGCGTTGCCCATGTTCCGCTCCCTCCACCGACCTGCTTCGTGCCGGGTCGTACGTGTCGTGCTGCGTACGGCCAGCGTAGATCGGCGGAGGTTACGTGCGGGGGAATGCCGTGCGTCGGACGGTCAGCCGGTCAGTCGGTCAGCCAGGAGCGGAGGCGGTTCTCGCAGTGGGTGATCTTGTCGACGGCCACGTGCTCGTCGCGCTTGTGGGCGTACATCGGGTCGCCGGGTCCGTAGTTCACCGCGGGGACGCCGAGCGCGCCGAAGCGGGAGACGTCGGTCCAGCCGAACTTGGGCCGGGCCGTGCCGCCCACCGCGGTCATGAACGCCTGGGCCGCGGGGTGGGAGAGGCCGGGCATGGCCGCGCCGGAGTGGTCGTCGACGACGATCTCCGCCACCCCGCAGTCCGCGAAGACCTCGCGGACGTGGGCGACGGCCTCCTCCTCGGTGCGGTCGGGGGCGTAGCGGTAGTTGACGACGACGGTGCAGGCGTCCGGGATGACGTTGGTGGCGACGCCGGCCTCGATGCCGACCGCGTTGAGGCCCTCGTGGTACTCCAGGCCGTCGATGACGGGGCGGCGGGGCTCGTACGCGGCGAGGGCGGCCAGGATCGGGGCGGCGGAGTGGATCGCGTTGGAGCCCATCCAGCTGCGCGCGGAGTGGGCCCGCTCTCCTGTCGTACGGAGGTGGACGCGCAGCGTGCCCTGGCAGCCGCCCTCGACCTCGCCGTCGGAGGGCTCCAGCAGGACGGCGAAGTCTCCGGCGAGCCACTCGGGGTGCGCGTCGGCGATGTGGCCGAGGCCGTTGAGGTGGGCGGCGACCTCTTCGTTGTCGTAGAAGATGAAGGTCAGGTCGCGGTTGGGCGCGGGGACCGTCGCGGCGATCCGGAGCTGGACGGCGACGCCGGACTTCATGTCGGAGGTACCGCAGCCCCAGAGGATGCCGTCCGCGTCGAGGCGGGAGGGCACGTTGTCGGCGATCGGCACGGTGTCGATGTGCCCGGCGAGGACGACACGCTCGGCGCGGCCGAGGTTCGTGCGGGCGACGACGTTGTTGCCGTGCCGGTCGACGGTGAGGTGCGGCAGGGCGCGCAGGGCCGACTCGATCGCGTCGGCGAGGGCCTTCTCCTCCCCGCTGACCGAGGGGAAGTCGACGAGCCGGGCGGTGAGCGCCGGTCCGTCCAGGGTGAGGTCAAGGGCGGGGTCAAGGGTGCTGTCGGCCATGGACCCGACCCTAAGGGACTTGGGTATCGGCCCCGGCCGGGCCCTCCAGTACGGTGGGCCCGTGCCCAGGACAGCCAGCCCTCGCCGACGACGCCTCTTCCGCTACGGGGCCGCCTTCGCCGTGCTCGCGGCCCTGGGCGGCTATCTGGCCGTGCAGTACGACTCCTCCGGTTCGAAGAACCCGCCGCGCTGTGTGGTGGAGGCGAAGGACGGGGACGAGGGCGAGACCCAGCGGTACGAGATGAGCCTGGCGCAGGCCGTCAACGCGGCGACGATCTCCGCGGTGGGCACCACCCGGGGGATGCCGGAGCGGGCGGTGACGATCGCGCTGGCGACCGCGCTCCAGGAGTCCACGCTCCGCAACATCGACTACGGGGACCGGGACTCGCTGGGGCTGTTCCAGCAGCGCCCCTCGCAGGGCTGGGGCAAGCCCGCGCAGCTCATGGACCCGGTCTACTCCTCCGGGGAGTTCTACGAGCATCTCGCCGAGGTCCCGGGCTACTCGCGGCTGCCGCTGACCGTGGCCGCGCAGCGCGTGCAGCGCAGCGGGTTCCCGCAGGCGTACGCGAAGCACGAGCCGGACGCGGCGCTGCTCGCGGCCGCGCTGACCGGGCGCCGGCCGGCCTCGCTGAACTGCACCCCGTCGACCGCCACGGCCGAGGGTCCGGGGGATGCCGGGCAGGTGCGGGCCGAGCTGGTGCGGGCCTTCGGCAAGAACGTGCTGCCCACCGCGAAGGCCGCGGGCGCGTCCGCCGCATCGACCGTCTCGGTGCCCGTCCCGGCGACCTCGTCGCGGGCCGAGGACAAGGCCTCGCCGCGGCGCGGCTGGGAACTGGCGCACTGGGCCGTGGCGCAGTCCGAGGCGCTGCGGATCGAGCGCGTGAGCTATGCCGACCGGGTCTGGGACGCCGGTACGGGCTGGCGGACGGAAGACGCGAAGGACAAGGAAACGGACACGACGGCGGTCAGGATCCGGGTCGTTCAGTAGTGCACGCCGTCACTCGTACGGGCCATGGGGCCCCGCCCCAGCACTCTTTTCACGCGGCTTCCAGCAGCCTTGCCACTTCCCTCCGATCCCCTTGCCCGCCAAGGGAAGTGACGGTTCATCGGATCCCGGCGGTATGGATCGTTTGCCCGGGTTCTTCCGCTGCGGATAATCCGACGCATTACTCAGTCTTTACCTTGGCCCGCCGCAACCTTCCCCTCCCCCGAAGCGGTTGTCAGTGCGTCCGATCACCGGACAGACAGATTCGTGCACAACCCGCTGAAGGAGCATCATGTCCCTCCCCCTGACCCGTCGGATCGCTCGTGCCGCGCTGCTGATCGCCGCTGGCGCGGCCCCCGTGGTCGGTGCGGCCGGTGCCGCGAGCGCCGCAGATCTCCCGGCGGCCCCGGAGCTGGGCGGCCTGACCTCACTGGACGGCGCGAGCGTCGGCAACACCCTGGACAGCACCGCCCGGCAGGGCACCCAGGCCGCCGGGGAGACCGGCGGCCGGCTCGTCGGCACCGCGCTCCCGGCGGCGGGCGAGACCGTCGGCAAGTCCGCCAAGGTCGCCGTCCCGGCCGCCCAGGAGACCGCCGGCCAGACCGCGGGCAACGCGGGCGAGGCCGTCGGCGGGGTGGCCGACGCCGCCGGTGGCGGTCTGCCGACGGACGCGCTCGGCGGGGGCCTGCCCACCGGCGCCCTGCCGCTGAACGGTCTGCCGATCGGCTGACCCGCCACCCCCGTCACATGCCGGAGGGCCTGAGGAGTGCGCACTCCTCAGGCCCTCCGGCGTATCCGGGTCAGGACAGGCGCTTGACCGCCGCCGCCACCCGCTCGTCGGTCGCGGTGAACGCCACCCGCACGAAGCTCGCGCCCGCCGGGCCGTAGAAGTCGCCGGGCGCGACCAGGATGCCGCGCTCCGCGAGGTACGCCACGGTGTCCCAGCACGGCTCGTCGCGGGTCGCCCACAGGTAGAGGCTCGCCTCGCTGTGCTCGATCCGGAAGCCGTGCGCCTCCAGGGCCGCGCGCAGGGCGAGGCGCCGGTCGGCGTAACGGGCGCGCTGCTCGGAGACGTGCACGTCGTCGCCGAGGGCGGCGACGGTGGCGGCCTGAACGGGGGCGGCCGTCATCATCCCGCCGTGCTTGCGGATCAGCAGCAGCTCACCGAGGACGGCCGCGTCGCCCGCGATGAACGCGGCCCGGTATCCGGCCAGGTTGGAGCGCTTGGAGAGCGAGTGGACCGCCACGATGCCGTCGTAGTGGCCGCCGCAGACGTCCGGGTGGAGCACCGAGACCGGTTCGGCGTCCCAGCCCAGCTCCAGGTAGCACTCGTCACTGAAGACGAGGACGCCGTGCTCGCGCGCCCAGGCGACGATCCGGGTCAGCTCGTCCTTGGACAGCACCTTGCCGGTCGGGTTGGACGGGGAGTTGAGCCAGAGCAGCTTCAGCCCCGCCGGGTCCAGCTCGGTCGGGTCGTCGTAGGCGACGGGCTCCGCACCGCAGAGCCGGGCGCCGACCTCGTACGTCGGGTAGGCGAGCCGGGGGTAGGCGACCTTGTCGCCCGCGCCGAGCCCGAGCTGCGTCGGCAGCCAGGCCACCAGCTCCTTGGAGCCGACGACCGGCAGCACATTGGCGTGGGTGACGCCGACCGCGCCGAGCCGGCGCTCCACCCAGCCGGTGAGCGCGTCCCGCAGGGCCTCGGTGCCCCACACCGTCGGATAGCCGGGGCTGTCCGCGGCGTCGACCAGCGCCCGCCGGATCAGCTCGGGGACCGGATCGACCGGGGTGCCGACCGACAGGTCCACGATGCCGTCCGGGTGGGCCTGGGCCGTCGACTTGTAGGGCGCGAGCTTGTCCCAGGGGAAGACCGGGAGGCGGGAGGAGACTGCGGACACGGGGCTCTGCTTTCTCGGGGCTTTCTCGGGCTGTTCAGGTAACCGGCGGCGGCTGCACGGGGAAACACCTCGGTCCCGCACGGGGACGGGCCGTACGGGACCGGGCTGCGCGCGTGGTGCCGCCGCTTACTGGTTCTGCGGCGGCAGTCCGGCGATGAACGCGTGGTCGCGCTCGATGAGACCGAGCTTGGAAGCACCGCCCGGCGAGCCGAGGTCGTCGAAGAACTCGACGTTCGCCTTGTAGTAGTCCTTCCACTCCTCCGGAGTGTCGTCCTCGTAGAAGATGGCCTCGACCGGGCAGACCGGCTCACAGGCTCCGCAGTCGACGCACTCGTCCGGGTGGATGTACAAGGACCGCTGGCCCTCGTAGATGCAGTCGACGGGGCACTCTTCGATGCAGGCCTTGTCCTTCACGTCGACACAAGGCTGCGCGATGACGTAGGTCACGCTGTCGTTCCTCCTCGGTAGGGCGTTGGCTCTCGCGCGGGAGCGCGGCGTCGTCGATGCCCGCCCCTAGTATCTCCGTTCTCGGGCACGATCCGAACAGGAGGGGCGGACAGAGCTGTGGAATTCACCATCGGCGGACGGCTGGAGGTCCGCATCACCCCCGCTGACGTGGGCAAACGCGTGTCCGTGCGCCGCCGGACGAACGACGGGGGCACGGGCGTGGAGTTCACCGACACGGTCGGCGTGCTCACATCATGGAACGATGGTGTGCTCTCGATCACACAAAAGAGCGGGGAATCCGTCCACATCGTGGAATCGTCCCTGGTCGCGGGCAAGGTCGTGCCCGCCGCCCCGGCCCGGGGGGGGGGCCCCGGCGGCGGGGGGGGGGGGCGGGCCCGCCCCCCCGCGCCCGGCGGGGGGGGGGGGGGCGGGCCGGGGGGGGGGGGGGGGGGGGGGGGGGGGGGGGCGGGGGGGGGGGGGGCCGCGGAGGCGCGGGCGGGGCGGGG
>NZ_JAFEUF010000167.1:12818-16307 GCF_016901035.1 Streptomyces durocortorensis
CGCTCCCACAAACAATCGGGGGGCTATCCCCCCCACTCGTGGTATGCGCCCGGGGGCGGGGCCAGGGGCGGCCCCGCGGCCCGGGCCGGGCGCGGGGGCCCCGCCGCCTCCTTCGAGGAGCTGGCCACCGTCACCGCGCGCGCCTGGCAGCCCGTGGAGAGCGAGGCGCTGGGCGACTGGCGGCTGCGCGCGGCCGGGGGCTTCACCCGGCGCGCCAACTCCGCGCTGCCGCTCGGCGATCCGGGCCTGCCGTCCGGCGAGGCGCTCGGGCGGGTCCGCCACTGGTACGAGGAGCGGGGCCTGCCCGCGTACGTCCAGACGGCGACCGGGGCCGAGGGCACGCAGGAGGTCCTGTGCGCGGAGCTGGAGCGGCACGGCTGGCGGCGCGAGGTCTCGGCGGAGGTACGGATCGGCGCGCTGGCACCGGTCGGCGACCTGGACGCGGACAGCGCGGCGGTCCGGCTGACCCGGGAGCCGGACGCGGCCTGGCTCGCCCGCTACCAGCGCTTCTCCACCCCCGGCCCGCATGTGCTGCGGGTGCTGGGCAGCGGCCCCTCGGTCTGGTTCGCCACGGTGCCGGGGGAGGCCGGCGCACCGGACGCGATCGGGCGGTGTGTCGTGGACGGGCGGTGGGCGGGGTTCATGGCCGTCGAGGTCGCCCCGGAACAGCGGCGGCGCGGACTGGCCACGACGGTGATGACCGCGCTGGCCCGCCGGGCGCTGGACGAGGGCGCTTCGGCGGCCTGGCTCCAGGTCGAGGAGGACAATGAGGGGGCGCGGGCGCTGTACGACGGCATGGGCTTCGCGGGTCATCACCGGTACCACCACTACCGCTCGGCGTGAGGGGTCACGCGGCGCGCCGCGAAGGCCGGAGCGGGGACAGGACGAGCAGGGGCGTGGGTCGGATATGAGTGGGCTGGATTCCGGGGCGGCCGAGCGGCGGCGGCAGTTCGCCGAGGAGGCCCGGTCCGAGCGGCCGGATCTCGCTCTGCTGTGCCTGCTGCTGGGCGCGGAGGCCGGACCGGTGGGGCCGGCCGAGGTCGTCCCGGTGACTCCGGGGGAGCCCGTCCCCGACCCGTACGGCATCGACGCCGCGCAGATCGAGCTGGACCGGCTGGCGGGGCTGCTGCCGTACGGTTCCCGCTCCCCCGCCGCCTGGGCCTCGGTGCTGGCCGAACTGCTGGGTGAGCGCAGCGGGTTCGGCGGCTCGTCGGTGGACTACCAGCGGCTGGACTCCTCGCTCCTCCAGCAGGTGCTGCGCCGCCGCCGGGGCCTGCCGATCCTGCTGTCCGTCGTCTGGATCGAGGTCGCCAGGAGGGCGGGCGCACCGGTGTACGGGGTGGCGCTGCCCGGGCACTTCGTGGTCGGCTTCGGCGACCGGGCGGACCCGGTGCTGGCCGATCCGTTCGCCGGGGGCGCGCCGTTGACCGGGCAGGGCGCGGAGCTGCTGGTGACGGGGGCGACAGGGGCGGCGCTGGAGCCGTCGATGATGGTGCCCGCGCGGCCGCTGGAGATCGTGCTGCGGATCCTGAACAACGTACGGGCGTGGGCGGCGGCCCGGCCGGAGCGCACGGACGTGGCCCTGTGGGCGGTGGAGCTGTCGCTGCTCCTGCCCGCGCATCCGGCCAGGCTCCGCTACGAGCACGCCCAGCTCCTCGTCCAGCGCGGTGAGTTCCAGCGCGGGGCGGCGGAGATGGAGGAATATGCGGAGATCCTCGACGGGATCGAGCCGACGACGGCCGAGAACATCCGGCGCAAGGCTCACGCGGCACGCGCCCTGCTGAACTGAACCCGGCCATCCTGGCGGGAAACCCACGGAATGCGTCCTGCCCGGGGCTCTCGGACGCCCTGGCGACGGCGAGACGGATGGGTCCGTGAGCGATGTGCGCTCCCGGTTTACATCCGAACGCCCCCTTCCGCGCCCAACGGGCGCGTTATTCGGCCCGTTCGTCGGCGTACGCGAATGCCCATGCGCTCAACTGGAAACCCGTCACGGGGCGCGCACGGCCCATCGCATTCCGCTTTGGGCGGGCCGGAAGAGAAGAGCTGAGGGCAGATTGATGACGACCGTGCTGCTGGTCCACACCGTGCCGTTGTGGCGCGCCTCGCTGGCATCGCTCCTCGGTACAGGGCGGGAAATAGAGGTCCGCACCGCCGAACGCGGTGCGATACGCGCCGCACTGAGCGGTCCGGGCCCCGATGTGCTCCTCACCGACCTCGACTGTCCGGGCGCGCTGGACGTCCTCGACGAGGTGAGGACGGTGACCGCACCGCACGGCGGGCCCTGCCCGCTGGCCGTGCTGACCAGCAGCGACCGGCCGCGCGGCCTGCGGCGGGCGTACGAGGCGGGGGCGCTCGGCTACATCGACAAGTACCACCCGGTGGACGACCTGTCAGAGGTGATGCACAAATTGGCGGACGGCGGGCGGCATATCGACGAGTCGCTGGCCTTCAGCCTCTTGCAGGTGGCCGACATGCCGTTATCTCCGCGGGAATTGAGTGTGCTCTCGATGGCCGAGGGGGGTGACACCGTGGCCGGGATAGCCGCCCGACTGCACCTGACACCGGGGACGGTCCGCAATTATCTGGCCGCCGCCATCCGGAAGTCAGGGGGGCGGAATCGGCTGGACGCGATCAGACGGGCGAAGGAGGCGGGGTGGATCTGATGGCGCGCTCCTCGCCGAGCCGCCGCTCCTTCCTGCCGAGGCCGGCCGCGCCGGTCGGTGCGTGCGACCCCTCCGGCTCCCAGAGGCCGGCCAGGTCCCGGTAGAGGGCGCTGGAGCGCAGGAGTTCGGCGGGGGTGCCGCACCGGGTGCGCGGGCCGTCCATCACCAGGGTCCGCTCCGCGCGGCGGGCCGAGCTGAGCCGGTGGGCGACGACGACCAGCGCCCCCGGCAGGGCGGCGAACGCCAGCTCGGCGCGGGTCTCGGCGGCCGGGTCGAGCCGGCTGGTGGCCTCGTCGAGGATCAGCAGCGGCGGGGCGGCGAGGTAGGCGCGGCCCAGGGCGACGAGCTGCCGTTCGCCCTGGGAGAGCCGGTCGGGTTCGACCACCGCGTCGAGGGAGCCGAGCCGGGAGAGCAGCGCGTCGAGGCCGACCGCGTCCGCCATGGCCACGATCTCCCGGTCGCTCGCGTCGGGGCGGAGGTAGCGGAGGTTGTCCCGCAGCGAGCCGCTGAACACGTAGGCGTGCTGGGGCAGCAGGACGCGTACGGAGGTGGCGTCGGCCTGCCGCACCGGACGCCCCCGCCACCGCACCGCTCCCCCGGTGGGCCGCTCGGTCCCGGCGAGTACGGCGGCCAGGGTCGACTTGCCGCTGCCGCTCGGGCCGACGACCGCGAGGTGCTCGCCCGCGCCGATCGTCAGGGAGAGCCGGTCCAGGACGGGGTGGGCGCGGGGCCCGTACGCGAAGGTGACCTCGTGGAGTGCGGCGACCGGGGTGCCGCGCGGCGGCGGGGCGGTGTCGCGGGCGGTCGGCGGCGGGTCCTCGGC
>NZ_JAFEUF010000168.1 GCF_016901035.1 Streptomyces durocortorensis
GCGGGGCGGGCGTGGTCGGGGTCTCGCTGGGCGTCTCGCTCGGCGTCTCGGAGGGCGTGTCGGAGGGGGTGGGCTCCTCGGACTCGCTGGGCTCCTCGGAGGGCGTCTCGGTGGGCGTCGGCGGGGCGGGCACCTCGCCGCGCTCCACGTCCTGGAGGTCGAAGGTCTTGTCGGACCCGCCGCCGAGGGCGCCGAGGGTGTAGTCGGCCCAGATCCTGGCCGGGAAGCCGCTGCCGCTGGCGCGGCCGGAGTTGGCCGTACCGGTCAGGGAGACCTGCTTGCGGCCGCCGTCGCCCTCGCCGAAGAGGGCCACGACCGTGCTCAGCTCCGGGGTGTACCCGGCGAACCAGGCCGACTTGTTGTCCTCGGAGGTGCCGGTCTTGGCCGCCGCGTCGTAGGCGGGGCTGTTGGCCGCTCCCCCGGAACCGGCGTCGACGACCCCGGTGAGCCCCTTGGTCACGGTGTCGGCCGAGGCGCGGCTGATGACCTGCTCCCGCTTGGGCTTCTCGGCGGTCACCGTGCGGTCGCGGTGCTCGGCGGACTGGAGGATGTGCGGGGTGACCTTCCGGCCGTGGTTGTCGAGCGTGGCGTACACGCCGGCCATGTCCCAGGTCGAGGCGTTCATGGTGCCGAGGGTGACGGCGGGGCGCTCGGGGAAGTTCTTGTCCGGTACGCCGAGGGCGAGCGCGGTCTCCTTCACGGCGGCGGGCGTCACGTCCACGATCATCTGCGCGAAGACGGAGTTGACCGAGCTGTTCAAGGCCTTCTGGACGGAGACCGGGCCGTAACTGCGGTCGTCCTGGTTCTGCGGGGCGAACGGGGTGTCGCTGCCGACGACGGGCCGCTTGCTGGTGCCGTCGTAGATCGTGTTCAGCCCGATGAGGCTGCCGTCCTGGGTCGTCGACTCGTTCTCCAGGGCGGAGGCGAGCACCAGCGGCTTGAAGGTGGAGGCGGGCTGGTAGTCCTGGCGGGTGGCGTTGCTGATGTAGTGCTTGATGTAGTCCTCGCCGCCGTACAGCGCGACGACCTTGCCGGTCTTCGGGTCGACGGATGTGGCGCCGGCCTGGACGGTGGCGTCGACCTTGCTGCCTTCGCGGTCGAGCTTGGACTCCAGCTGGTCGTCGACCGACTTCTCCAGCGCCTGCTGGCGCTTCTTGTCGACGGTGAGGGTGAAGGTCCAGCCGCCCGCGTCGCGGTCCTCGGCGGTGACGCCCTGCTTCTCCAGCTCCTCGTTGGCCGCCTCGACGAGATAGCCCCGCTGGCCCTCCATGCCCTCGGCGGGCTTGGGCTTCTGCGGGTAGGGGAACTTCAGCTTCGCCTTCTCGGACTCGGTCAGCCAGTCCATCTCGACCATGTTGCGCAGGGTGTAGGCCCAGCGCTCCTTGACCAGCTTCTTGCCGGTGTCGGTGGCGGAAGCCCAGTCGTACTGGCTGGGGGCCTGGAGGAGGGAGGCGAGGTAGGCGCCCTGGGAGACGTTCAGGTCCTTGGCGTCGATGCCGTAGTAGGCCTGGGCGGCGGCCTGGATGCCGCTGGCGCCGCGTCCGTAGTAGGCGGTGTTGATGTACCCGGCGAGGATCTCGTCCTTGGACTTCTTCTGGTCGACCTTGAGCGAGATCACCAGCTCCTTGAGCTTGCGGCTCACGGTGGCGTCCTGCGTCAGGTAGTAGTTCTTCACGTACTGCTGGGTGATGGTCGAGCCACCCTGCTTGCCCTTGCCGCTGAGCGTGTTGAGGAGACCGCGGGTGGTGCCCTTCAGGTCGACGCCCTGGTCCTTGTAGAAGGTCTTGTTCTCGGCGGCGACGAAGGCGTGCTGGACCTTCTTCGGCACCTCGTCCAGGTCGACTATCTGGCGGTTGACGCCCTTGCCGGTCCGGGCGAGGACGGTGCCGTCGCTGTACTTGTAGACGTTGCTCTGCCGCTCCGCCATGGAGTTCCCGGCGGCGGGGACGTCGACGTACAGGTAGAGCGCGCCGAAGGCGCCCATGCCCAGCAGGACGATCCCGAAGAACGTGCCCAGCAGCTTCTTCCACGTGAAGAGTCTGCGTATGCCGCCGCTCTTCGCGGCCCGGCGCGACTCCTGCGCCTGGGCTCGTCGCGCATCCGCTCGACCCATTGGTGTGTTGCTCCCGCTTCTCTGCTCGACCGGTTCGCTCGGTTTCCTGTAGGGCGTGTCGTAGCTCGCTCAGACCTGCCAGCTAACACCGACGACAGGGACAAAAGACAAGCGATCCGGCCTTTTACGGACGTGAGAATCAGCACCCGCCTCTGCAGGAACCGACTCCCCAGGGGTGGACAAGGTTGCGACAACCGATAATGTGTAATCACATTGCTAGCGCGGTGCGATACCGCGCCGAACGGGGGATCCCATGACCGCACAGCACGAGAACCGCCACCCGGACGCCCCGGCGGCGGATCTCTCCGTCGACGCTCCCGACATGCCCGAACCCCAGGTCAGGGAGGTCGTGGCGCACGCCATCCCCGGCGGCATCGGACTGCTCCTGACGGTCGTCGGGGTGATCGCGGGAATCGGCCTCGTCATCGGCGGCGCCGTTCTCAACGGAAGCGGAGCCGGCGCCGTCGGGGTCACGCTCCTCATCCTCGGAGTGCTCCTCGGTATCACCTCCTTCTTCTGCATGAGCGGTGTGAAGATGGTCGCTCCGGGCGAGGCCCGGGTGATCCAGCTCTTCGGCCGGTACGTCGGCACCATCCGGGCCGACGGGCTCCGCTGGATCAACCCGCTGACCTCCAGCCAGAAGATCTCCACCCGCGTCCGCAACCACGAGACCGCCGTACTCAAGGTCAACGACGCCTACGGCAACCCGATCGAGCTGGCCGCGATCGTCGTGTGGAAGGTCGAGGACACCGCGCAGGCCCTCTTCGAGGTCGACGACTTCCTGGAGTTCGTCGCCACCCAGACCGAGGCGGCCGTCCGGCACATCGCCATCGAGTACCCCTACGACGCCCACGAGGAGGACGGCCTCTCGCTGCGCGGCAACGCCGAGGAGATCACCGAGAAGCTGGCCGCCGAACTGACCGCCCGGGTGCAGGCCGCGGGCGTCCTGATCATCGAGTCCCGCTTCAGCCACCTCGCGTACGCCCCCGAGATCGCCTCCGCCATGCTCCAGCGGCAGCAGGCCGGCGCGGTCGTCGCGGCCCGCCAGCAGATCGTCGAGGGCGCGGTGGGCATGGTCGAGATGGCCCTGACCCGGATCGCCGAGCAGGACATCGTGGAGCTGGACTCCGAGCGGAAGGCCGCCATGGTGAGCAATCTGATGGTGGTGCTGTGCGGTGACCGCAGCGCCCAGCCAGTCCTCAACACGGGCACCCTTTACCAGTGACCGACCAGACGCCTCCCCGGCGGACGCCGGCGTCCCGGTCGCAGCAGCGCAAGCAGATGCTGCTGCGGCTGGACCCCGCGGTGCACGACGCACTCGCCCGCTGGGCCTCCGACGAACTGCGCAGCGCCAACGCGCAGATCGAGTTCCTGCTGCGGCGGGCGCTCGCGGAGGCGGGCAGGCTGCCCGGGGCGGCACGGCCGATCGCCCGGCGGGGGCGGCCGCCGAAAGAGCCGCCCGGACAGCAGCCGGAGGGGCCGGCCACCCCGCCCGGACCGGGTGCCCGGAACGCCCCGTAGCGCCGCTCGCCCGCCACGTACCGACCTCGTGACCCCGGCCCGCCCATGGGTCGGGGTCGCTTTCCGGACGTGTATACATCGAGGGTATACACCCCGTGTAGAGTGCTCCTCATGTCTATCGGTCACACCCTCCTCGGGCTCCTGGAGTCCGGCCCCCGGCACGGCTACGACCTGAAGCGGACCTTCGACGAGAAGTTCGGCCAGGACCGCCCGCTGCACTACGGCCAGGTCTACTCGACGATGTCCCGGCTCCTGAAGAACGGACTCGTCGAGGTCGACGGCGTCGAGAGCGAGGGAGGACCGGAGCGCAAGCGGTACGCCATCACCGACGCCGGGATCACCGATGTCACACAGTGGCTGGCCCAGCCCGAGAAGCCGGAGCCCTACCTCCAGTCGACGCTCTACACCAAGGTCGTCCTCGCGCTGCTGACCGACCGCAGCGCGGCGGACCTGCTGGACGCCCAGCGCTCGGCGCACCTGCGGATGATGCGCATCCTCACCGACCGCAAGCGCAAGGGCGACCTCGCCGACCAGCTCATCTGCGACCACGCCCTGTTCCACCTCGAAGCCGATCTGCGCTGGCTGGAACTGACCGCCGCCCGTCTCGACCAGCTCGCCAAGGTGGTGGCTCCGTGATTCCCGACGGCTCCCTGCTCGCCGCGCACGATCTGCGCAAGACCTACGGTTCGACGCCCGCCCTGGACGGCGCGTCGTTCTCCGTGCACCCCGGCGAGGTCGTCGCCGTGATGGGCCCCTCCGGCTCCGGCAAGTCGACCCTGCTGCACTGCCTGGCCGGGATCATCACGCCCGACTCCGGCACCATCACCTACGCGGGCCGCGAGCTGTCCGCGATGCCGGACGCCGAGCGCAGCGCCTTGCGGCGCAGCGACTTCGGCTTCGTGTTCCAGTTCGGCCAGCTGGTCCCGGAGCTGACGTGCGTGGAGAACGTGGCCCTGCCGCTGCGGCTGAACGGGGTGCGGCGCAAGGCCGCCGAGCGCACCGCCCTGGAGTGGATGGAGCGCCTGGAGGTCGACGACCTCGGCGCCCAGCGTCCCGGCGAGGTCTCCGGCGGACAGGGCCAGCGGGTCGCCGTGGCCCGCGCCCTGGCGGGGTCACCGAAGGTGATCTTCGCCGACGAGCCGACCGGCGCGCTGGACTCCCTCAACGGCGAGCGGGTGATGGAGCTGCTCACCGAGGCCGCCCGGTCCGCCAACGTGGCCGTGGTCCTGGTGACGCACGAGGCCCGGGTCGCCGCCTACTCCGACCGCGACGTCACCGTGCGCGACGGCCGGGCCCGGGATCTGGAGCACGCGGTATGACGCTGCTCGACTCCCGTACGGCCCCGCCCGCCGCACCGGAGAGCCCGAAGCCGGCCTCGTGCGGCGCGGTGGTCCTCCGCGACCTCGGTCTCGGCGTCCGGTTCGCCGCCGCCGGTGGCCGCGAGGGCTGGATCCGTACGCTGCTGACCGCCGTCGGCGTCGGCCTCGGTGTGGCGCTGCTGCTGCTCGCCTCCTCCGTACCGCATCTGCTCGACGAGCGGAACGCGCGCGAACAGGCCCGCAGCGAGACGCAGATCTCCGACTCGCCCGACGTGAACGCCCCGAAGTCGGACAGCTCGGTGCTGCGGATCAACACGACCACCGAGTACCACGACCGGACCGTCGCGGGATATCTGATGCGCCCGGACGGCTCGACGCCCGTCCTGCCGTCCGGGGTGACCGGCTTCCCCGGTGCGGACGAGATGGTCGTCTCCCCCGCCCTGCGGGAGCTGCTCGCCGAGCCGGGCAACGAACTGCTGCGCGAGCGGCTGCCGTACGAGATCACCGGCACGATTCAAGACGCCGGACTGCGCTCCCCCGGTGAGCTCCTCTACTACGCGGGCAGCGACACCCTGACGACGGCCAGTGGCGGCCACCGCATCGCCGGGTACGGGGACGAGCGCGCGGGCGACCCCCTGCCGCCGCTGCTGATCGTGCTCGTCGTGATGGTCTGCGTCGTGCTGCTGGTGCCGGTCGCGATCTTCATCGCCACCGCCGTGCGCTTCGGCGGCGACCGCCGCGACCGCCGGCTGGCAGCGCTGCGCCTGGTCGGCGCGGACATCCGGACGACCCGGCGGATCGCCGCCGGGGAAGCGCTGTTCGGCGCGCTGCTCGGGCTGCTGATCGGTCTGGCGTTCTTCCTGACGGGCCGGGAGTTCGTCGGCTCGGTGGAGATCTGGGACGTCAGCGCGTTCCCGGCCGACCTGGTCCCGGACTCGATGCTGGCCCTGCTGATCGTGGTGGCGGTGCCGCTGACCGCCGTCCTCGTGACCCTGGTCGCGATGCGGTCCGTGGTGATCGAGCCGCTCGGCGTCGTACGCCGGGGACGCGAGCGGGGACGCCGGCTCTGGTGGCGGCTGCTGATGCCGTTCGCGGGTCTGGCGGTGTTCGGACTCACGGGCAGGATCAGTGCCTACGAGTACGCGCCCGAGAAGCCGTTCGGGATCGCGGCCGGCAGCGTGCTGGTGCTGGTCGGGCTCGCCCTGCTGCTCCCCTGGCTGGTCGAGGCGTGCGTGAACCGGCTGCGCGGCGGCCCGGTGCCCTGGCAGCTCGCCACCCGCAGGCTCCAGTTGAGCAGCGGGGCCGCGTCCCGCGCGGTCAGCGGGGTCACGGTGGCGGTGGCGGGCGCGATCGCGCTGCAGATGATGTTCGCCGCGATGAACGCCGACTTCAACCGGATGACCGGCCAGGACCCCACGCGGGCCCAGTTCGCCGGTTATTCCGAGGACGTCACGGGCGAGGCGGCCACCTCGGCCGTCGAGCGGTTCCGCGCCACCAAGGGGGTGGACGTGGTCATCGGATCGGTGGAGGCGTACGCGTCCAAGCCCGGCGACTACGCCGACGAGGACGTGCAGCCCACCACCTCGCTGACCGTCGGCACCTGCGCCACTCTGCGCGAGCTGGCCCGGATCGACGCCTGCGAGGACGGCGACACCTTCGTCGTCCACCCGCCGGGCGACAAGGACATGACCGCCTGGGTCGACGAGACCGCCCGCAAGGGCAAGGAGGTCGAGATCGGCTCCGGGTACGGCAAGCCGCTGCGGTGGACACTGCCCGCCGGCTCCCCGACCGTGCATGGCCGCAAGGACCCGATGGGCGAGACCCACTACGGGATCATGGCCACCACCGGCGCGATCGACGCGGGCAAGGTGCCCGGCGCGCAGATCACCGTCCAGATCCGGGTCGACCGGAGCGTGCCGGACGTCGCCGAGTACGTACGCAACACGGCGGCGGAGATCGACCCCGGTATGCGTTTCGTGACGCTCGACTCGGTGGAGCGCGACCGCCAGTACGCCAGCATCCAGACCGGGCTCCAGGTGGGGGCCACCGCGGTGCTGCTGCTGATCGCCGCGTCGATGCTGGTCTCCCAGCTGGAGCAGTTGCGTGAGCGCAGGCGGCTGCTGTCGGTGCTGGTCGCCTTCGGCACCCGGCGCTCCACGCTCGGCTGGTCGGTGCTGTGGCAGACCGCCGTGCCGGTGGTGCTCGGTCTGGCGGTGGCGGTCGCGGGCGGCCTGGGGCTCGGCGGGGCGCTCACCTGGCTGATCCAGAAGCAGGTCGCCGACTGGTGGCTGTTCTGGCCGATGGCAGGGGTCGGCGGCGCGCTGATCGTGCTGGTGACGCTGCTGTCGCTGCCGCCGCTGTGGCGGATGATGCGCCCGGAGGGGCTGCGCACCGAGTGACCTCCGCGTGATCCGCGTACGGCCGGGGCTCCTGGGAACGGGGCCCCGGCCGCGTACGTCTCACTCCTGGTCCGGGTGGTCCACCACGCGCACCGGCAGCGGCCGCATCGCCTCGCGCAGGGCGGCGGCGAACTCCTCGAACTCGCCGCCGCGCGCCGACCCGGTCCGCATCGCCAGCGCGACCCTCCGGGTGGGCGCCGGGTCGGCGAAGTACCCGGTGGACAGCGCGTCGTTGCGGCCGGTCTCCACCGTCACCGCGGTGCGCGGCAGCAGTGTCACGCCGAGTCCGCCGGCGACCAGCTGGACCAGGGTGGAGAGCCCGGCGGCGGTCGTGGTGACGGGCGCGCCCTGGGTGCGGCCGGCCTCGCGGCAGATGTCCAGGGCCTGGTCGCGCAGGCAGTGCCCCTCGTCCAGGAGCAGCAGCGGCAGCTCGCGCAGCGCGTCCCGGGGGATGTCCGAGCGGCCGCCGAGCCAGTGGTCCTGCTCCATGACCAGCACGAAGTCCTCGTCGAAGAGCGGGAGTTCGGTGACGCCCGGCACCCCGAGCGGCACGGCGAGCAGCAGCAGGTCGAGCCGCCCGGCGGCGAGCCCTTCGAGCAGCGAGGAGGTCTGCTCCTCGTGGACCTGGAGGTCGAGGTCCGGGTAGCGCTCGTGGACGAGGCGGAGCACGGCGGGCAGGAGGTACGGGGCGACGGTCGGGATCACGCCGAGCCGGAGGACCCCGGTGAACGGGGCCCGGACCGCCTCCGCCTCCTCCATCAGCGCGGCGACGGCGTCCAGCACCGCCCCGGCCCGGGCCGCGAGCCGCTCCCCCGCGGGCGAGAGCAGCACCTTGCGCGTCGTACGCTCGATGAGCTGGACACCCAGTGCCTCCTCCAGGGTGGAGACGGCTCCGGAGAGTGCGGGCTGACTCATCCCGATTGCTGCCGCCGCGTCCCGGAAGTGCAGATGCTCCGCCACGGCCGCGAAGGCGCGCAGCTGCGACAGGCTGGGCTGCCGGCCGGGCGACTTACCGGACTGCTTGGGACGTAGGGCCTGATTTACCTGCACCACTGATAGGTACCTCCGATCATCTCGACCGAGTGTAGCTATTTCCGTGATCAATGCACTCTGTGCCAAGGTGGAGCCCGTCCAACCCTCAGGAAGACCCCCAAAAGGGGAATTCCAGACGTTGCAAGGAGAGCGCGTGCTCACTGTCGGTGACAAGTTCCCCGAGTTCGACCTGACTGCCTGTGTCTCGCTGGAGAGCGGCCAGGAGTTCGAGCAGATCAACCACAAGACCTACGAGGGCAAGTGGAAGATCGTCTTCGCGTGGCCCAAGGACTTCACCTTCGTGTGCCCGACGGAGATCGCCGCTTTCGGCAAGCTGAACGAGGAGTTCGCCGACCGCGACGCGCAGGTCCTCGGCTTCTCCGGTGACTCCGAGTTCGTGCACCACGCCTGGCGCAAGGACCACCCGGACCTGACCGACCTGCCTTTCCCGATGCTGGCCGACTCGAAGCACGAGCTCATGCGTGACCTCGGCATCGAGGGCGAGGACGGCTTCGCCCAGCGCGCCGTCTTCATCGTCGACCAGAACAACGAGATCCAGTTCACGATGGTGACCGCTGGTTCCGTGGGCCGTAACCCCAAGGAGGTCCTGCGGGTCCTCGACGCCCTGCAGACCGACGAGCTGTGCCCGTGCAACTGGACCAAGGGCGAGAACACCCTCGACCCGGTCGCGCTCCTCTCGGGCGAGTGAGCTGATACCCATGGCTCTCGACGAACTGAAGTCCGCCGTACCGGACTTCGCCAAGGACCTGAAGCTGAACCTCGGTTCGGTCATCGGCAACAGCGACCTCCCGCAGCAGCAGCTGTGGGGCACCGTGCTGGCCTGCGCGATCGCCTCGCGCTCGCCGAAGGTGCTGCGCGAGCTGGAGCCCGAGGCGAAGGCCAACCTCTCCGCCGAGGCGTACACCGCGGCGAAGTCGGCGGCCGCCGTCATGGCGATGAACAACGTCTTCTACCGGACCCGGCACCTGCTGTCGGACCCGGAGTACGGCACGCTCCGCGCGGGCCTGCGGATGAACGTCATCGGCAACCCGGGCGTGGAGAAGGTCGACTTCGAGCTGTGGTCGCTCGCCGTCTCCGCGATCAACGGCTGCGGCCAGTGCCTGGACTCCCACGAGCAGGTGCTCCGCAAGGCCGGCGTGGACCGTGAGACCATTCAGGAAGCCGTCAAGATCGCCTCGGTGATCCAGGCGGTCGGTGTGACCCTCGACGCCGAGGCCGTACTCGCCGAGCAGTGACACCGCACCACCCCTGATACACCCTGATACGAGAAGAGCCCCGAGGACGACCGACCGTCCCCGGGGCTCTTCTTTCACGTTCCGTGCCGCTCGGCTACTCCTTCGGCGGCGGGTTCTCCTCCGGGCGCTCGGCCGGGCTGTCCGGCGCGCCCGGTGCGGGTGGCGCCGGCGCGGGACCGGCGGGCACCGGGTTCATCGACAGGGCCGTGGACCCGGTACGCCCCCCGCTCTCACCCGGGGGCCCCGGCATCGCGTACGAACGCAGATAGCCCACCACCGTGTTCGTCACCGCGACCAGCGGTACGGCGACGACCGCGCCGCCGATGCCCGCGACCAGACCGCCGGTCGCCACCGCGAGGACCACCGCGAGCGGATGCACCCGGACGGCGCGGCCGAGGATGAACGGCTGCAGGATGTGGCCCTCGATCTGCTGCACCGCCAGGACCACCACCAGCGCCCACAGTGCCGTCCACACGCCCTCGGTGACCAGGGCGACGACCACCGCGAGCGCTCCGGAGACCACGGCGCCGACGAGCGGGATGAAGGCGAACAGGAAGATGAAGACGGCCAGCGGCACCGCGAGCGGCACGTTCAGGACGTAGAGGCCGAGGCCGATGAAGATGGCGTCGATCAGGGCGACGAGCACCGTCCCCCGCACATAGGCGGTGAGGGTGCGCCAGGCACGCGGTCCGGCCCCGGCGACGCCCGGACGGGCGGCGGCGGGCACCAGCTTGAGCGACCACTCCCAGATGCGCCGGCCGTCGTAGAGCAGGAACAGCGTGGAGAACATCGCCAGCAGCAGCCCGGTGAGGAACTCCACCATCACCGTGACGCCCTGGAGCCCGGCGGAGGTGATCTCCTCGGTGTTGGTGCCGATGGTGTCACTGAGGTTCTTGGCGATGTCGTTGATCTGCGACTCGGTGACGTGGAACGGGCTGTCGAGCGCCCAGCGCTTCAGCTCGTCGATGCCGTCGCGGACCCGGTCCGAGAGCGTGTCGAGGTTGTCCATCACCTGCCACACCACGAACCAGCCGACCAGGCCGATGATGACGAACCCGAGGACGGCGGTCACAGCGGTGGCGAGCCCGTGGGGCAGCCCGAACCGCTTGAGCCGGACCACCGTGGGCTGGAGCATCGCGGTGATGAGCAGCGCGGCGGAGAAGGCGAGCACCACCAGCTCCACGGCGGTGATCACCCGCATCAGCACCCAGAGCGTCCCGGCGAGGACGAGGAGGCGCCAGCCGGCCTCCGCGGCGACCCGCATCCCCCACGGGATCGCCGCCACCGGATCCGGCTTGGCGGCGACCGAGGGGGCGTAGCTGGGGGGCGCGGGCACCTGCCCCGGTTCGTCATCGGCGTCGGGGACGGCCCCCTTCGCCGTGAACGGTTCATCGTCGGCGGCGGCCCTCGCCCGACGCTCGTCCAGGCGTGCGCCCAGCTCCGTCAGTTCGGACCCGAAGCGGCCCAGCCAGCCCGGCAGTTTTGACATGCTCTCTTTCCTTCCCCCATCTGGGCTTCCCAGCGCTCCGGGTTTCACCAGGAAGTGACCGTACAACGCGCGAGGCTCCTCACCGTCTGGACGGTGAGGAGCCTCGCGGGGTTGAGAGGGCGGCGGGTGAACTTCCGCCCGCTTCCCCTAGTACCAGTTGTTGGCCTGCCAGAAGGACCAGGCGCCGCACGGGGAGCCGTAACGGCCGTCCATGTAGCTGAGGCCCCACTTGATCTGGGTGGCCGGGTTGGTCTGCCAGTCGGCGCCGGCGGACGACATCTTGGAGCCCGGGAGCGCCTGCATCAGACCGTACGCCCCGGAGGACGGGTTGGTCGCGCGGTAGTTCCACGTGGACTCGTGGTTCACGATGTTGCTGAAGCACTGGAACTGGTCCGCGGGGACCATCTGACGGGCCATCGCCTGGACGTCGGCCACGCTGTAGGAGCCCTGCGCGGAGAACGAGGAGGCGTCGCGGACGGAAGAACGGCTGGCGCGCTCGGCCTCGTCCTTCTCCTTCTTCTTCTCCGCCGCCGCCTTGCGCTCGGCCTCGATCCGGTCCTCGGCCGCCTGCTTCTTGGACTTGGCGTCCTTGGCGGCCTGGATGCGGGCCGATTCCTCGGCCGACTTCTTCGCGGAGGCGTCGGCGGCGGACGCCTGGGCGTCGGCCTGCTGCGTCAGCGAAGCGGTCTGGACCTGGGCCTGCTGGCCCGCGGGGATGTCTGCGAGCAGCGTGGTGTCGGCTGCGGCCGCCTCGAAGTTGTTGTCGTCGGCGGCAGGTGTGCCGCCCGCAGCAACGCCTACGACGGCGCCAACGGTGGTGACCGCGGTGGCGGATGCCACGGCGAACCCCCGGACCGAGATCCGGCTCACATGGTGTCCTTCCAGCATCGCCCGCTTAGGTGACCTCGCGGGCGCGTACGTGCCCCTGGCACTGGCCTCCCTACTGCGTGGGTCACGGGAGGCACGGGCCCGATGGGCAACCCCGGTGAGGAGGCTGCCGCGTGGTGCTCGCGGGCGGCATACGGGCGTCTTGTGTTGAGTTGTGTGGTGCGTGGCGCCTCTGGAGGTGCCCAAGTGCCGTATGCGGGGCCTGACGGAAGCAAGACTCTGCCGGACGGGGACGCATGGAGGCAATTCTGTGTTGCGTGGGAAAGGTCACACCCCGTTTGGGTCACTGGTTTTTCGGAAATGACGGCGCAGCACAATGCCGCCCGGCTAAGCTCCTTGGCTCGCCGGGCGGCATCAATGGGGCATGCGGGTCAGATGTGGCCTTCCTCCAGCATTTCGGTCACCAGCGCGGCGATCTGCGAACGCTCCGACCGCGTGAGCGTGACGTGCGCGAACAGCGGATGGCCCTTCAGTTTCTCGACGACGGCGACGACTCCGTCGTACCGGCCGACCCGGAGGTTGTCCCGCTGGGCCACGTCGTGGGTGAGCACGACACGCGAATTCGCCCCGATCCGGGACAACACGGTCAGCAGGACGTTCCGTTCGAGCGACTGCGCCTCGTCGACGATCACGAAGGCGTCGTGCAGCGAGCGGCCGCGGATGTGGGTGAGCGGCAGGACCTCCAGCATCCCGCGCCCGAGCACCTCCTCGATGACCTCGCGCCCGGCGACCGCCGAGAGCGTGTCGAAGACCGCCTGCGCCCAGGGGCTCATCTTCTCGGCCTCGCTGCCGGGGAGATAGCCGAGCTCCTGGCCGCCCACCGCGTACAGCGGGCGGAAGACCATCACCTTCTTGTGCTGCTGCCGCTCCAGCACCGCCTCCAGGCCCGCGCAGAGGGCCAGCGCCGACTTGCCGGTGCCCGCGCGTCCGCCGAGCGACACGATGCCGACGTCGCTGTCGAGGAGGAGGTCGAGCGCGATCCGCTGCTCGGCGCTGCGCCCGTGGATGCCGAAGGCCTCCCGGTCGCCCCGCACGAGGCGGACGTTGCCCTCGGCCGTCACCCGGCCGAGCGCCTTGCCGCGCTCGGACTGGAGGACCAGGCCGGTGTGCACGGGCAGCTCGGCGGCCTCGGGGACGTACAGCGTCTCCTCGCTGAACAGCAGGTCGATCTGTTCCCCGGCGAGGGACAGTTCGCTCATACCGGTCCAGCCGGAGTCCGTGATGGCGAGCTCCGCGCGGTACTCCTCGGCGAGGAGGCCGACGGAGGACGCCTTGATACGGAGGGGCAGGTCCTTGGAGACGACCGTGACGTCGTACCCCTCGGCCTGGAGGTTGCGTGCGACCGCGAGGATCCGTGAGTCGTTGTCCCCCAACCGGTAGCCGGCGGGCAGTATGCCGGGATCGGAGTGGTTGAGTTCGACACGGAGCGACCCGCCCAGGTCCCCGAGCGGGATCGGGGCGTCCAGCCGGCCGTACCGGACCCGGAAGTCGTCCAGCAGGCGCAGGGCCTGGCGGGCGAAGTAGCCGAGCTCGGGATGGTGCCGTTTGGCCTCCAGCTCCGTGACCACCACGATCGGCAGCACGACTTCGTGCTCGTCGAAGCGGGCCATGGCGCCGGGGTCGGCCAGCAGGACGCTGGTGTCGAGAACGTATGTGCGCCGGTCGGGCATGCGGCGCTTGATGCTGTTCACCACGGAAGGACGTACCCCCTCGGACGAGGTCGGGGAGTGCGACGGACGGTCGCGGAGCTTCCCGAAGGGAGAGGACGGACCGGGATCGGGCCCTCGTGCGCGGGCCGGACCACGGCCACCGCGTCGGCCGCACGCTGCGTACGGTCCTTCGTGTGCAAAGGGCCTCCCGGGCGAGCGGACTGGGTGCCGCTCACTTGGTGACGACATCCGCCTGGTTGATGACCGGATGTCGACCTGTCAGGGGTATTCCCTTTTCGAACCGAAGCCATGCCGCTGCATATGACACGGTGTGGAGAAGTCCCGGTGGCCGCCTGATGACGCCCTGGCGGCTCAGGCCCCGTAACGCCGGTGGCGGGCCGCGTAGTCGCGCAGTGCCCGGAGGAAGTCGACCTTGCGGAAGGCCGGCCAGAAGACCTCGCAGAAGTAGTACTCCGAATGGGCGCTCTGCCAGAGCATGAAGCCCGAGAGCCGCTGCTCGCCGCTCGTCCGGATCACCAGGTCGGGATCGGGCTGGCCCCGGGTGTAGAGGTGCTCGGAGATCAGGTCGGTGGAGACGACCTCGGCCAGCTCCTCGAAGCTGGTGCCCTTCTCCGCGTGCTCCAGGAGCAGCGAGCGCACCGCGTCCGCAATCTCCTGACGGCCGCCGTAGCCGACGGCGACGTTGACGATTATCCCGTCGATATGCGAGGTCGACTCCTGGGCCTCTTTCAGGACCGTCTGCGTCTCCGGCGGGAGCAGGTCGAGCGTGCCGACGTGGTGGACGCGCCAGCGCCCGTCCGCGGCGAGGTTGCGCACGGTGTTCTCGATGATGCCGAGCAGCGGCTTCAGCTCGTGCTCGGGCCGGTCGAAGTTGTCCGTGGAGAGCATCCAGAGGGTGACGACCTCGACATCGGTCTCGTCGCACCAGCCGAGCAGCTCGGAGATCTTGTCCGCACCGGCCTGGTGGCCCTGGACGGCGGAGCCGCCGGACGCCTTGGCCCAGCGGCGGTTGCCGTCGAGGATGACCCCGATGTGCTTCGGCACCTGGTCGTGGTCCAGGCGGCCTTCCACCCGGCGCGCGTAGAGCCTGTACACCAGGTCGCGGAAGTTCACTGCGTTCACCCTCTCGGTTCCGTACGGGCCCGGGGCCCGCCCCCCCCCGCCGCCGGGGGGGGGGGGGCCGTCCCCCGCAGGGGGTCGCCGCACGGCCTGCGCCGCTCGCACGATCCCCCGGCGGTCCGCGCCCCTACCACTGGCACGGGCCACGCGGGCCTTCGCCGCGCCGCACACCGGCATTCCCCGAAGCCGCCACATTACTGCGATCGGGTCACGGGGGCCCAACCCGGTCTGTCACAACTCCGTGATAAGGAGTGAAACGTGACTGATTACCTCTCCCCCGACCTGTACTACCGCGCTGCCGACACGCGCTACGACTCCATGGAGTACCGCAGGACCGGGCGCAGCGGCCTCAAGCTGCCCGCCCTGTCGCTCGGCCTGTGGCACAACTTCGGCGACGACCGGGCCCTGGACTCCCAGCGGGCGATCCTGCGCCGCGCCTTCGACCTCGGCGTCACCCATTTCGACCTGGCCAACAACTACGGCCCGCCGCCCGGCTCGGCCGAGCTGAACTTCGGCAAGCTGTTCGCCCAGGACTTCGCCCCGTACCGTGACGAACTGGTCATTTCCACCAAGGCCGGATATCTGATGCACCCCGGCCCGTACGGCGAGTGGGGCTCCCGGAAGTACCTGCTGTCCTCGCTCGACGCCTCGCTGAAGCGGATGGGCGTGGACCACGTCGACATCTTCTACTCGCACCGCTTCGACCCGCACACCCCGCTGGAGGAGACGATGGGCGCCCTGGCGTCCGCCGTGCAGCAGGGCAAGGCGCTGTACGTGGGCGTCTCCTCGTACAACGCGGAGCAGACGGCTGAGGCGGCCGGACTGCTCAAGGAGATGGGCGTGCCGGCCCTGATCCACCAGCCGTCCTACTCCATGATCAACCGCTGGATCGAGGACGACGGGCTGCTCGACACCCTGGAGGCAGCCGGAATGGGCTGCATCTCCTTCGTGCCGCTCGCGCAGGGCCTGCTCACGAACAAGTACCTGAAGGGCATCCCGGAGGGTTCGCGCGCCACCCAGGGCAAGTCGCTGGACCCGGGCCTGCTCTCGGACGAGGTCCTGCGCCGGCTGCGCGGTCTGAACGACATCGCCCAGGGGCGCGGCCAGTCGCTCGCCCAGCTCGCCATCGCCTGGGTGCTGCGCGACAGCCGGATGACCTCGGCGCTGATCGGCGCGTCGAGCGTGCAGCAGCTGGAGGAGAACGTGGCCGCCCTCGCGGGTCCGGCGCTCACGGCCGACGAGCTGAAGGAGATCGACGCCTTCGCCGTGGACACCGCGGGCACCAATATCTGGGCCGGTCGCGGCTGACGGCCGTCCGGGCCGGTCGCGGCTGACGACGGCTCAACGGGGCTTCGGCCCGCAGGGGCCCCGGGGGGGGGGGCCGGGCCCCCCCCCCCCCCCCCGCCCACAAAGCAAACACCACACTGGGGGGG
>NZ_JAFEUF010000169.1:0-2563 GCF_016901035.1 Streptomyces durocortorensis
CCGCCGCCACTGGGCGTACTTCACGGCCTCGGCGAGAGCCCGTACGGCGCGTTCGGCGGCGGCAGGCGGCCGTGCCGGGCAAGATCCCCGAGTTCCTCGACGACACCATCGACGAGGCCGGGGCCGCCGCCCTGATCGAGGCGCAGCTCGCCACCGCCCCCGACCCGCGCGGACGCCCGCTCACCCACCACGAGGCCCGCGAACTGCTCGGCCGCTACGGCATCGACGTACGCCCCACGCTCCCCGCCCCCGACCCCGAGGCTGCCGTCGCCGCGGCGGCCCGGCTCGGCTACCCGGTGGCCCTCAAGACCACCGCACCCCACCTGCGCCACCGCGCCGACCTCGGCGGGGTCCGCCTCGACGTCGCCGACGAGGAGGCGCTGCGCCGGGCGTACGGAGAGCTCACCGACCTCCTCGGCAAGCCCGCCGAACTGCTCCCCGTCGTCCAGGCGATGGCCCCGCGCGGCGTGGACACCGTCGTGCGGGCCTCCATCGACGCGGCCGCCGGGGCCGTCCTCTCCTTCGGCCTCGCGGGCGCGCCCTCCGAACTGCTCGGCGACACCGCGCACCGGCTGGTCCCCGCCACCGACCGTGACGCCGCCGAGCTGATCCGGTCCATCCGGGCGGCCCCGGTGCTGTTCGGCTGGCGCGGCTCGGCCCCGGTCGACACGGCCGCGCTCGAAGAGCTGCTGCTCAGGCTGTCCCGGCTGGTCGACGACCACCCCGAGGTGGTCTCCGTCGCCCTCGAACCGGTCGTGGTCGCCCCGCAGGGACTGACCGTGCTCGGCGCGAGCGTCCGGCTCGCCCCACCGCCCGCCCGGGGCGACCTCGGCCCCCGCCGCCTTCCGAACTACTGAGACCCACCGGCAATCGGGGGCTGGTCCGACCGCCGGTGACCACCGGGGCGTCCCCGGCAGTCACCGGCCCGCCGTAGGATGGTGCTCATGGCAAAGACCGGTACGACGACCCAGGGGCTGCGCGCGGCGATCGAGCGCAGCGGCTACTACCCGGCCCTCGTGGCCGAGGCGGTGGAGGCCGCCGTCGGCGGGGAACCGGTCGCTTCGTACCTGGTCCACCAGGAGACCACGTTCGACTCCAACGAGGTCCGCCGTCATGTGACCGTCCTCGTCCTGACCGAGCACCGGTTCATCGTCAGCCACACCGACGAGCAGGCCGCCGACACCAGCTCCCCGACGCCGTACGCCACCACCTCCACCGAGTCGGTGAAGCTGGAGCGGATCTCCTCCGTCGTCGTCAGCCGCGTGGTGGCCAACCCGGAGAAGTACGTCCCGGGCACCCTGCCCCGCGAGGTCGTCCTGACCATCGGCTGGGGCGCGGTCTCCCGGATCGACCTGGAGCCCGCCGCCTGCGGCGACTCCAACTGCGAGGCCGACCACGGCTACACCGGCAGCTCCACCGCCGACGACCTGAGCCTGCGGGTCAGCGAGGCCGGCGACGGCCCCGACGCCGTGCGCCAGACCCTCGCCTTCGCCCAGTCGCTCTCCGAGGCCACGGCCGCCACCGCGGCGAGTGGCCGCTGATGGCCCAGCCCGCCTGGCAGGACCCCGTCCCGCTGTCCCTCGACACCGCGCCCGTCCCGGAGTACGGCAGCGGCTCGCTCGCCGACCTGCTGCCGACGCTCGCCGCCGGACAGGAGGTGCCGGGCTTCACCGCCGCGATCCCCGAGCTGACCCCGGCCGACCGGAACTGCGTCTTCCTGATCGACGGCCTCGGCTGGGAGCAGATCAAGGCCCACCCGGACGAGGCCCCCTTCCTGCACTCGCTCCTCCCCACCTCCCGGGGCGGCACCGGCCGCCCGCTCACCGCGGGCTTCCCCTCCACCACCGCGACCTCGCTCGCCTCGGTCGGTACGGGGCTGCCGCCCGGTGAGCACGGCCTTCCCGGCTACACCGCGCGCAACCCGGAGACCGGCGAGCTGATGAACCAGCTCCGCTGGAAGCCGTGGACCGCGCCGAAGGTCTGGCAGCCCTACCCCACGGTCTTCCAGCTCGCCGACGCCGCGGGCGTACACACCGCGCAGGTCTCCGCGCCGACGTTCGAGCAGACCCCGCTCACCAAGGTCGCGCTCAGCGGCGGCTCCTTCCTCGGCCGGCTCTCGGGCGAGGACCGGATGGACGTCGCCGCCGAGCGCCTGGCCGCCGGCGACCGCTCGCTCGTCTACACGTACTACAGCGAGGTCGACGGCAAGGGCCACCGCTTCGGCACCGACTCCGACGCCTGGCGCGGCCAGCTGATGTACGTCGACGGGCTCGCCCGCCGCCTCGCCGAGCAGCTCCCGCCGCGCTCCGCGCTCTACATCACCGCCGACCACGGCATGATCGACATCCCCTTCGACGAACAGTCCCGGATCGACTTCGACGAGGACTGGGAACTGAGCGCGGGCGTCGCCCTCCTCGGCGGCGAGGGCCGGGGCCTCCTCGGCGGCCGGAGCCGCGGCCGCGGCCGGCGCGCCGGGGCCCTCGGGCATTAACGCCCCCGCCGCGCCCCCCCCCCCGGGCGCCCGCGCCCGGCCCGTGGAGGGCGACAAACACCCCGCCGCCGG
>NZ_JAFEUF010000169.1:2573-16191 GCF_016901035.1 Streptomyces durocortorensis
CCCCCCCCTCCTTTTTTACCCACCCCCCCCTCCCCAACGCCCCGTTCTCCCATTCCGCGGGTTCTTGGTCGGGGGGGGGGGGGGCCCCCGCGGGGGGGGGGGGGGCCCCCCCCCGCCACGTCTACGCGGTGCCGGGCGCACAGTCCGACGTCCTGGCCGTCTGGCGCGAGGTGCTCGGTGAACAGTTCTGGATCGCGAGCCGGGACGAGGCGATCGCGGCCGGCTGGTTCGGTCCGACGATCGACGAGCGGGTCCACGGCCGGATCGGCGACGTCGTCGCCGCCGCCCACGACGACGTGATCATCACGGCCTCCGTCAACGAGCCGCACGAGTCGGCGATGGCGGGCGTGCACGGCTCCCTGACCCCCGTCGAGCAGCTCGTCCCCCTGCTCGAAGTACGCTCGTAACCCCTCCCGCCGTACCCCTCCGAAAGGTGCTCGACCTCTCATGCCCGAGCTGGTGTTCTTCTCCGGAACCATGGACTGCGGAAAGAGCACGCTGGCCCTGCAGATCGGTCACAACCGCTCGGCGCGCGGCCTCCAGGGTGTGATCTTCACGCGGGACGACCGTGCGGGGGAGGGCAAGCTCTCCTCCCGGCTGGGCCTGGTGACGGAGGCGGTCGAGGCCGAGGAGGGCATGGACCTCTACGCCTACCTCGTCACGCGGCTCTCGAAGGGCGGCAAGGCGGACTACGTGATCGTGGACGAGGCCCAGTTCCTGGCGCCGGACCAGATCGACCAGCTCGCCCGGATCGTGGACGACCTCGACATGGACGTCTTCGCCTTCGGCATCACCACGGACTTCCGCACCAAGCTCTTCCCCGGCTCGCAGCGTCTGATCGAGCTCGCGGACCGGGTCGAGCAGCTCCAGGTCGAGGCCCTGTGCTGGTGCGGCGCCCGCGCCACGCACAACGCCCGCACGGTGGACGGCGAGATGGTGGTGGAGGGCGCGCAGGTCGTGGTCGGCGATGTGTACCGCCCGGCGGAGAAGATCGGCTACGAGGTCCTCTGCCGTCGCCACCACCGCAAGCGCATGACGAGCGCCGCGGCCCACGCCGGCGCCCTCTCCCCGGACGTCCTCCCGGTCAACCACGCCTGACCGCCGGGTCGTAGCGGCCCGGACCCTCCCCGTCCGATGGCCGGCCTTCCCCGCGGAGGCCGACCACCGGCAGGGGGAACCGTTCAAGCTCCTGTGCGTCTCTTAGTAGCGTGTGCGAAGCGGGGGCTGCCGGCTGTCCTCGGGAACGGGAGCCTTGCGATGGGACTGACCGAGGAAATAGTCGCGATGCGCGGCGGATCGGGGCAACCAGGTCGCTTGCTCGGTGAATTCCGCCGCGCGGCATTGCTGGTGCCGCTGTCGGGGGACGACGACGGCGGTCTCATGTCGGGATGGCAGGGCGGGGTGCGCTGGATCTACGCGTTCACGGACGAGGAGGCGCTGGCCCGGTTCGCGCAGACGCGTGGTGCCGGTGTCGCTGTCCGGGAGTGGGAGTTCCTCTCGATCCTGGGCGCTCGCCTGGTCGATGCGGTGATTCCCACGGTCGACGGTCCGACCGGGGTGGTCGTCGACGTCGCGGACGAGGATGCCTCGATGCTGTTCCCTCCCGTCGTGGGCATCGTCCCCGACCGGTGCGCGGTGGACGCGGACGATGAGCTTGCGGGTGCCCTCTGATGGCGGGCGACGGAGACCTGGAGGTCTCGCCTGCCGCCGTCAAGAACATCCAGGACGGTCTGCGCAAAGCCATAGCCGAGCTGCGTGAGACGGGTGACGCGGCGGGCGCGTCCATGGGTTCGGGTTTCGAGGACCTGTCGATGACGGGGATGGAGACCGGGCACATGGGTCTGGCCACCGACTTCGAGGACTTCTGCGAGCGTTGGGAGTGGGGCGTGCGCAGTCTCGTGCAGAACGCCAGCTCCCTGGCCGGCAACCTCGGGATCGCGGCGGGCACGGTGTGGGAGGAAGAGCAGTACCTGCAGGGCGCGTTCAAGGTCGCGGCGAACTCGGCGTACGGCAATCCGCACGCGAGTGAGGACGAGATCGAGCGGAAGAGCTGGGACGACATCTGGCGGGCGGACGTCTACAAGCCGGACTACAGCGCGGAGTCCTTCGAGAAGAGTCAACAGGACATCAAGCAGACCTGGTCGGACACGGGGGACAAGCTGACCTCCAGCGGGAAGATCGGCTCGATCAAGGATCTGCTGGACCAGGCCGACCAAGCCGCCCGGGGCGGTAACTGATGGGCTGGAAGGACTTCGTACCGGACCCCGTGGAAGGCTGGGTCGAGGACCGGGCCGAGGACGTCGGCGACGCGATCGAGTGGACCGGGGACAAGGCCGCCGGCGTGGCCGAGGACATCGGACTCGACGAGGCCGGGGACTGGATCCGCGACAAGAGCCGCTCCGCAGCCAACCGGCTCGGGGCGGACGTCTCGGAGCTGGAGCTCGGACAGACCGAGGACCCGAAGAAACTGGTCTACGGCAGCGTGTCGAAGATCCGCGCCCAGGTCTCGCACCTGAAGGACTTCGAGTCCTCCTTCACCCTGGTCGGCAACGGCCTGAAGGGGCTGCAGGGCGACGGTCTGAAGGGCGCGTCGGCGGACGCGTTCCAGAAGGCGATGGCCAAGGAGCCGCCGCGCTGGTTCAAGGCGGCGGACGCCTTCGGTAAAGCCGCGGACGCGATGAACCGGTTCGCGGAGACTGTGGAGTGGGCGCAGGCTCAGGCCAAGGAGGCCCTGGAGGAGTACAACAGGGCCAAGAAGGCCTCGCAGGACGCGCGCACCGCCTACAACAAGTCGGTCACCGGCTACAACGCCGCGGTCGAGGCGAAGAAGGACACCCTCCCGGCCAGGCCGTCAGAGAATTTCACCGATCCCGCCGGACCGCTCATCAAGGCCGCCCAGGACAGACTGGACACCGCCCGCACCCAGCGCAACGACGTCGCCGAGACGGCACGGACAGCGGTTCGCGCGGCGCGTGACGCCGCCCCGCCCAAGCCGTCGTACGCGGAACAGCTCAAGGACGGGATGGACTACCTGGAGGTGGCGCAAACCCATCTCGCAGGCGGTGTCGTCAAGGGCACCGCGGGTCTCGCCAACTTCGTCCGCTCGGTCAACCCGATGGACCCGTACAACCTGACCCACCCCGCCGAGTACCAGACCAGCCTCAATTCGACCGTCGCCGGGCTGACCGTGGCCGTCAACGACCCCATGGGCGCGGGCAAGCAGATGCTCAACGAGTTCATGAAGGACCCCAGCGAGGGCATCGGCAAACTCATCCCGGAACTCGTCGGCACCAAAGGCCTCGGCGCACTCAAGAAGGGCGCCACGGTCGCCAGGCACGCCGACGACCTCAAAGGCCCCGGCCGCACCGGCCTGGACAAGGACGGCCCTCATGTGAGGGAAACGCCCGATGCGGCGAAGCGCTACGACAACACCGACCCGATCGACCTGGCCACCGGCCGGATGTTCCTCCCGCAGACCGACATTGTGCTGCCCGGGACGCTGCCGTTGGCCTTCGTCCGGCGTGCTGAATCGGGGTACACCGCCGGGCGCTGGTTCGGGCCGACCTGGGCGTCGACCATCGACCAGCACCTGGAGGTCGACCCCGAGGGCGTCGTCCTGGTCACCGAGGACGGCCTGATCGTTGCGTACCCGCATACCGCCCCGGGTATCCCCGTCATGCCGGTATCCGCCTCCGCGCCCCGCCACCCCCTTGAGCGCACTCCGGACGGAGACTGGACGCTCACCGACCCCGCGGCCGGCCAGGTCCGCCGCTTCACCCCGCCCGCCGGCGACCCGGACGGCGACGGCATCGTGCCGATCGCTCAGCTCGAGGACCGCAACGGCAACTTCATCACCTTCGAGTTCGACACTCACGGCGCCCCGCTCGGCATGGCGCACTCCGGCGGATACCGCCTTCGCTTCGAGACCGCCGACGGCCGCATCGCCGCCCTCCACCTCGACGGCGGCCCGCGCATCCTCGCATACGGCTACACAGCCGGAGATCTCACGGAGGTCGTCAACTCCTCTGGCCTGCCGCTCCGCTTCACCTATGACGACCGCGGCCGCATCACGTCCTGGACCGACACGAACAACCGCTCCTACACCTACGCCTACGACGAGCAGAACCGCTGCATCGCGGAGGGCGGCGGCGAGGGACACATGGTGCTGCGCCTGGCCTACGACGCCCTGGACGGGGCGACGGGCCACCGCGTGACCGAGACCGTCACAGGTGAGGGGCACACTCGCCGGTACCTCGTGGACGACACGTACAAGATCGTGGCCGACACCGATCCCCTCGGCAACACCACACGCTACGTACGCGACGGCCGCGGCCGTCTGCTCGCACGGACGGATCCGCTCGGCCGCACCACCTCCTATCGCCACGACGTCGGCAACCTGGTCTCGGTGACACGCGCCGACGGGCGCGAGAGCACGGCCCGGCACAACGAGTTCGGCCAGCCCGTCCAGGTCAAGCGGGCCGACGGTCACGTGTTCCGGTACGCCTACGACGCGCGGGGCAACCGAACATCGGCCACCGACTCCCTCGGCCGGGTCACCCGCTTCGCCTACGACGAGGCGGGCGGCCTCATCTCGGTCACCGACCCCCGGGGCAGCACGACCACCATGCGCCGTGACCGGGCCGGCCTCGCCGTCGAAGTCACCGATCCGCTCGGTTCCACCACCCGCTTCGAGCGGGATCCCTTCGGTCGCCCCACTGTCGTCACCGACCCGACAGGCGCCACCACGTACCTGGAGTGGACTGTGGAGGGCCGGCCTGCCCGCCGCGTCCATACGGACGGAGCCGTCGAGAGCTGGATCTGGGACGGTGAGGGCAACTGCACCAGCCACACCGACCGGCTCGGCGGGGTCACCCGGTTCGAGTACACCGAATTCGACGTCCTCACTGCCCGCACGGGTCCTGACGGCGTCCGCTACACCTTCGGGCACGACGCCGAACTGCGTCTTACCGAGGTGACCAACCCCCAAGGCCTGACCTGGAACTACACCTACGATCCCGCGGGACGCCTGACGTCCGAGACCGATTTCGACGATCGCACGATCACCTACGTCCACGGGCCCACCGGCAGTCTCGTCTCCCGCACGAACGCACTGGGCCAGACCACCGTATTCGAGCGCAACACACTCGACCAGATCGTCCGCAAGGATGCCGACGGCAACGTCACCACGTACGCCTACGACCTCACCGACCAGCTCGGCCACGCCCAAGGCCCCGACGGAACGACAGTCACCTTGCTGCGGGACCGCGAGGGGCGCTTGCTGTCGGAGACCGTGGATGGACGTGCCCTGACCTACGCCTACGACGAGCTCGGCCGACGGACCGGTCGCATCACGCCGACCGGTGCGACGGCGACGTGGAGCTTCGACGGCGCGGGCCGCCGCACCGCCATGACGGCCTCCGGCCGCTCTCTCGGTTTCGCGTACGACGCCGCGGGCCGTGAGGTGACGTGCCGTGTCGGCGAGGACCTGGTCCTGAGCCACGGCTTCGACTCCGCGGGGCGCCTCACCGACCAGACGGTCATCGGCTCGGGCGGGGCACGTGTGCGGCACCGCAGCTACACCTACCGGGCGGACGGCCACCTCACCGCGGTCGACGAAGCCGGCAGCGGCAGGCAGGAGTACGAGCTCGACCCCGTCGGGCATGTCACCGCGGTCCGGGCTGCCGACTGGACCGAGAGCTACGCCTACGACCAGGCCGGGAACCAGACCTTCGCGTCGTGGCAGACGGGCCACGCCGGACATGTGGCCAACGGCGCGCGTGCCTACGAGAAGAACCGGATCGTCCGCGCGGGAGCCGTGCGCTACGAGCACGACGGGCTCGGCCGGGTCACCGTGCGGCGCAAGACGCGTCCGTCCCGGAAGCCGGACATCTGGCGCTACGAGTGGGACGTCGAGGACCGCCTCGTTTCCGCCACCACTCCGGACGGCACCGTGTGGCGCTACCTCTACGACCCCCTCGGCCGCCGCACGGCCAAGCTTCGGCTGGCCGAGGACGGCCGGACCGTCACCGAGCGGATCGACTTCACCTGGGACGGGAACACCCTGTGCGAGCAGACCAGTAGCTCGAACGATCTGCCTCATCTGGTCACCATCACCTGGGACCACCAGAACATCCGGCCGATAGCCCAGACGGAACGCATTCTCGACGCCTCCCGGGAAGAAATCGATTCCCGGTTCTTCGCGGTCGTCACCGATTTGGTCGGCACCCCCACCGAGCTCATCGACGAGTCCGGCAACGTGGCCTGGCACGAACGTTCCACGCTGTGGGGCATCACCACGTGGGCTGCGAACAGTACGGCCTACACTCCTCTGCGCTTTCCGGGGCAGTACGCAGACCCGGAGACCGGCCTCCATTACAACTACTTCCGCCACTACGACCCCGAGATCGCGCGCTATCTCACCCCGGACCCCCTCGGGCTCACCCCGGCACCGAACCCCTCCACCTACGTGGCGAATCCGCACGCGTGGACGGACTACCTGGGCCTGGCCCCGGACTACATCCCGATCTACCGCACACCCAAGGGTGCCCACGCCCAGTACGAGCTCGACCACGGCCCGAACCCAGCCAACCACCAGCCCGGGGTGGACATCGGCGGCGGTATCATCTCGGACGGCAAGATCTACTTCGGCGAACGGGCCGTGGCTGCGGAGTACGCCGGACCGACGGGAGCGAACTTCGCCAAGGGAATGGTCAAGTACGAAATGCACCCGTCATTCCTCGAAGAGTTCGGTGACCACGCGAAGGTCCACGACAGGAACGGGCCGAACGGTGCGCCGCGCATCGAGTTCGAGATCCCCGTGGACAAGCTCGACCGGTTCAACGAGCTCACCCAGAACCGCAGCTGGGTCGAAATCTTTGGAGGGCCCACATGAGGTTCCATGATCACCAAGAACTCGACGTGACGGTCGTCGCGGTCGCACCCGTGGGCGCAAAGGTGGAAGTGGACGGATGCGACGGCGCATTCGGATTCATCGACCAGGTGAAGCACCCGTCCTGGTGGGACGAGAACACGGCGCCGCCACACGCCGGCGAAAAGCTCCACGTCTGCGTACTCGACGCTACGCGTGAGCCGTTTCCGCGTCTCAGCGCGCTGCAGAACGACATCGACATCGCGCGGCGGCTGAGAGGCGACGCCTGAAGCGGCAACGTCGCCACGCCGTCCCGCAGGCTGACTCGGGCGTACGGAACGGGGCGCGAGTTGGTGGATAGTCAAGCAAGAGCACGCCGGCCCTGCAGATCGGTCACAACCGCTCGGCGCGCGGCCTCCAGGGCGTGATCTTCACGCGGGACGACCGCGCGGGGGAGGGCAAGCTCTCCTCCCGGCTCGGCCTGGTGACGGAGGCGGTCGAGGCCGGCGAGGGCATGGACCTCTACGCCTACCTCGTCACGCGGCTCTCGAAGGGCGGCAAGGCGGACTACGTGATCGTGGACGAGGCCCAGTTCCTGGCGCCGGATCAGATCGACCAGCTCGCCCGGATCGTGGACGACCTCGACATGGACGTCTTCGCCTTCGGCATCACCACGGACGTCCTCCCGGTCAACCACGCCTGAGAGTGACTCCGGCCCCGGAGTTTCGTGACGGTCCGCCGACGGAGTCGGCGGACCGTTTGCTTCACTGGGGAGGTGCCTCCCGCAGTGGCAGCAACAAGGACCTCGGCGATCCTCGTCCTTGCTGGTCAGAGGCGCTTTCTTCTATCCTGGCCGCCTGCCGGACAGGCCGCTCGTGCATGCGCGAGGTCAGGAGGAATGCGAGATGCTGCATCGAATCGAAGACCTCGGCGACGAGAGGTCCCGAGTGACAGGCCGTCCGGAGAGCGAATCCGCACCCCCTGTCCTCGCCTATTTCGAACTGGCCGTGGACGGGGATCCGGACCGTTACGCGGCCAGGCTGCGCGCGGTCCTGGACGCCGTGCTGGAGATCGCCGCCACCGAGTCCTTCGAGGGCGAACTGCCCGTCGACACGATCCCCGCCTGGTTCCGCGGCGGCTTCCCGGAGGCCCCGGCGGAGCCCTTCGCGGTCGCTGGGCGCGACCGCTACGCGCAGCGGACAGGCGGCGCCATGCCGTGGGATCTGCAGAACTGGCTGGATCGCTTCGATCCCGACCTTGAGGTCCGGGGCTGGGCCTGGTGGGACTTGACGGCATCGCCCGAGGGGAGTGGAGGGCTGCGTCTGTGGGCGGACACCTGGGGTGAGCCCTTCTTCGCGTGGGAGGACCTGCGCTGGCTCCTCCACACGGCCGGGGCGCGCACGGTGGCGGATCCCGCGCTCGTCAAGCCCGGCGTCTGGGCGGACGAGGATTCCGTGTGACGCGCGACGCGGCGGAGGGTATGGCCCGACGGTAGCGAGTTCATCAACTGGCTGGGACAACAGCAATGAGAAGGAGATGGGACGCTACGCCAGGATCAACGAAGATGGCGGCGACCATCACCTGTTCCATGAGAACGGTGGCTGAGGATGACAGACGAACCGAGCGGGAGCGCACCGGTTCCGCAGCCGGCGAAGGCCGGGCTGGAGTCTGTGCCGCAGGGCGTCGCCGAGGGGCTGCCCTCGTACGCGCGGGCCTTCAAGGCCGTCGTCAACGTTGAGGTGGCCCCGCAGGCCACCGTGGCGCGCTCGGCGCCGGGGGCGACGGCGGAGGCCGACCGGCTGTGGCTGGAGCACGCGCGGGCCGCCGCCGTCATCGACGACGAGGACTGCTTCCTGGTGCGGGGGGCCGACCGCGACTGGGTCCGGGTGCGCCGCACCCCGCACACCGCGCTCTCCGCCGCCCTCGTACCCGGGGCCGGCTCCATGGCCATCGCGATGTCCCCGGACGGCCGGCGGCTGTGCGCCCTCACCGAGGAGGACGACGACTACTGGATCGTCGTGCACCACTTCGAGGACCGTCCCGTGTGACCCGGGGCGGGACGCCTAAGGACTGTCCGTGGAGTCCGTGGAGCCGCTCCCGGCGGACCGGATGAGCGTGAACACGGCCCCCTCCGGGTCCGCGACCGTCGCCAGCCGGCCGCTCGACCCCTCGCGCGGCGGCTGCAGGACGCGTCCGCCCAGCTCGACCACCCGGGCCGCGGCCCGGTCGGTGTCGGCGACCTCGAAGTACGTCATCCAGTGCGGCCCCCGGTCGCGCGGCAGCGCGTGGCCGACGCCGTGCAGGGCAGCCACCGCCACATCGTCCAGGTGCAGCGTCTGGTAGTCGAAGTCGGCCGAGAGCACCGCCTCCGTCTCGTAGCCGAAGACCGTCTGGTAGAACTTCGCGACCATCGAGGTCTCCCGGGTCACCAGCTCGTTCCAGACGGGGGTGCCGGGTACACCCGCCGTCATCGTGCCGATGTGCTCCGAGCCCTGCCAGATGCCGAAGACCGCCCCGCTCGGGTCCGAGGCGATGGCGAGCCGTCCGGCCTCGCCCGCGTCCAGCGGGCCGACCGCGACCGTCCCGCCGCAGGAGCGGATGGCCTCCGCGGTGGCGTCGGCGTCGTCCGTGGCGAGGTAGGTGGTCCAGGCGATCGGGAGATGCCGGTCGGGCGGCAGCTGGCCGATGCCCGCGACCTCCTTGCCGTGCAGCAGCCCGCGGACGTAGGGGCCCAGTTGTTCGGGCCCCGGCCGGAACTCCCAGTCGAACAGGGCGCCGTAGAACTCCTGGGTCGTGGTCAGGCCGTGCACGATCAGACTCACCCAGCAAGGTGTTCCGGGCGTACGCCGGGCGGCAGCCTCGGTCATCGTCTTGACTCTCCTCGGACCGTTGTGGTGGCCGTGCGGGGGAACGGGACAGGTACGCCGTCCCGGGTCGGGAAGCGGTACGCGTGCCCCGTGCAGATGCTTGCACCCCCCGGCGCGGGAGGCGCACCGGCCGCGCCGCGTCGTCCCGGTTCTCGACGAAGGACGGCCGGATTGCCGCCGGCCGTCCCTCTCGACGCTGTTACGGGTGCCGGGGCCGCTGCGCGAGGATGGCACCCATGAAGCCCATCATCACCGCATCCGAATGCGCGAGCGAGTCGGCCGGGCCGCGGCCACCGGTGCTCCTGGACGTCCGCTGGCAGCTCGGCGGCCCGAACGGCCGTCCCGACTACGAGGCCGGTCATCTGCCCGGCGCGGTCTTCGTCGACCTCGACACGGAACTGGCCGGCCCGGCGGGCGGCGGCGGCCGCCACCCCCTCCCGGACCCGGAGGCCTTCGGCGCCGCGATGCGCCGGGCCGGGGTCGGCCAGGACACCCCCGTCGTGGTGTACGACGGCGGGCAGGGCTGGGCGGCGGCGCGCGCCTGGTGGCTGCTGCGCTGGACGGGGCACGGGAACGTACGGGTCCTGGACGGCGGGCTGACCGCCTGGACCGGTGACCTCTCCACGGAGATCCCGCACCCCGCCGAGGGCGATTTCCGGCCGAAGCCGGGGGCCCTGCCCACCCTGGACGCGGAAAGTGCGGCGGCCTTCGCCCGGTCGGGTCTGCTGCTCGACGCGCGGGCGGCGGAACGCTACCGGGGCGACGTGGAGCCGATCGACCGCGTCGGTGGCCACATTCCCGGCGCCGTCTCCGCGCCGACCACGCAGAACGTCGACGCGGACGGGCGCTACCTCCCGGCCGAGCGGCTCGCCGCGCGGTTCGCCGGGCTGGGGGCGGCGGAAAGCACCGAAGGCGTCGGGGTCTACTGCGGATCCGGGGTCTCCGGCGCGCACGAGGTGCTGGCCCTGGAGATCGCCGGCCTCACCGGTGTCCTCTACCCGGGCTCCTGGTCCGAGTGGTCCTCGGACCCCGCCCGGCCGGTCGCCACGGGGCCCGAGCCCCAGTAGCCCCGCCGCACCACGGGCGAACGGCAAGGAAGCGGGGGCCCCCCCCCCCCGGGGGGGGGGCCCCCCCCCCCCCCCCCCGCCCCCCCCGCCCGCCCGGCGCGCGGCGGCGGCCCCCCCCCCCCGACTGGGCGTACGGGCCCCGCTCCCGCCGGACGTCATCCCCGGTCAGTCCTGCTTCTTGCGCCGGGTGCCGAAGACGATCTCGTCCCAGCTCGGCACGGCGGCCCGGCGGCCCGGCCGGACCCCGTCCGCCTCGGCCTGGCGGTCCGTCGTCCCGGTCAGCCGGTCGCGGTGACCGGCCACGGCCCGGGGCATCAGCACATCGGCGTACGCGGACCCCGCACCCGCCGAAGCGGCGGCGGCCGGCGGCTCGTCCGCCTCCGCCTCCTCCGCCGGTTCCAGTGCGGGCGGCTCGGGCTGCGCGGGCCGCTCGGGCACGACCATGTCGCCCCGGAAGCTCGGCACCGCCTCCAGCAGGCTGGTCAGCGAGTCGCGCTCACCGGCCGAGGCACTGCTCACGTACTCCTCGGGCTCGGGGGCCGGGGCAGGCCGCTCGATCTGGCGGTCGAGGGCCCGGTCCAGCGGCCGGTCACGCTCGGGCTGCCGGTCGAGGCTCCGGTCCAGCGGCCGGTCGCGCGGCAGCCGGGCGATCCGGGGCACGAACGGGAAGCTGGGCTCCGGCGCGGCGACGTCGTCGGTCTCGCCGATCAGCGAGCGCGCCTCGTCGTCCAGCGCCTGGACCAGCCGCCTCGGCGGGTCGTACGACCAGCTCGCCGAGTGCGGTTCGCCCGCGACCCGGTAGACCAGCAGGACTTCCCAGGTGCCGTCGTCACGGCGCCACGAGTCCCACTGGACGGTTTCCTTGTCGGCGCCGCGCAGCAGGAGACGCTCCTGCACCGCCTCGCCGAGCTGGGGGCCGGTGTTCTCGCCGGGACGGCGCACAGGAGTCTTCCGGGCCCGCTCGGCCATGAAGGCGCGCTCCGCGAGCACAGGGCCCTCGAAGCGGCGTACACGGTCGACGGGGATGCCCGCGAACTGGGCGACCTCCTCCGCGGAGGCACCGGCCCGTATACGGGCCTGGATGTCGCGGGGCCGGAGGTGGCTCTCCACCTCGATCTCGATCTGGCCGAGCCGGGCGCGGTCGTTGCGCACGGCGGCGCGCAGCCGCTCATCGATCGGAAGCGTGTACTCCGTGCTGTCCGCAGCCTTGAGCACCAGTCGTGTGCCGTCGTTGGAGACGGCCACGACACGCAGTTCGGGCATGGGGACCTCCCGGGTGGTGCCTGCCGACGTCACGTGCGTCGCTGCTTCCGCTAGTCGAGTGTGACCTGCCCGGGTGCAGCCTGCCACAACCTTGCCAAGATGCCCGGCGTGTCGGGCGCTCGCCCTGGTGCGCCCACCTAGGGTGCCGCCGTCGGCCCCCTCCGGTAGCTGCGGATTCCCACGTCGGAGTCCGCCCCAGGGCTCGTCACAGTACTCCATTCGGGCCACCGGGGTGGACCGGCGCGCCGCCGAAGTTCTCCCCGGCTGCGGGAGTTGAGGTACCCAGTTCTCCGCGAAATGCCCCTGATGCGTGTTCTCCTTCACACAATCACCTGAATCGGAACTATCCACTTCGCTCATTTGTCCCTTCCTGTTGCATGGTGGGAGAGATGTCAAGCAGGGGCTGGTAATGGTTCAGAAGCCGGAAAGTGACACAGAACCCAAGGAAAGGCGCATAGATCTGAGTCTCCCGCAGGTCGCCGGGAGTGCCGTGGCGGCCGTCGCGGCAGCGGTGCTGGCCTCGCAGCTGGGCGTGTACGGCACGATCGCCGGAGCAGGCGTGATGAGTGTCGTCGCCACCTGTGGCGGCTCGGTCTTCCAGCACTTCTTCCGCCGCACCGGCGAGCAGATCCGCGAGGTGACGGTCCAGGTGACCCACCCGGAGGGCCGCCAGGTGACGGTGCACACCAAGGAGACGACGCCCGCCGGGCGCAGAGCCGCCGCGCAGCGGACCGAGCCGGAGGCGCCGGGGTCCGAGCCGGCGGACGACGCCACCACGGTGCTGCCCACGGTCGACCCGGGCGCGGTCCCGGCCGTCATCCCGGACGCGGAGAGCACACAGGTGCTGAAGCCGCTCGACACGGACCGGACGCAGCTGCTGGACCTCGGCGACGCGCGGACCCGGATGCTCCGCGTCCCGCCGACCGGAGGCGCAGGTGCCGAAGCCGGGGCCGGGGCCGGAGACGACGGGCGTACGCACGTGATTCCGCGGGCCGATGACCGTACGCGCGCCTTCCCGTCGGCACACGACCGTACGCAGATGCTCCCGCAGGCCGGGGCGCACCGGGCCGCCGTCCCCGACGACGCGTTCGGCGAGGGCGTCACCCACGGCACCCGGATGCGCGGCTGGAAGCGGCCCGCGCTCGCGGCGGCCGTGGTCTTCGCCGTCTCCATGGGCGGGATCACCGCGTACGAGCTGATCTCGGACGGCGACCTCAGCGGCGGCCAGGGCACCACGCTCGGCTCCGTGGTGCGCGGCGGCGGCGACCGGGACTCCGGACCCGCCGACCCCACCCCCTCCGGGGACACCGGCCGGGACGGGGGAGCGGACGAGCAGTCCCCGACCCCGGGCGACGGCACCGGTTCCGCCCCCGCCACGGACGGCGGCGACGGCACCGGCCGGAGCCCGGACCCCGGTACGGGCACGGACGGTGAGAACCCGAGCACCGGGCCCCCCCCCCCCCCCGCCCGCCCCCGGTACCCCCGGGGCGCCCCCCCCCGCCCCCCCCCCCCCCCCCCCCCCGGGGGGCGCCGCCCCCCCCCCCGCCCCCCCC
>NZ_JAFEUF010000170.1:0-12653 GCF_016901035.1 Streptomyces durocortorensis
AATTCATGTTGAATCCAGATCCTCGCGCTTCGCGCTTCGGTGCCTTTTCTGACCATATTCTTGAGTAATTCTAACCGCATTAGAGACTTTGAATCCAATTACTCGCGCTTCGCGCTTCGGCTCCTTGTCGCGCTCTTTTTCTATTTCCGTAATGCGCTTATTTAATTCGAGCGATTGCTTTTATCTAGCACCTCCATCACTTCATTCACTCATTTTCATTTCGCCTCTTTCGGAGTTTTCCAACCGGCTTTTTAATTAGTTTTCCAACCACTCTTCCAGCGCATTCCAAGAGTGCATCATGTCGCTTATCTGTGTAGCGATTGGGATTCTGTGCCACCCCTCCCAACGGCAACGGCCCCCCTCCGTAGAGGGGGGCCGTTCCTGCGTTTTGGCTGGTCAGCAGTACCGGACGCGCGTGCCGGTACTGACGCCTATGCCTTCTTTTCCTGGGCTGCGTAGTACGCCTTGATCTGCGACTCGGTGAACAGTTCCTTTCCGTTGATGATGGTGGGCTCGGGGAAGTCGTCGCGGCGGGTTTTGTGGGCCCGCAGGGTGTCGTACTTCGGGATCCCGTCCGCGGGGCCCAGGCGGCGCGAGATCTCGGCCAGGGGCAGCAGCTCCGGCGGCGCGGTCGGGTCCGCCTGGGCGACCTCCTGGGGCTCCTGCTGGCCCTGGCCTGGGATGAGCCGCAGCCGGTCACGAGGAGCCGTCACAGAGCCGTCTGCGGGCGTCACATGGGCACCCTGGCGTGACAGCCGACCTGTGGTTTCTTCGCTGAGACCCCCCTCGGGACCCCCGTTTCGGCCCTCGGGGCCCTCATCACGTGACAGAGCCCGAATGAAGGCCGGCGGCTCCTCCACGGAGGGCTCGGGCGGGGCCTGGTAGAGCGCTTCGGTGCTGTAGCCGTGGGTCGCTCGCAGCTCCTTGTAGTAGGCGGTGAGGAGCCGGTACGCCTCCTGCTGGTTCTGGTCCTTGGTGAGTTCGGGATTCCACGGGGCGTAGGGCGTCTGAATTCGGGTGACGTCGCCGGTGTCCAGAGCGAGGACCATACGGCCTGCCTTTTTCTGGATGGTCGGCATTTCGGCGCGGGAGCCCATAATGCGCTTCCACTGGTTTTCGGTGTAGCTGCCGAGGAACTTCATGGGGAATAGCGGAGTGAGGGACACGCCGCCGAATTGGTTGTCTTTGAAGTCTTGGAAAACGGCGATGATGTGGACATTCACTTCCCGGCCCAGACGGAGAATAGAGGCCACGTCGCGCCATACCGGGTCAGCCGACGACTCGCCCGTTTTCTTGTCCGCCGAGTGCTGCTCCTTGAGGATGTCCGCAAGGTGATTTGCTTCCTCCAGGAAGACGTAAAGGGGCGGAAATGAAGTGCGCCACCCGTTCTTTTTCTCGAAGTTCCGGGCGTCGAGAACATCCGCGACCCACTCCAGCCCGGCGCGCATATCCAGGGGCGCACGAGGGTTGATGTACTCGTGGACGCCCTCAATTCCGATGAGCGGCGTGAGAGATACCATCTTGGGGTCGATTGCCACGACCGTGCCGCGCTTCATAAGCATCTGGACGGCGAGCCACTGGAGGAACGCAGACTTCCCTCCGCCGGACCCGATGGAGAGCGCCCAGGAGTTCTGTTCGTCGGCCATCTTCTGGATGACGGGCCGGTCGAATGTGTCCTGTCCGAGGTAGAAGTCATCCGGTCCGAGGCTGGCCAGGATCTCCTGAGTCCGGGGGTCCCAGATGTCCACGGCGGCCGGAGGCTCGGGCGCGGGGGCCGGCGGCTTGGGCGCGGGCTTGTGGGTGTAGACGGCGGTGGCGTGCTCGCCCCGGAAGCTGTAGCGGCCGACCCAGTCCCCCGGCAGCCTGCTGTTGAGGAGGGCGGTGATGCTCTCCTTCTCCATGTCGGAGCCGCGGTACGTCCAGGGGAGGCGCAGGACGATGCGGGCGTCCTCGTCGGCCAGGCGCGCGGGGAGCTGGAGCCAGTTTTCGCGGGGCTCGTCCTCGGGGAGCTTGAGGTCGTCGCGCAGGACGACCCAGAGCTTCGGTCCGTAGACGACGTCGTCGCCGGGCTCGGTCGGCAGCATCTTGGGGAGGAACGGGCCCAGGAGCGCGGTGCCGAGCACGGCGACCAGGGCGGCCCAGACGTCCCAGGCCGGGACGACGGAGAACACCACGAGGGCGGTGACGATGACGCGGACCAGGGCGCGGGCGGCGTAGGGCCAGCAGCCCCAGTTCCGGAGCGTGCGGGCGGTCGTGCGTCCGGCCCTCCAGCACTTCGCGGTGACGCGGGCGGCCAAGAGAACGGCGCGGGTGGTGCGGTCCAGCACCCGGGCTCCCCGGCCGCGGTAGGTCTTGAACCAGACGGCGACCTTGCGGGCCCAGAGGCTGGGCGCGCGGCGGGGCTGCTTGATCAGGCTGATCCGGGGCGGGGCGAAAGCGACGGATCCCATGGCGGCGGCCTGGTCGTCGCCCTTCTCGATGCGGGTTCCAGCGGCCCAGAAGGTGGCGGTGCTGCGGGCGGGGCCCCGGAGCTCCCGGCCGCCGTAGAAGCGGACGAGGGCCCAGACGAACAGGACCAGGGAGCGGACCGCCTTGTACAGGGTGACGAACGGGGTCTTCCAGCTCCCGGGTGTGCGGGGCTTCGCGGGTCCGCCGGCCTTCTTGCGCTTGCTCGCCTGGTCGGCGAACGCGCCGAGGGCGAACAGGACGCCGAGCACGGTGAGGTTGCCGCCCGGCAGGACGCCATCGAGACCGTTCCAGACGGCGGCGAACGCGTCGGAGAGCCAGCCGCCCTCCTGGGCGTCCGGCTCGGGTGGTGGGGCCGCGAGTGCGGCAGTCATGCTGTGCACGGTTTCCCCTTGTGCTTGAGGGGACCTGGCCGCCCGGCAGGTGGAATCTCTGGCAGGAGAACCTGCCGGGCGGTGCGCTCCCCGAGTGTTTCGGGTGGGTCTGACACCGTGCGTCCTCTGGCCTGTGGACAGATTTCGCGCGGCCCCTTCACCTCGTAGAGGTGTCGGAATCGGCGGGCGTGTGACACTTCGGCCCGGACTTTTCGGGCTAGAGGTACTGGCCCGCGTGGGCGGCGTCGTCGGTGGACGTCTGCGTGGATGCCTCGCGGACGTACTTGTGGACGGTGGACTTCAGGGCCGGGTCGTCGGCGGCGCGGTTGTGGCGGGTGGCGATGGCGTCGATCACCGTGCGGACGTCCTGGACCCCGTCCGCGACCATCCCGAAGACGTCGGCGCGAATGGAGCGCTTTTTGGTCGGCTCGGTGCCGACGACCTTGAGATCGGGGCGGACAGTTTCGGTCTCTTCCTGCTGGTCAGGGGTGGTGCCGTTCGGATATCCGTGCACATCCGTGCGGATGGTGGACTCAAGGACTCGTGAGTCCACGAGACCATCAGCGGATGCGGCGGGGAGGGCGGGGCGGTGGGCGGCGGATACGGCGGGCAGCGCCGGGGACATGGCGGCCGGGGCCGCGCCGAACATCCGCTCCAGGGCGACGTTGGCCCCGGCACCGATGCGGTCGCGCTGGATGTCCATCAGGTCCGCGCCGAGGCGGACGTCGCCCGTGCCGACCTTCGCGGCCAGCTTCCAGGACCGCTTCTCCGACGCCTTGCGCTTCCGTGCGTCGGGGTGTCCGGCGGCGCGGGCCTGGTGGTAGGCCAGGTCCCGGATGATGGCGGCGGACCGGGCCTCCGCCTCGATGTCGCGGCCCTCCTGGTGGATGACGACGCGGCGGGACAGGAAGGCGACGCCTTCCGCGCTGGCCGTGATCGCCATCGGGGTCAGGGCGTAGACGAGGGCCTGGCCGAGGTCGGTCGCGGCGGTCGCGCCCATCGCAGCCGCGGCGGCCGGCAGCGCCCAGAGTCCGACGCGGACCAGGGCCGGGGCCGCCTGGCCGAGGAGCGTGGTGACGAGGAGGACCAGGGCCAGGACGGCGGTCGCGCCCTCTCCGGCCGCGAGTGCGCCGACCGCCGTGCCCGACCCGTACTTGTGGCTGATGTTGGTGTAGGTCCCGATGCCACCGGCGACGCCGACCGCGAGCATCGGGACGATGGCCGTGATCAGGACGCCCTTCTGCATCCTGGTGAGCTTGCGGGTCCGGGGGGCGTCGGTCTCGGGGGCGGTCGGCTCGGTCTCGGTGGTGTCCGGGGCGGGCTGGCGAGTCTTGAACATCAGGGTGTCCTTTCGGATTAGTGACGTCATGGCGGCGCGGGCTCGTGGCGTCACTAGGTGAGTGCTTGCGCTGGTGGGGGCTACTTCTTCGTTTCGCTGGTCGTGAGGCCCTTGAGCTTGGCGATGACCCACCCGGCGGCGACGATCGCGCCCACGGCGGTGACGCCGATCGGGACGGCGTTCGCTCCGACCACGCCGATCAGGCCCATGAGGGTGCCTCCGGCGATGACGACCAGCCCGGTAACGCAGCCGCAGAGCACGACGGCGACGACCAACAACAAGACGACGTTGACGACCAGCTCCCGCTGGGCGGGCGACATCGAGGAGGTCTCGGGGAGCTGCACCACGATCTGCGGCTGCTGCTGGCCGATCGTGTAGTGGTACGGAACGCCACCGTGGTAGGCGACGGCCGGCGGGCGGTGGTGGGCGGGAACGGCCGTGCTCGGCACGGCCGGGGTGTGCTGCTGAGCCTCGTACGGCTGGGGCACGGCGTTCACGGGGTACCTCTCGTTCTCGGGGGCCCGGGGGGGGGGGGGGGGGGCCCCCCCCCGGCGGGGGGGATAAGGCGGGGGGGGGGAACGGCGGGGGGGCGGCGGGTCGGCCCGGCTCCCCCGCGCGCGCGCGGGCGCCCCCCCCCCCCCCCCCCCCCCGGCCAGGGCTGGGAAAGTCAGGCGTTGCTCAGGACGAGGCGGGCGACGCGGGAGGCGGGGAACTGGAGGCTGTAGCCCTTGCTGAGCTGGACCTCGATCCGGCTCCCGGCGTCCTCGATGCTGCGGACGATGACGGGGATGTCGGCCTGGCTGGAAGTCGAGACCGTGCGGTGCGCGGCGTGCTCGTTCCGGCGGAAGGTCGTGCCATCGGTGAGGAGCAGTTCGGTGATCTGGCGAGCCATGGTGTGGTCCTTCGCTGGTAGTCGGTGCGTCGTGCAGTCGTGGGCTTGTGGGTTCACGAGCCCATCACGTGGAGGGGACAGGTCACGGATTCGGAGGGCCGGTCTCCCACCCGGCCCAGTCCGCGACGTCGTCGGCAGCCTCGGAACAGGCCTCCTGCGGTGAGCGGCGGGACCCGGCGGCCGTGGCCAGGAGCGGGAGGGAGCAAGCGAGCTGGACGGCGAAGCAGCCGAGGAGCGCGATGGCGATCACCACCAGGCCCGTGATCAGCGGGACGCCTCCCCGGGTGAGCAGGACCAGGAGGCCCAGGCCCACCAGGAGGCCGCCGAGCTGCGGGGCCCGGCTCAGGACGTACACGGCGGGGAGGGCGAAGAGGGTGCGCACGATCACCACCACCCCTTGCGCTTGCCGGGCACGATCATCGACGTGGGGCACTTGCCGCCCATGTGGGAGACGCAGGCCGGGCAGTCCTCGCGCGGGGCCAGGTGCTTGTGCTGGGCGCGGGAGTCGTACGCGTGGAGCCAGCACTGCCGGCACTCGCCGGGCGGCGCGTTCAGGGCCTTCTCGCTCGCCATCAGAACCAGCCGCCCTTCTTCTTCTCGCGGCGGGCGGCGGCCTGGTCGGTGAGGAGCTGCTGGCGCTCGGCCTGGAGGACGCGGAGGTCGGCGGCGGCCTCCTCCTCCGCCCGGTCCCAGATCCGTCCGGCGGCCCGCTCGGCCATCGGGGCCGTCTTGCCTCGCACCGCCTTGGCGATGCCGACAGCCTGGAGGCCAGCGAACTTCGCCTGGTCCCCTCCCTTGAGCGAGGACTGCTCCTGGTTACGGATGCCGTTGAGCCGGTTCTGTGCGGCCTGGATCTCGCGGTCCAGCTTCCGGGTGTTCGCCATGGGGGTCAGCCCTTCCTCGGGTAGGTGTGGCCAGCGGGCGGGTACGCCTCGCCGGAGAGGGTCACGGAGGCGTCGAGGACGACCTCCTCGAAGGTGGTGAGCGGGAGGTCCAGGCCCTGGCGGCGGCCCTCGTACGCGGCCTCAAGTCCGTCCAGGAGCAGAGTCGTGCGGGCGGCGTCGTCGGCGGCGGTCTCACGACGGCGGAAAATCTTCACCGCGGTCACCGCTTCCCGGACTTGTTGCCGGACGAGTCACGGTTCGTCTGGCCGACCTTCTTGGACAGGTCCTCGCGCTGCTTGTCGTCCACGGCGATCACCCGGCCAGCGCCAGCGAGGAGCGAAGGCGGCGGGCGCCCGCGTGCTTCCGCTTCCAGATCGCGGTCTCGGAGCGGCCCAGCCGGAGGGCGATCCGGCGGTCGCTCAGGCCCTGGGCCTTGAGTCGCCAGACCGTGGCCTGCCGGGGGGTCAGCACGGCGTAGGCCAGCGCGTCCTCGTCGGCCGGCGCGGCAGTCGGGAGGTCCCAGGACGCGGGGACGTCCGTCCAGTCCTGGGGCTGCTCGCTCGCCCGCTTCGGTGCGTAGTACGTGGCGGCGGCGCGGAAGGTGATGCACATGAGCCACGGCAGCGCGGCCTCATCCGAGCCCTTGAGGCGGGTGATGGTCGTCGCGGCCTTCACCCAGGCGAGACCGGCGATGTCGTCAGCGTCGGCGGGGCGCTTGGCCCGGGTCGCGGCGTAGGCCAGGACCCGGGAGGAGTAGAGGCGGAACAGCCGATCCAGGCGGTCCGCAGCTCCGGGGGGCAAAACGTAGGGTGTGGTCACGGTCCCTCCAGTCAGGGATCTGGAGCCCGGCCGGGGTCTGTGAGAAGTAACCGGCTGGGCTCTTTCGCGTTCACCGTGCGGCGAACGGCTCCACCATGACAGGGATTGTGGCACAATTCAAGTGATGGCGGCACTACATAAAAAATGGTGCCACCATGATGGCGAAAACGCCGCCGCCTGATACGTTGTGTGATGATCCAGCCAGAGCTGCCACACAGCTCTCCAACCAAGATGAGGACCTATGACCAGCGGAAAGGCCACACTCCCCGACACCATTGCGGCGCTGCGGACGTACATCGCGGCCCACGAGCCCGGCACCGCGCTTCCCTCCGAGACCACCCTTGCTACCGAGATCGGAAGCACCCGAACCCTCGTGAACAGCGCGATCAGCCAGCTCATGTCAGAGGGTCAGCTGATCCGCCAGGGAAAGAAGGCAATTGTGCAGCCCATCCGGACCATCCTTCGGCAGGTGCCGACCCGCTACACCGCCGCGTACCGCGAAGCCCAAGGTGCTCGGGGAGCATTCGACGCGGAGATCCGCGAGCACGGGATGCAGCCGCGATGGAACACCGAGCCTGGGCAGGAAGAGGCGACCGAGAAGGTTGCTCAGCTCCTGGGCATCCAGCCGGGCACTGAGGTGACCGTGCGAGCGCGCGAGATGTTCGCGAACGACGTTCCCGTGCAGATCGCCATCACCTACATCCCGGCCGACGTCGCAACGTCCGCCGGAGTAACCGGCGTCGAGAGCGGGACCGGCGGCATCATCAGCCGCATGGGAGAGACCGAGACCCAACAGTCCAAGGTCACGGAGACCATCCAGGTACGCGTGCCCGACGACCAGGAACAGCAGCAGCTCAAGCTTCCTGGCGATGCCCGGGTCTACGAACTGACTCACATCGGGACCACCGCGAACGGCCGAGTAGTCGAAGCAACGGTCCACGTGATGCCGGTCCACCTCTGGGACCTGTCCTACACCTGGGACCTGAGCTAGCCGCTTGTGGTGCTACTCCGTGTAGGGGTGTCCTGACCAGGGCGTAGGCTTCCGAACCACAACTAAAGATCCAAAACGGAAAAGCCGCGCGTCCCAAATCCAAGGGGCTCCATCAGGGGTCGAAGTCTGATGGAGTTCGAAGCCTCGGAAGAGGGACGACGCGGCTGAGCAAGCAGGCTCACCGCTGAGTGTAAGGCAGGGGTGGGGAGATTTCTCCCCCACCTCTGTTGACGTCGTGACGTCACCCTCGGTGGTGGGCCGTGATGAAAGGCGACGTCGCGTGACCCACCCGAACCCGCAGACACTGGAGTCTGCGGAAGAAGTCCCCAGGCAGAGCCGGGGCAAGAAGAACACGGTCTCGAACCTGGACCGTAGCGGGCATCCGGCAGGGTGCCGTCCGATCGCGGGCATGAAGCGCGGCTGGTACTACCGAGCCGCCGACCGCATGATCATGCACCGGCAGAACGCCGAAGACGACCTGCTGCCGATCGGCCAGGTGCCGAAGATCACCGCGCAGATCGTCCACCTCACCGACGATGGCGAAGACATCCGCTCCGAGTACCTGGCCGTGGGGAAGCGGCAGCGGCGCGCCCGCATCCTCACGGAAGACGAGCTGGACCGTGGCACGTGGGCCGCGAAGATGGGCATGCGCCGGCCGACCGGGAACGACGAGCGGCACGCCTTCGCGAAGCTGATTCGCGAGGAGGGCGACGCGGCCCCGATCACGTCGGCCCGGACGTACTACAACGACGACGGGGACCTCGTCTTCCCGGCCGCCGACGCTCAGACCCTCGGATACCGCGTACTGCGGGGCCAGGAGGAGGCCGCGCGGGAAGCGTGGGACGAGATCGGCGCGTGGATGAGCATGGACGGCAAGTCCGCTCTCGTCGCGGGCGGCTACTTCGCCGGGCCCGTACTGGACACGCTCGACATGCTCGCGCACATGATCTCGGTCCACGGCCCCGGGCAGCAGGGGAAGTCGACGATCCTGGTCGTGTGCGCCTCCTGCTACGGGGACATCAAGCCTCGGCGGCAGTCGCTCTGGATGACCTGGAACGCCTCGAAGCAGGGCATCACCCAGTCGCTCCGGCAGCGCGGCTACCTGCCCGTCGCCCTGGACGAGCACAGCTCCAGCGGCCGGACCATCAAGGAGTCGTCCCGCGAGATCAGCCAGATGGTCGCCGGGGCGATCCGAGCCATGGGCACCGCCGACGGCTCACCCCGGGAATCTGACGGCTTCTGGCACTCCGTCATCCTCTCCAGCTCCAACGAACCGTTGAAGCACGAGGGGCAGACCGAAGACCTTGCCTCACGGCTCCAGGAGTTCAAGGCCCCGTTCTTCCCCAACGCGATGGTCGACTCGGACGGCGCGCCGGCAGAGGCAGGGCACCGCGGTGCCGAGCACATCAGCAAGCGGCTAAAGCGCCTGGCGAAGGACCACGGCGGGTGGCCGGTGGAGTGGGCCGACCGCAAGGGGATGTACCGGGCTGAGAACCTGGCCAGGCTCCGGACGCTGCACCTGGAACTGTGCGCGAAGTACCGGCCCGCTCAGGGCGGCATCGCCGCGACGATCGCTGAACTTCACATGGCGTGGGTCGTCGGCGCTCACATGCTCGGGCAGGCCATCGGCATTCCGGGGCTGGGCGCGGTAGCGGAGACCGAAGCCGCCGCACGGCTGGCCGAGGCGATCGAGATCAGCGCTGAGGCCAACACCTCGGACAGCGAGCGGCTGTGGAACGCACTCGACGCACTCCGCATCGAGGCGGCTTCCTTCCCCGAGATGGAACGACTCCCGGCCGTGGCCAGCGAGGGATTCCGGGGACTCCGCGGATTCACCAACGCCGAGGCTGGCGAGTGGTGGGTCATCAACCCCGTGGTCCAGGAGGCCGCTGGCCAGGCCGGGATCGACAACGTCTCGGCAGCCCTACGGGCTCTGGACGACCTGGGCGTCCACATCCGAGGCGTGGGCAAGCACGCGCAACGACAGCTGCCGAAGGCTCTGCGGGGCCACGGCCTGGGCATCCGGATGCACTGCTTCAACACGCGGGTAGCCGGTGAAGTTTTCGCCTCCGACCCTGAGCCCGGAGAGGGTCCGGGAGAGGGTTTCCAGGAGGGGCCAGGACCGGAGTTCCCGAGTGGGAACCACCCCGGGAACCACCCGGGAACCACCGGGGTGGTTCCCGGAAATGAGGCTCTGACCAGCACCGGAACCACCGGAACCACCGGAACCACCCTTGAGCTGTTCGACTTCTCTAAGAAGGAGGGAACCACCCTCGGGGGTGACCCCGGGGCAGTGGTGGCTAAGGAGGCCACGGGCTCACGGACTCATGACGTCATGAGCGTTCCGCCGATGCCGGTGGAACCGCCTGCCGTGGTGTTCCCGGCGGCTCGGATGTACCAGCCGGGGGATGCCCGGCTAGACGAGGAGTGGCTGCGGCTGGAGTACAGGGCGAAGGGCCGTACGCGCGGCGGCATCGCCTTCGGTGTCTTGGGCTCGGACGGTTCGGGGCAGGGGCTGCTGCACCTGGCGAACCACGAGCCGGTCCGGGTGCTGCTGCCCGGCAGCGTGGACGACGTCCCGGCCCTCATGCGCGCGTACGGGCTCAAGACGTTGTGGGTCCATGAGTCCGCCGCCATCGCGATGGGCCTGCCCTCCTGCGAGGAGCGGCGGGAGCTTCCGGTCCTCGGTGCCGACCATGACGACGACCAGGAGGACCAGGAGCGGGTGGGTCTGATCGGTCCGCAGGTTCCCGTGGCGCACCCGTGGGCGTCTCCGAGCGGGCATGGTCCGGTCTCCGGCATGGCCCCGGTGGGTCTGGCGTCGTGGCTGACGCTGATCTGCGGCGAGGGGCAGAGCCAGGAGCGGTTGTCGGTGTCGCTGCCGTTGTACGACACGCGGTACGACAAGGACCGGCGGCGGGGCGGGTTCGGGGGTCCCGCGACGCCGGAGGAGCTGTTGGACGCTCTGATGGTGTGGACGATGTCCACGGTCCACGGCTCGAAGGAGAATCCCCGGGTGGTGCCGTTCTACGCGTCGGTGAACCGCACGGCGCAGGACTTCGCCGGCGGCCGGGAGCGCACCGACGTGATCTGTGAAGCAGTCCGGCGCGGTGAGGTCGAACCGGTGATCGGCAACAGGGTGCCGCTGATGGTGCCGCAGCAGTGGCACCGCAAGCCCAGCCAGGCCGAGGCCGCGCTCGCGGCCGTGCACCGGTTCGACAAGTCGGCGGCCTGGCTCGGGGCATTCTCGAACGTGCGCCTAGGCATCGGTGAGCCGGTCCACGCGGTCGACGGCGCGGCGTTCGATCCGATGGTGCCCGGGTTCTGGCGGGTCACGGAAGTCCCGGGGACCGGGCCTGAGGGGCTGCCGGAGCTGCGGTTCCGGGAGGCGGACGGCGGTGGTTTCTGGATCAGCACACCGAGCATGGTGCTGCTGCTGGAGCTGTATCCGCACTGGACGCCGGACGTGCTCGAAGCCTGGTTCTGGCCGGAGCACAAGCGGGCCCTTGAGGGCATGTACAAGCGGGTCTCGGACAGCCGGAAGTACATCGTCGCGGCGGTCGCGGCCGGGCGGCCCGGGGCGAAGTGGGCCAAGGCCATCAACGGCCGGACCTACCAGTCCTTCCGCGGTTACCTGGCCCGGACTTCCGGACCGATGACGGACCGGGCGACCGGCGGGGACTACCGCAAGGACATCTTCTACCGGCCCGACTGGGCCCGGCTGATCATGGACCTGGGCACCGCGAACCTGTACCGCAACCTGCGGGACTTCCGAGCCGAGGGGCACCTGCCCCTGGCGATCCGGGTGGACGCGGTGACCTACGCGAGCACCGAAACCGACCCGGAGCTGGCCAAGCCCAGCCGGATGCGGCTCGGGTCCGCCGGAGGCCACTGGACCCACGAAGGGTCCGCGCCGCTGCCCGAGCTGCTGGAGGAACTCCAGGCCGGGACGAACGCGCACACCGCACTGGACGACTACATCAAGACCCTGGGGGAGTGACCCGCGATGGCATGGAAGTGGAACCCGTTCAAGCGCGGCAAGGGCAAAGCCGAAGCGCCGGCCCCGGCGCCCGCCCCGACCCAGGCACCCACCCCTGACGCGAAGCCGTCGAAGGGGGAGAAGAAGCCCGGACGCCTCAAGCGGCTGTTCAGCAGGAAGCCGAAGCCGACCGAGCCCGCGCCGGAAGCACCCCCGGCACCCCCGGCAGCCCCTTCGGCTCCTCCTGGTCCGCCTCAGGCCCCCGCTCCAGAGGCGGGCGGAGACGTCGGGGAAGGGGAGCAGGGCGAACTCTTCGAGGTCGAGGAGGAGGAAGAGGAGGAGCGCCAGTTCCCCGGATCCCTGGGGGTCAGCGCGGACGGTGTGTGGATGATCTCCACCACCGAGTGGGACAGCGTCATGCAAGGCGTGCTGACCGGTGAGGACGTCAAGGAGTTCATCCTCGCCATAGAGGCCGGGAACCAGGAGCGGGCAGCGGAGATGGTGGCCGCCGCGTATGACGAGAACGTCGGCTCGCTCATCAACGTCGGAGCATCGACCATCCGCCGCATCGGGTACTGAGGAGCACCGCATGAGCGACAGGTTCGGCAGCGTGACCATGAAGCTGGACGACAGCGGAGCGGCGTGGGACCTGGCGTGCAGCCGGTGCCCGTGGGGTACCGAGGAGCTTCTGGAGACCGGGTACGACGGCTATCTCGGGGTAGAGAACTACAGCCTGGTGGAGTCCCTGGCACAGGGGCACAGCGACCGGCACAGCTAGCAAGTCGCAAGGAGGCCCCCCCCCCCCCGGGGGGGGGGCCGGCGGGCCCCCACCCGCCCCGGGTGCCACGGGGAGCAGCGGGGCCCGCGCCCGACGACGGGGCCCCACGACCGGTGGGCGGCGCGTACCCC
>NZ_JAFEUF010000170.1:12663-15752 GCF_016901035.1 Streptomyces durocortorensis
ACACCCCCGTCGGGGCGGGCGGCCCCCCCCCCCCGGCCCCCCCCCCCCCCCCCCCCCCCCCCCCCCCCCCCCCCCCCCCCCCCCCGGCGCCCCCCCCTCCTGCGTACCCTCCCGGGCTCTCTGTCCTGTCGGGCCACTCTGTCGCGTCAGGTGACTGTCGTCGGTGTGCCCAGGGCAGAGGTCCGCGTATCCGGGGCTTTCGGCGGGCACGACAAGCAAGCGCGACAGCACATTCGTGGGGTACCGGCCCCGTGAGTTCGTGGCGTCACGAGCGAGGCTCTACGCTGCCCTCCATGGACATCTACGCCATGACGAACCAGAAGGGTGGTGTCGGCAAGACCGCCAACACCATCAACCTGGGCGCGGCGCTCGCCGAGCACGGCCGCCGCGTACTGCTGGTCGACTGGGACCCGCAGGGCCACATGACCGAAGCCCTCGGTGTGGACGAGAGCCCGGACCACCGGACGATGAAGGGCTGGGTCCTGGGGGAGTGGAGCGGCGACCCTCACGAACTGCTGGTGCCCTACCGCGAGCGGCTCCACGTCCTGCCCACCAACATGGACATGTTCATGCTGGACAAGGGCCTGTACGCGGCGACCGCCCGCGAGATGCGGCTCTCCAAGCTCCTGGCCAAGTTCGAGGACGACTACGACGCTTGTGTCATCGACGCCCCGCCCTCCCTCGGGATCGGCACTGAGTGCGCGCTGATGGCCGCGCGCCGGCGGCCGGGCAAGCGCGGCGGCCTCCTGGTCCCGGTTGAGGCCGAGGACTCCAGCATCCGGGCCCTGCGACTGCTGCTGCGTCAGGTGGCGATCCTGAGCAACGACATGGACGTCGACATCGACATCCTTGGCCTGATCCCCACCCGGTTCGACACGCGGGACGGCGAGATCGTGTCCTCCATGCTTGAAGCGTTCCGGAACCTCGGTCAGCCGCCCGTGATCGCTGAGATCAAGAAGCGGACCGACATCCGCAAAGCCTGGCGGGCCAGGGTGCCCGTTCTGGAGTACGACGCGAAGTGCGAGGCGAGCCAGTGGTTCCGCGACCTGGCGAAGGTGGTCCTGGCCCCATGAACTCATCGCGGAACACCCCGCCGCCGCCGGACATGGGCGGGCTCACCGGCGACTGGGCCAAGCTCCAGGAGCTGCGGCGCGACAAGACGCCGACCTCTCGGGAGCCCCAACAAGAGCAGCACCAAGACAAGGAGTCTGAGCAGCCGACCGGCCGCCGGCAGTCCCGGCCTGGGCGAACCCGCGGCGGCCGCAAGCCTCCGCCCGCGGCAGCCGACGCGATCCCAACGACTGTGCGGTTCGACCCGGAGGAGTCCTCGCAGATCGACCGGTTCGTCCTGGAGCTGCGCGACGACGCCGGGCGCCGTGCTCTGGATAAGGCAGAGGTCGTCCGAGAGTTGATCCGTATGGGCATGGAGCACGAACCCACCCGCAAGGCACTACTCCGGCGGCTTCGATGAAGTGAAACAGGTCCGTTCCTCATGCCTGACCTGCAACTCTTCCCACCATGGTGAACTGTCACTATGGTCTTATGACGCCACGAGTCCACAAATGCACGGTGAGTAGTGGCTCAAAATGGACCCTCAAGAGACGTGAAATAGATGCTAGTCTCTTGCACGATTAGGGTCCGAGATGACTCCTAATCAATGACGGCCGGAACCTGTTCGCAGGAGCCTTCTGTCGCACCGGGACCCGCCGCCCCCACTCGGGCGAGTAGACAGGCGGCGGGTCCGATAAAGCCGCGAACTTCACAAGCGGCACATATAGGCATTTAACGATCAGCCCAGGTTCAGTTCCACTGACCTGGGCCGCTTGCGTTACACCTATCCGTAGTGCTTGACTAAAAGCCGACCTTCGGTCGCGGCCTCTCCGCTGTCTGTCAAAACACTTCGCCCGAGTGGGGACACGGAGAGTCCGATAACTGGTGCGAAAGAGAAGGTGGTCCATTTGGCCACGGTAAACACAGGCGGCTCCGCAGCAAGAGGCGGACGCCGCCTTACTGCTATCGCATGGTTCATTGGAGCCGTCATCCTGCTGCACGTGGTCGGCAAGGAGTACGAGATCCCCGCGGAACTGGTGGCAGTGCACCAGTACGCCCTCGGACTCTCCATCGCCGGCCTCTCCCTCTGCCTGCTCGGTTCCATTGCCTGGGCACGGCTCCAGACAGTCAAGAAGCACTTCACCAAGAAGAGCGTCAAAGCCCTGGACCGCACAGGCAGAGCGATCGAGCGCCTCAAGACGTGGCTCAGCCCGCACAAGCCGAATGACGGGCATCACGGCCCTTCTGAGAGGCTCTGACTCTGGACACTGAAGGCAACACGCTTGAGCCCCGGGCCCAAAAGCAAAACGGGACCGGGGCTCAAGCACGTCCCCAAGCAGGACAACAACCAGACTCACCCAGTATTCAGGAATCACACAAAGCCCAGATCGAAGAATTCTATAACAGTGAAATACCGAAACTAATCAACTTCCTCAAAAACAAGACCGACTCAAAAACGCAGGCAGAAGATATCGCCCAAGAAGCCACGATCCAGCTCGTTAAAAACTGGGAGAAAGTAGAGCACCCTAAAGCCTGGATCTACAAAGTGGCGAACAATATCATTTACAGAAGAGCACGAGAACAGTTCCACAAGGAAATAGTAACCTCCGAGCACATCGAAAGAGCAATTGAATCCCCCATTGATTTCATCACCGAAAGCTCAGACATCATTCAAGTCCTAAAAGAATTGCCAAAAAGGCAAAGACAAGTATTGGCTTGGACGCTATCAGGATATTCTCCAAGCGAAATTTCGGAAATCCTAGAAGTAGAACAAAGCACCGTCCGATCCACAATGAGACACGCGCGAGCATATCTAGCGAAAAGACTAGAAAAAACACGACCAAGACTAATGGAAACAAATAACCGAAGAATGCGACGGATCGACGCGCATAAGGACGAATTGGAATAAGGTCGCTACGCGCCTTAACCCGAATAGGAATCGAATGCCCTCCGCTACGCTCCAGACATTCGATCGGGAATTGATTCGCTTTGCGAATACAATTAGGCCCACCATTAGCGCTACGCGCTAATGGAAGCCC
>NZ_JAFEUF010000171.1 GCF_016901035.1 Streptomyces durocortorensis
GTCCAGGACCGGGTAGTGGCCGGAGGCCCAGACGGCCGCGGAGCGCGGGGGGCCCGGCTGGCCCCGGGGCGGGCGGCCCGTGAGGCCGGCGGGCCGGGGGGCCGGGGGGGGGGGGGCCCCCGCCGCGGGGTGCCCTCACGTCGGAAGCCCCGCCCCTCCCGTCGTCACCGAACGTAGCCGCACGAGATGCGGGTCGGACCGACTCCGGTGACGCTGGGGCTCCGGTCACGCACGCAACGCCGGTTGCCGACGGAGGACCGACGACGGAGGACACCCCCATGAACCTGTACGACAGCCCGGTGGAGCGAGCCCGCCGCACCCGTGAACGCGCCGAGGAGCTCGGCCGCGCCGCCGACCGGGCCACCGACCCCGAGCACCGGCAGCGGCTCCGGGAGAAGGCCCTGCGCCTGCTGCGCGAGGACTCAGCGGCCGATTCCCGCCCTTCGTAGGGGCATCCGTGCCTGCCGGGCGGGAAAGCCGATTGCCCGGGCGGTCGTCGCCCGGGTAGCGTCGCCCGCCGTGACCCCGACCCTGCGCACCGAGAGGCTCTTGCTGGAGCCGTACGTCCCCGCGGACGAAGACGACTTCGTCGCCCTGTTCCAGGACACCGGAGTGTCCCGGTGGATGGGCGACGGCCCCTCCTCCGAGCCGGAGGACCGGGCCCTGTTCGGACGGGTCTTCACCAAGGTCTACGCCCAGGACCTGTTCGCCGTCTGGGCCGTCCGCCGCGACGGACTCCTGATCGGCCACGCCGAGATCAAGCGGACCGACGTCGTCGACGGCCATGAGATCGTCTACGCCCTGGCGCCCTCGGCGTGGGGGTGCGGCCTGGGGACCGAGCTGGCACAGGCCGTCGTCGCCCACGGCTTCGGCGCCCTCGGGCTGACCGAGGTCCACGCCACCGTCGCCGCCGCGAACGAGGCCTCGCTGACCCTGCTGCACAGGATCGGCTTCGAGCACATGAGGGACATCGAGGAGGACGACGGCAGTACCACCAGGGTGCTGACCCGCCGCCGCTGACCGCCGATCAGCCCGATGGCGATGCCGGTGCCGACGGCGACGCCGACGACGGTGTCGGTGCCGACGCCTGCGCTGCCTCCCTCCGCCGTCGCTGCTCTGCTACGTCCGCGACCGGTGCGGCGAGCATCAGCGCCCGGGTGTAGGGGTGCCGGGGCTCGGAGGTGACGCTCCGGGCGTCGCCCGTCTCGACGAGTTCGCCTCCCCGGATCACCGCCACCCGGTGGCTCATGAACCGGACCACCGACAGGTCGTGCGTGACGAAGAGATAGGCGACGCCGGACTCCTCCTGGATCTCCAGCAGCAGGTCGAGCACCGTGCGCTGGGTCGTCAGGTCCAGCGCCGACACCGGCTCGTCACAGATAACCAGCCGGGGCCGCAGGGCCAACGCCCTTGCGATGGCGACGCGTTGGCGCTGCCCGCCGGAGAACTCCCGGGGCAGCCGGTCCGCCGCGTCGGCCGGCAGCCGTACCCGGTCGAGCAGTTCGGCGATCCGGGCGCGGGCCTCCTTCGCGCCGGTGCCCTGGCCCGACAACGGTTCGCCGAGCGTGTCCCCGACCGTACGGGAGGGGTTGAGCGAGGTGTACGGGTCCTGAAACACCACTTGGAGGTCCCGGCTGAGCGCCCGCCGACGGGCGGCCCCGGCCCGCTCGATGCGCTCGCCCGCGAAGGTGATGGAGCCCGACTGCACGGGGGCGAGCCCTAGGACAGCCCGGCCGATCGTCGTCTTGCCCGAGCCGGACTCGCCGACCAGGCCGAGGGTCTCGCCCGGCCGGATGTCGAGGGAGACCCCCTTGAGGATCTCGGCGCGGGGCGCGCGGCGGCCTCGCCCGGGATAGGAGACGCGCAGGTCACGGACGCGCAGCAGGGCGTCCGGCAGACCGTCGGGAACCTCGGCGGCGGTGTCGTCGGCAACGGTGCTGGTCATACGGTGGTGCTCCTCGCCTTGCGCTGCTGCCACGGCTCCCGGGCCGGCGCGTCGTCGAGGACCGCGCCGAGCAGGGACCGGGTGTAGGGGTGTTCCGGGGAGTGGACGATCTGCTCGGCGGTGCCGGTCTCCACGATCCGGCCGTCGCTCATCACCGCGACCCGGTCGCAGAGGTCCGCGACGACACCGAGGTTGTGGGTGACCAGGAGCACCCCGAGTCCGCGGTCCTCCTGGAGCCGGCGCAGCAGGCCCAGGATCTCCGCCTGGACGAGCACGTCCAGAGCGGTCGTCGGCTCGTCGGCGATGAGCAGTTCCGGGTCGCAGGACATCGCCCCGGCGATCAGGACCCGTTGGGCCATGCCGCCGGATATCTCGTGCGGATAGAGCCGCATCGTCCGCTCGGGGGCGGGGATCTCGACCAGCCGCAGCAGATCCAGTGCGCGGGCCGCGGCCTCCTTGCGGGAGAGGCCCAGCACCTGACGGATCGGCTCGACGAGCTGACTGCCGATGGTGAAGGCGGGGTCGAGATTGCTCATCGGCTCCTGTGGAACGTACGCCACCGTCCCGCCCCGCAGGGCGCGGTGGGCGCGCTCCGGCAGCCCGGCCACCTCGCGTCCGGCGACGGTGATGCTGCCCGTGCCGATTCGCCCGCCCTCCGGCAGGATCCCGAGGACCGAGAACGCGGTCTGCGTCTTGCCGGACCCCGACTCGCCGACCAGGCCGACGATCTCCCCGGGACGCACGTCGAGGTCGACGCCGTGGACGACCTGTTTCCGGGTGCCGTCCGGCTTCCCGTAGACGACCGTGAGCCCGCGCACCGACAGCAGGGGGCTGCGCGCGCCGGCCTCCACCGGGGCGGCGGGCAGCGAAGGCTTTTCCTTCGTACGGGGCGCAACGCGTCCGCCGTCCGGTCCGCCTCCGCCACGCTCCTCCAGCACGTCGCGCAGCGCGCCCGCCAGCAGGACGAGGGCTCCGTTGGTGAGGCCGAGGGCGAGTCCGGGCCAGAGCATGAGCAGCGGGGCACGCTGGATGTTCTGGAACGCCTCGTTCAGCATCGCGCCCCAGGTCGCCGACGAACCGCTGCCCACACCCAGGAACTCCAGACCGGCCTGGAGACCGATGGCGACCCCGGCGACCAGCGCCACCTGGATGATGACGGGACCGCGCACCACGACGAGGATGTGCCGCACCACGATCCGGGTGTCGGAAAGACCGGACACCCGGGCGGCGTCCACGTACAGCTCCTTGCGGACGCCGGCGACGATGCCCCGCACCAGGCGGAAGAAGCTGGGCGAGGCGAGCACGCCCAGCACGATCATCAGCACCCATACGTTCGGGCCGAGGATGGCCCGTGAGGCGAGCAGCACCACCATCGCGGGCAGCGCCATCACGAGGTTGACGCCCCAGCCCGCCACCGAGTCGAACCGGCCGCCGTAGTAACCGGCGTAGAGCCCGGACGGCACACCGAGGGCGAGCGCCACCGCCAGGGCGATCAGCGCCCCGCCGAGCGTGTTGCGGCCGCCGTACAGGATGCGGGAGAGGATGTCGCGCCCCGCCGAGTCCATCCCCAGCGGGTGCGCGGCGTCGGGTCCGGCGAACGCGTCGCCCAGCGACGAGACATCGGGAGCCTGCGGCGCGAGCAGCGGTGCCAGGAGCACCGCGACGACGAGGAGCAGCAGGACGACGGCCGAGGCCGCGCCGAGCGGGTTGCGCAGGAGCCGGCGTACCGCCCCGCCCCGGACGGAACCCGGCGCGACGGATCCGGGCCCGGCTCCGGCTTCCGGTTCGGCTTCGTGAGCGGTACGGGGCGGGGCCGCCGCGCCGGTCGGGAGGTTGCCGCTCATGCGACCCTCGCCTTCGGGTTGAGCCAGCCGATCATGACATCGACCAGGAGGTTGATCAGGACCACGCCGACGACCGTGAGCATGACGAGCGCCATGATGACGGGCACGTCGCCGCGGGTGGTGTAGGTGACGGTCATGGAGCCGATTCCGGGCAGTCCGAAGATCTGCTCCACCAGTACGGCCCCGCCGAGCAGTCCGACGAACTGCATGCCGAGCACCGACAGCGCCGGAGCCGACGCGTTGCGCAGAACGTGCCGGAACACGATCCGCGACATGGGCAGCCCGCGGGCCCGGAGCGTACGGACGTAGTCCTGGCGCAGCACGTCGATGACCGCCCCGCGCACCTGCTGGGAGACGCCCGCCACGGAGGCGACGGACAGCGACAGCACGGGCAGGGTGATCGTGGACAGCCAGCCGGAGGGCGACGCGGCGAACGGGGTGTAGCCGATCGCCGGGAACCAGTTCAGGTTGACCGCGAAGACCAGCACGATCACCAGGGTCACCAGGAACCCGGGCAGCGCGTACCCCACGACCCCCAGTACCTGTACGAACCGGTCGACGGCGCCGCGCCGGACGCCCGCCCACACGCCGAGCAGGAACGACACGACGGTGGCGACGAGGGTGACCCCGACCATCAGGCTCGCCGTGACCGGCAGGCGCGCCGAGACCGTGGTGGCGACGTCCTCGCTGGTGAACCAGGAGGTGCCGAGGTCACCCCGTACGGCGTGGGCCAGCCAGTCCCCGTACTGCACGAGGACCGGCCGGTCCAGGCCGAGCGAAACGTTCTTCGCGTCGACGGCGGCCTGGTCGGCCCCTTGGCCGAGGAGCTGGCGGCCCACGTCCAGGTCGGGGATCGACAGCAGCAGATAGGAGAGGAGGGAGATGACGAGCAGGAGCAGTGCTCCCGCCGCGATCCTGCGGGCGATGAAGTTCAGCATGGCACTCGGTATCTGTCGGGCACTCGGAACCGGGGGCTCAGCCGGCGGGGGTGTAGTTGTAGATCGAGGGCACGGCCATCCCGGACTGCGGGGTGATCTTCACCGTGCCGTCCGAGACGTGCAGGTAGGACATCCGGTAGAAGGGGAGGAACCAGCCGTCCTCGACGAGGTGGCGGTTGAGATCCTTCGCCGCCTTCTTCGCTTCGTCGCCCGAACCGCCGCGGATACGCGGGACGAGCTTCTGGACCGTGGCGTCGGTGGTGCCGAACATGTTGAACGCACCTGGTGTGACCAGCTCGTTGACGACGATCCAGTCCGAGGCCGCCTGGCCCATGTTCATGACCATGCCGGAGTAGGCGCGGTCGGTGAACACCTTCTGGACCGCCGAGCCGCCATCCAGGTCGTCCCACTGCAGCGTGACCCCGATGGCCTTCAAGTCGGTGGCGAGGGACGCGGCGAGCGCGTCGTTGACGATCGCGGCGATCCGGGGCAGCTTGAGCGTGAAGCCCTTGGGGTAACCGGCCGCCTTGAGCAGTGCCTTGGCCTTCGCGGGGTCGTGGGCGTAGTACGTGTCCAGCTTCGCGTCGTAGCCCTCGGTGTCCGGGCCGAAGACCTGGGCGGTGGCGGCGCCACGGTTCTGCCGGATGGTGGCGAGCATGGTCTTGCGGTCTACCGCGTGGTTCAGCGCCTGGCGGACGCGGGGGTCCTTGAGCGCGGGCGTCAGCTTTCCGTCCCGGTCGAACAGCAGCAGCCCCTGGAAGTCGAACTCCTGCTCCGTCGTCTTCACCCGGGGGTCCGACTCGACGCTGATCTGCTGGTCCGCGTTCTGCAGCAGGGCCGCGTTCACCTGGCCGGTACGGATGCCGTTGACGATCGCCGTCTCGTTGTCGAAGAAGCTGATCGACAGGTCCTTGTAGGGGAGTTCCTCGCCCCAGTAGCCGGTGTTCCGCTCGTAGACCCACTTGGTGCCGATGGTGGTCTCGGCCTTCACCAGGCGGTACGGGCCGGTGCCGTCGGGCGTCGTCTTGAGGCTGTCGCCCTTGGCGAACGCCGCCGGGTTCGCCATCAGGCCCGCCGCGTCGCTCAGATAGAACAGCATCGCGGGATCGGGCTCCGCCAGCTTCAGCGTGACGTGCGAGGCGTCGACGACCTCCACCGACGTGAGGCCGTTCAGCCACTTGGCGTCCGCGCCGCCGCCCTTCTTGAAGCGCTCCAGGTTCGCCTTGACGGCGGCCGCGTCGAACGCGGTCCCGTCCGCGAACTTCACGTCCTCGCGCAGGGTGAGAGCCAGTCCGGTGCCGTCGCCGTCGTACGTCCACTCCGTGGCGAGCATTGGGCTGAAGGAGCCGTCCGGTTCCCGCTTGAGGAGCGTGTCGTAGGCGGCCTGGAAGAACGGCAGGGCGCTGCCGACCGCCTGCGCGGGGTCAAGGCTCTGCGGATAGCTCAGCGTCGCGATGCTCAGCTGCGATCCCGCTCCGGTCCGCGCGCCCGTGTCCGCGCATCCTGCGAGGGTGAGGACGGCCGCCAGGCAGGCTGCCAGGGCTCCGCTCCGCGTGGTTCTGCTCATGGGGTTCGCTCCGTCTGGAGGGCCGGGGATGGACGTCCCGGGGAAGAGTGGCGGTGAGCCTACCTGCGGAATTAACCACTTGGTAGGTTTTTCTGCTGCGAAATCAACCAGCTGGTAAGTTCTGTGGTGCGCCGCTCGCTGCGCAGTCCGGGGCCCCGCCGGGGCTTCTGCCCCGGGCATCCGGCCGGCGGCCCGTACCCGACGAGCACAGGAGGCCGCCGCGTTGAGCGACGGACCCGCGTACGCCGCGGATGCCACGTACGGCCCGGCCGGACCCGAGGGGCGTCGGCCGTCGAAGGGGGAGCGCACCCGCGCCCGCATCCTCGACTCCGCGACCGAGCTGTTCTCCCGGTCCGGCTTCCACGCGGTCTCGCTGCGTGACATCGCCGCCCACGCCGGGCTGACCCATGCCGGGCTGCTGCACCACTTCCCCGGCAAGGAGTCCCTGCTCCTTGAGGTGCTGGAGCGGCGCGACCGGATCGACGCGCGGGAGCTGTTCCCCGGCAGCGACCGGCTCGGCGCGCCCGACCCTGCCCCCGCCGACCGGCTGCGTCTCCTGATCGGTGTGGTGGCCCGGAACACCCGGACGCCGGGCCTCGTCGCGCTGTACGCGAAGCTGTCCGCCGAGGCCACCGACCCGGCCCACCCCGCGCACCGCTACTTCACGATGCGCTATCGACTCCTGCGGGCCGAACTGTCCGGTCTCGTCCGGGCGCTCCAGGCCGAGACCGGCCGCGCCGGCGACCTGGATCCGGCCGTGGTGGCGGGTCAGCTGCTGGCGCTGATGGACGGCCTCCAGACCCAGTGGCTGCTGGAGCCCGGGGCGGTGCCGATGGAGTCGCTGGTGCGCGACTTCCTGGACCGCCTGGGACTGGTGCCGGCCGACGACGGGTCCGGGGAGGCCGACGGGGCGGGAGAAGGTGACGCGGGAGAGAGCGGCGCGGCGGGAGCGGCCGACGGGGCGGGCGAGGCCGGCGTCAGCGGGTGAGCGTCGCGAGTGCCGCATCGGCCGTGCTCCGGTGTCCGGCTGCGTTCGGGTGGAATCCGGCGGCCTCGGCGGTCTGTTCGGGCTCGATCCAGCGCACGCCCTGCGGCTTGCACGCGTCATGACCGATGGAGGGCGCGTACGCGTCGACGTAGGTGTCGCGCCCGCCTCCCGCCCGGCGGGCCAGCATCGAGTTGAGCTGCTTCTGCTTGTCCCGGAACCACGCGAAGTCGCCCTCGGCGAGCGGCACCGTGGCCCGGCAGGAGGTTCCGTCGTCGGGGACGATCGCCGGGTAGCCCACGACCAGGATCCGGGCCTGCGGCGAGCGGCCGTGGATCTCGTCGAGGATCGCCGCCACCTTCGGCCCGGTCGCGTCGATCCGGGAGCCGATCTCGTCGGTGCCCAGAAGGGTGTAGCTCCGCTTGCACGGAGCGCCGAGGGGCGCGAGCTTCCCGAGCAGGACGCACCGGGTGAGCACGCCAGCCAGGTCGAGGTCGTTGCCGCCGATGCCCAGGGTGACCAGGGTCGTGTCCGGCCGCAGGGCATCGAGCTGGGGGCGCGCCGCCCCCTGCGGGGTCGTCATGTGGCGGGTGTCGGCTCCCGCGCAGGTGACGTCGGTGAAGGACGCTGCTCCGAGCGCGGCCGCCATGAGTGCCGGGTAGTTGCGGGAGGAGCATCCGCACACCTCGTCCGTCTGGTCGGGGATGCCCGGCCCCGAGCTGAAGGAGTCGCCGAGTGCCACATAGCGGACCGGGTCGCCGGTGTCCGTCCGGACGGGCGGCGGGGCCGCGGAGGCGGTGGCGGCGGTACCGGCGAGCAGGGCCGTGGCGCTCGCGACGGCCAGGGCGGCCGTCGTCGGGCGGTGGCGGGAGGCAGCGGGTGCGGAGCGCCTGCTGGGAAAGGGCATGGCCAGTCCTCGTCTCGTCGGCGGATGAGCGGGGTGGAGCGAAGTGAAGCGGGGCGCGGTCGCGGCGGCGACGGTAAGCGGGACGGACCGGCCGGAGAGCGAAAACCGTACGATGAACGGTTTCTGATCGTCAAGGGATCGCGCAAGGCCTGTTTTCGGGGGCGCGGGGGCGCGGATGCGGCGTGTCGGAAGGGTGTGCGGCCGGGAGCGGTGGACCCTTGACACCCAAAACCGATCAACCTACGGTTTTTGCGTCGTGGCTGCCCTTCCGGTCGGCCCGCCCCACCACCGATCCGACAGGTGCGCTGTATGACGAACGACCAGACCTCCTCACCGCCCCCGGCCGGGGAACCGCCGGCCCTCCGGCTGACCCTCGCCGAGAAGGCGTCCCTGACCAGCGGTGACGGGGACTTCGTCACCACGGCCCTCCCGCACGCGGGCATTCCCGCCGTCACCCTCTCCGACGGGCCGCACGGACTGCGCCTGCCCAAGGAGGCGGGCGACGGCGGACAGGTCGATCTGCACAGCGCCGCCCCCGCCACCTGCTACCCGCCCGCCGTGGCCCTCGGCAGCAGCTGGGATCCGGAACTCGCCCACCGCGTCGGGGGAGCGCTCGCCCACGAGGCCACCGCCCACGGCATCCGCGTCCTGCTCGGCCCCGGGATCAACATCAAGCGGTCCCCGCTCTGCGGCCGCAACTTCGAATACTTCTCCGAGGACCCGCTCCTCACCGCCGAGCTCGGCGGCGCGATGGTCCGCGGACTCCAGGAGTCGGGCGTCGGCGCGGCCCTCAAGCACTACGCGGCCAACAACCAGGAAACCGACCGGATGCGGGTCAGTGCCGACATCGACGAACGCCCGCTGCGGGAGATCTACCTCCGCGCCTTCGAACGCATCGTCCGACGCGACCGCCCCTGGTCCGTCATGTCCTCCTACAACGCCGTCAACGGCGTCACCCTCTCGGAGAACACCCGCCTGCTCACCGGAATCCTGCGCACCGAGTGGGGCTTCGACGGCATCGTGATGTCCGACTGGGGAGCCGTACGCGACCGGGTCGCCGCCCTCCGTGCCGGCCTCGACCTCCAGATGCCCGGCACCCAGGGGCGCACCGACCGCGAAGTCGTCGCCGCGGTGGACGACGGATCCCTGGACGAAGCGGTGCTCGACACCACCGTCGAGCGCCTCGCCCGCTTCGCCCGGCGCACCGCCGACGCCGACCGGCACGAGCCCCGGATGACCGTCGAGGACCACCACCGCCTCGCCGGCGAGGCCGCCGACCGGTGCGTCGTCCTCCTCAAGAACGACGACGGCCTGCTGCCGCTGGACCCGGCCGCCGGAAGCCTGGCCGTCATCGGCGAACTCGCCCGTACGCCCCGCTACCAGGGCGCCGGATCCTCCCAGGTCACGCCCACCCGCCTCGACACGCCCCTGGAGGCGCTGAGCGACCGCGCCGCCGGGGCCCGGGTGGACTTCGCCCCCGGCTACAACCTCCCGGGCGCCGAAGCGGCAGGGGCCGGGAGCGCGGACGCCGCGGAGGACGACGCCGAGCTCGAAGCCGCCGCGGTGCGCCTCGCCGCCGCGTCCGACACGGTGGTCCTCTTCCTCGGCCTCTCCGCCCACGACGAGTCCGAGGGCTTCGACCGGGACCACATCGACCTGCCCGATGCCCAACTGCGGCTGCTCGACAGCATCGTGGCGGCCAACCCGCGCGTCGCCGTCGTCCTGTCCAACGGGGGAGTCGTCCGCACCGATCCCTGGCACCGCACCGTGCCCGCACTCGTCGAGGGCTGGCTCCTCGGCCAGGCGGGCGGCGGCGCGCTGGCCCGGGTGCTGTTCGGAGAGGTCAACCCCTCCGGCAATCTCGCCGAGACGGTCCCGCTGCGCCTGGAGGACTCGCCCAGCCACCTGTCGTTCCCCGGCGAGGAAGGCCATGTCCGTTACGGGGAGGGCGTCTTCGTCGGGTACCGGGGACACGACGCCGCCGCCCGCGAGGTCGCCTTCCCCTTCGGCCACGGGCTGTCGTACACGACGTTCTCGTACAGCGGGCTCCGCGTCACCCCGGAGGCGGACGGGGCCCGATACGCCGTGGCCGTCACCGTCGCCAACACCGGGCCGCGCACCGGGCGGGAGGTCGTCCAGATCTACAGCACCGGGCCCGCCGGCTCCACGGTTGCCCGCCCCCCGCGGGAACTGCGCGGCTTCGCGTCCGTGACCCTCACCCCCGGCGAGAGCCGCGAGGTCGTCGTCCACGTGTCCCGCGACGACCTCGCCCACTTCAGCGAGCGGGAAGGCGGCCGGCGGGTCGAGGGCGGCGACCACGGCATCGAGGCCGGGGCGTCCTCCCGGGACATCCGGCTTTCCGCTGTCATCCCCGTCGCGGGCGACCCTTCGCGCCTCACTCTCACCGGGCGCAACACCGTTGCCGAGTGGTTCGCCCACCCGGTCGGCGGCCCCCTGCTGATGAAGGCCTTCGCCGAGGGAAGGGCCGCCGCCGGAGGGGGACCGAGCGCCCTGGAGAACCCGGCGATCCGCCGTTTCCTCGCCGGGACACCGCTCGACGTGATCGCGGAGTTCCCCCAGAGCCCGGTCCGGCCCGAGGACGTCGTCGCCCTGACGGCACAGGCGGCAGCGGTCTCCGGGACGCCGGAGCACTGAAGCGCGACGCACGAGCCGCGACACACGAGCCGCGACGCGCGGACCAGGCGGACCGGGCGGACCGGGCGGTGAAGGGGGCGCGTACAGCGGGGAAACGAAGGGGCGCGTACGGCGGGGAGACCGTCGTACGCGCCCCATCGGTGTGGCGCCGAGCCGGGCGGGGCGCTCAGCCCTCCGTCCGGCCCCCGGGGCCTTCCCCGGTCTCCGGATCGAGCGCGAGCAACCGCATGACGTCGTCGATCGGCTGCTCCATGTTCGTCGACCGGTCGATCAGCCACTGCAACTGGACGCCGTCGGCCACCGCGAGGAGCAGGACCGCCAGCCGGTCGGCGGGGATCCGCGTCGTCATCCGGCCCTCGTCCATCCGCTGCTGCACATACGTGGCGACGCGTTCGCGCAGCACCGGATAGCGTTCCGCGAAATGCGCGTGCGCCGGGTGCTCCGGATCGCCGGCCGCCGCCGCCATCGAGACGAACAGCTCGACCAGGCCCGGTGTCCTCGCGCCCTCCCGGATGATCTCGCGGTAGCTCTCCGGGTCGGAGCGTTCGTTCTGCCGGGCCCGTGCCGTCTCGTCACGCATCCTGAGCACCTGGGTGAGCAGGTCCTCCTTGGAGCTGAAGTAGTGCATCAGGCCGGGCAGGCTGAGACTGCACTTGGCGGCCACCTTGCGCAGCGACGTCCCGCGGTAGCCCTCGGCGGCGAAGATCTCCAGCGCCGCGTGGAGGATCTCGGTGCGCTTCGCCTCGCCCTTTTCGTACGGGCCCCGTTTTGCCATGCCCGAAAGCCTAACCGGCGCTGCGGACATCGGCGGGCACGCCCACGGGAGGCTGCCCGTCCGGGATGTGCGCGGCGCGGGCCAGTGCACCGAGCCAGCGGGCGGAAGGCTTGGGCGTCCGGGCGAACGTGCGCGGGTCGACCGCGATCAGCCCGAAGGTCGGCCGGTAGGACCCCCACTCGTAGTTGTCCAGCGCGCTCCAGTGCAGATACCCGCGTACGTCGATCCCGTCGCGCAGGGCCGCGGCCAGGCTCGCCAGCGCCCCCGTCGTGTACGCGATGCGCCGCTCGTCGTCGTCGGTCGCGATGCCGTTCTCGGTGACGAGCACCGGGACGTGCGGGCCGACCACGGCGACCGTGTGCCGGATCGCGAGGCCCAGCGCCTCGGGGTAGAACTCCCAGCCGGTCAGCGTGGTCTCGACGCCCGGCTCCACCGGCAGCGGGCCGTCCGGGCCGATCCGGTGCAGGGTGTAGGCCTGGACGCCGATCCAGTCGTCCTCGCGGGCGGCCTCCAGGAACACGTCCTCCCGGGGGTGCGCATGGGCCCGGGCCGCCTCGGCCGCACCCGGTTCGGGCTGGTAGACCTGGTTGGCGACGGTCCATCCCACCTGGAGCCCCGGATCGGCTGCCTTCAGGACGTCGTACGCCGCGCGGTGCGCCCGGATCAGGGAGCGGGTGACGTCGGCGTCGGGCTCGACCGTGCCCGCGTCGAACGCGACGGCCCCGGCCTCCTCGCCGCCCTCGGCCCCCTCGGCCTCCCGGCCCGAGCCCAGCCGCCGGATCATCGTGTGCATCAGCGCGATCATGTTCGGCTCGTTGATGGTTGCCACGTGCCGCACCCCCGCCGCGAGGATCTCCGCCGCGACCTCCGCGTACCCGGCGAAGAGGGCGGGCGCCTCGGGGGACGCCCACCCGCCGAGCGCGCTGAACCACTTCGGCGAGGTGAAGTGATGCAGCGTCACCACCGGTGTCAGCCCACGGTCCAGCGCGCCCCGGACCATGGCGCGGTAGTGGGCGACAGCGGCCCGCGAGACATGGCCCCGCTCGGGCTCGATCCGCGCCCACTCGATGCTGAACCGGTAGGCATTGAAACCGAGTTCGCTCAGCAGGTCCATGTCCTCGGGCCAGCGGTGGAAGCTGTCGGCCGCGTCCCCGCTGCGCTCGGCGACGAAGGAGCCGGGCCGGTTCTCGACGGCCCACCAGTCGCTGCCGACGTTGTTCCCCTCGACCTGGTGGGCGGAGGTGGAGGCGCCCATGAGAAAGCCCTCGGGCAGGGCGAGTCGGGGACCGGTCGGGTGCGTCATAGAAGGGCTCCTTCCGCGGCGGAGCGCACGACGGAAGGGGGGTCGCCGACGCGCTCCGCGAAAAGCGTTCATTGATCGGTTTTCGTGTTAGCGTACAGGCGCACCCGGCCCGGCAGGAAGAGGCGGCAGCCCGTACGGCCCGCCGGAAGCCCACCGCTCCGGGAGGCCCGGCTCCGACCTGACGAGGAAGCCGGACCTCCCGGTCCCGTCCGTCGCACCGAGGGCCGCCCGTACGCACGCCCGCCGGGGCCCTGCCCCGTACCGGCACAGCCCGTGGAGGAGACCATGAACGCCGTCATTCCCCAGCCCCGACAGGCGACCCGGACCGGCGCGACCGCAGGACCGCGCGCCTCGGGCTCCTGGCGGGTCCACTCCGCCGACGCCCGGCTGCGGGACCTCGCCACCACGGTCCACGCCCTGCTGGCGCCCCACCTCGGCGACCGCCTCCAGCCGCTGGGGGCCGTACCGGACCCGGACGCCGCCACCCTCACGCTCGCCCTCGACGGTGCGGCGTCCCCCGACTTCCGTACCCCCGTGGGCCTCGCCCCGACCGGGGAGGCCGGACCCGTCGACGAGTCCTACCTCCTGACGGTGGGCACCGAGGGCGTCGACTGCCGCGCAGCCACACCCGCCGGAGTGTTCCGCGCCGCCACCACGGCACTCCACCTGCTCGTCACCTCCGGCGACCGCATCCCCTGCCAGGAGCTGACCGACGCCCCGCACTACGCCTGGCGCGGGCTCCTCGTCGACCCCGCCCGCGGCTACCTCGCCCCCGGCGAACTCCGCGCCCTCATCGACCTCGCCGCGCTCTACAAGCTCAACGTCCTGCACCTGCACCTGACCGACAACGAGGGCTGGCGCCTGGAGATCCCCGGCGTCCCCGAACTGACGGCCCCCGCCGCCGATGGCACGCCACGCGCCTTCTACACCACCGACGACTACCGCGAACTCCAGGACTACGCCGCCGAACGCTTCGTCACCCTCGTCCCCGAGATCGACCTCCCCGGCCACTGCGCGACCCTCCGCGAGGCCCTGCCCGGCCTCCCCGCCGCCCCCGCGCCCGAGGGCCTCACCGGCCGCTTCCCGTTCGTCCCGCCGCTGGATCTCACGGACCCGGCGACCGCGAAGGCCGTCGCCACGATCCTCGACGGCGTGTGCCGGCTCACCGATGGCGCCTTCGTCCACATCGGCGGAGACGAGGCGGTCGGCGCGACCGAGGAGAGCTTCGTCCAGTCGATCCGCGAACTGCGCTCACGGGTAAGGGAGTTCGGTAAGCGTCCCATCGGCTGGCAGGAATCCTCCCGCGCAGGCGTCGGGCCCGAGGACATCGCCCAGTTCTGGGTCGACGTCCCGATGATGGACCTGCCCGACACGGCCGAGGAACTCTCCGCCCGCCCCGAACTCCTCGCTGCGGGCCACACCCTCGAGTTCATCGCGGCGCTCAAGGCCTTCTTCGCCCCCGCCGACCACGACCTTGCCCGGATCCTCGACGGCGGCGGGCGCGTCCTGCTCTCTCCGCAGTCCCACCTCTACCTGGACCGCGCCTACGCCGCACAGGTCGTCCCGCCCGGCCAGGCGTCCACCGCCGTCCGCCTCGGCTTCCCCACCTACCGCCCCCGCGACGTCGAACACGCCGCACGCTGGGAACCGGCTTCCCACTCCATCCCCGACGACCGGGTCGCCGGCGTGGAGGCCACCGTCTTCGCCGAATCCGTCGAGTTCCTCGACGACGTCACGACCCTGCTCCTGCCGCGCCTCCCCTCCGTCGCGGCGGCCGCCTGGACCGGCCGGGCGCCCGACTGGAACGACCACCGAACCCGCCTCGCCCACCACGGCCGGCTCTGGGAGCAACGGGGGCTCGCCTACCTGGCGTCCACCGAGATCCCCTGGGCGGGGCAGGACCCGGAGTGAGGCGATCCGGGCCGGGCGCTCGAAGGAGGGCCCGCAGCCGGGTTCAGGCGGCGGGCGCCACGGACGCACCCTCGACGCCGTGACGCTTCAGAGCGTCCGCGACGAAACCGCCCGCCTTCATCTCCTCCACGAACGACGCCAGCAGCTCCTGCGCCGCCGCCCCTCGCCCGGCCGGCACCCCCATGGCCTGCCGGATCACCATGAACCGCCCCGGCAGCACCCGTACGCCCTCCTCCCGCGCGGCCTCGGCCTCCAGCAACTGCCGGATCCCGGCCGCCACGTCGACCTCGCCCGCCCGCAGGGCCGCGAGCGCACGCGGGGCGCCCTCCAGCCGGAGGATGTCGGCGTGGCGGATCTCGCGGGTGAGGAAGAGGTCGTACGCGGACCCGGCCCCGACCGAGATCCGGGTGCCCTCGGCGTCCACCTGATCGTTCCCGGAGACCAAAGACCGTTCCGGCACCAGATAGCTGCCCTCGATGAGGACGTAGGGGGCGGTGAACCGCAGTCCCTCGCCCCGCGCCGGGTCGACCGCGAAGAAGCCGATGTCCGCCTGCTCGGCCCGCACCGCGTCGACCGACAACGCGGCCCGCTCGAAGGCCACCAGCTCCACCGGCACCCCGAGCCGCCGCCCGAACTCCCGGGCGAGGTCGACGGAGACCCCGGCCGGCTCGCCGCTCACCGGATCCCGGTGGGCCAGGATCGGGTTGCCGAGGTTGATCGAGGCACGCAGGGCGCCGCCGGGCGCGAATGTGGAGACCAGGTCGGAGGGCGTCGGCTGCTGAGTCATGGCGCCGAGTCTACGAGGGGGCCCGCCGTGGTCGGAGGGCGTACGGGACGGGGCACCCGCCCGACCGGCCAGGCCCCCGGACCGACGTGGCCCACCCAGCGCACTCAAGCCCCATCCCGTCAAGCCCCACCC
>NZ_JAFEUF010000172.1 GCF_016901035.1 Streptomyces durocortorensis
GGCCGAAGGGGCGTGACAGCGGGGGCGTGACCGAGGGGCGCTCGGACGGGGCGTGCGTGCGGCGCGTAACCGGCGCTCGCACACCTGCCCGAGGCGCCCCTCCCGCAATTCCCGGCGCGACGGCCCTTTTCGGTTGTCGAACGTCCGTGCTTTAGGACGGCGTTGTCCGGGAATGTCGACGGGCGTGTAACAGAGGTTAGGGCCCCCTCTTCGGGCGGGAAACCCCGGGACATGACCCAGAACACCCCGCTCTCCGCCCGCCTCCCGCGTCTCCCCCTTCACCCCGGTGATGTGACGCAGCGTGTCCTGTCCGCCGCCCAGTTGAGGGCGCGGGGCGTGTCCGCCGCGCAGACGTCCGCCCAGTGCCTGCCCGGCGGCCCCTGGCAGCACCTGCTGCCGGGCGTCTACCTGCTGAACCCGGGCCCGCCCACCGGCCAGGAGCGGCTGCACGGGGCGCTGTTGTACGCGGGGCGTCCGCCGGTCTCCGCGCGGCGCTCTCCGGCGGGCTCCACGGACGCGGGGTACGGCGAGGCGATGGTCACCGGGGTCGCCGCGCTCGCGCTGCACGGCTTCACCTCGGTCGGGGAGCTGGGGGCGCTGCACCGGATCGACGTGCTGGTCGCCCGCACCCGGCGGCTGCGGTCCACCCGGTTCGTGGAGGTGCTGCGGACCGCCTCGATGCCGGTCCCGGTGCGGGTGGGCGAGGTGCCCGTCGCCCCGGTGGAGCGGGCGCTCGCGGACGCGGTGGCGGGCATGGCGGAGGCAGCGGACGTCCGTCGGCTGCTGACCGAGGCCGTACGGGACGGGCACTGCGAACCTGCTTCCGTGGTACGTGAGTTGAGCGAGGCGAAACTGCTGGCGCGGCCCGCCGTGGTGGGTGCGGTGGACGCGCTGCTGGCCGAGGGGCGGGCGGTGGCGGAGGCGCGGCTGTACGCGATGGTGCGCGAGTACGGGCTGCCGGAGCCGGTGTGGAACGTGGAGCTGCGGCTGCCGGGCGGGCCGGGCCTCGGCGGGGTCGACGCCTACTGGCCCGATCACGCGGTGGCGGTGGAGCTGGACTCCCGGGCGCCCCGGCACGCCGTGCACGGCGTGTCCGGCCGGCGGGGCGGCCGGGTCCAGGAGGACCCGCAGTGGTCCGCGTGCGCCGCGAAGCGGGAGCATCTGGACCGGCTCGGGGTCACGGTAGTCCGCCTCACCCCCAGGAAGCTGCGCGAGGCGCTGGACCAGCAGGCGACAGTGGTGCGGACGGCGTTGATGGCGGCGGCGGACCGGGAGCCGGCCGCGTATGTGATGGTGCTGCCGCGCTGAGCGGCCCCTGAGCCGGTCCGGACCACGGGCACCGCTGGTCCGGACCACGGGTGCGGCGGTACGTGTCACCAGGCGCCACGGGCGTACCGTTTGACCTCATTCCTCCCTCATGGCATATCGCGCCCCGTGGCGGATCTATGCCATGTCCCTGACTCGCCTCCGTCAACTCTCCACAAACCCCTGTCATTTACGACAGGGTGAGCGGTCATCCGGTACCGAATTCCGGACTCTCTCTTTCAATTACAGGGATGCTGATGACCAAGGAATCCCCCAGCTCCATACCCGGGGCGAGACGCGCGGCTCGTATCGCGGCCGCTGCCGGTCTGGCGGCCGCACTCGCCGCCTCCGGCGCGGCACCGGCACTCGCCGTCGACGACCCGGCACCGGCACCCGTCAAACCGGCCGCCACGAGCGACCGGGGCGACAAGCTCGGCAAGGCCGACGCCGATGTTCTGGCGAAGGCCGAAGCCAAGGGCGAGAAGAACATCACCATGATGGTCGCCACCACTCCCGGGGCGACCGAGCAGGTCAGCAAGCAGCTGGACGCCGTCGAGGGCTCCGTGCTCGGCCAGACCTACGACAAGCTCGGCTACGTCCGGGCGACGGTCCCGACGCGGAGCGCCGAGTCCACCATCAAGGCGGCCTCCAAGCTCTCCTCCGTCCTCGGCATCGATCTCAAGCAGGAGATCAAGCTGGACGACCCGACGCCCAAGGGCGACCGGGCCGCCGGGGCCAAGCAGACCAAGGCCACGGGCAGTTACGCGGCGCCGAACAAGAAGACCCCGGCGAAGAACCCGTACAACCCGTCGTTCGAGACGGGTGCGGTCGACTTCGTCGCGAAGAACCCGAAGGCCGACGGCCGCGGGATCACCATCGGCGTCCTGGACTCCGGCGTCGACCTCGGTCACCCGGCGCTCAAGAAGACCACCACCGGCGAGCGCAAGATCGTCGACTGGGTGACCGCCACCGACCCGGTGAGCGACGGCGACGGCACCTGGCTGCGGATGACCGAGTCCGTCAGCGGCCCGACGTTCACGTCCGGCGGCAAGACGTACGCGGCCCCCGCGGGCAGCTACAAGTTCGCCACCTTCGCCGAGTCGGCCACGGCCGGCGGCGACATGGCGGGCGACCTCAACCGCGACGGTGACACCACCGACGTCTGGGGCGTGCTGTACGACCCGGTCACCGGCACCACCCGGGTCGACCTGAACAGCAACGCGGACTTCTCCGACGACAAGGTCCTCAAGCCGTACAAGGAGAAGTTCCAGGTCTCCTACTTCGGTGAGGACGACCCGCGGACCCCCGTCGTCGAGCGCATCCCGTTCGTCGTCGAGACCCGCAAGGGCGTCACGTACAACGCGGCCGGCGCCAAGGCCGACTTCGTCAACATCGGTGTCATCGAGGGCTCGCACGGCACGCACGTCGCGGGTATCACCGCGGCCAACGGGCTGTTCGGCGGCGAGATGAACGGTGCCGCCCCCGGCGCCAAGATCGTCTCCTCGCGCGCCTGCACCTGGTCGGGCGGCTGCACCAACATAGCGCTGACCGAGGGCATGATCGACCTCGTCGTCAACCGCGGTGTCGACATCGTCAACATGTCGATCGGCGGCCTGCCGCCGCTGAACGACGGCAACAACGCGCGCGCCGAGCTGTACAAGCGGCTCGTCGACATCTACGGCGTCCAGCTGGTCATCTCGGCCGGCAACAGCGGCCCGGGGCTCAACACCATCGGTGACCCGTCGCTCGCCGACCACGTGATCTCGGTCGGCGCGTCGATCTCCAAGGAGACGTGGGCGGCCAACTACGGCTCCAACGTCACCAAGAAGTACGACATGCTGCCCTTCTCCTCGCGCGGTCCGCGTGAGGACGGCGGCTTCACGCCGATCCTCTCGGCGCCGGGTGCGTCCATCAACACCACCCAGACCTGGGCGCCGGGCGGTCCGGTCAAGGAGGCGGGTTACGACCTGCCGGCCGGCTACTCCATGCTCCAGGGCACCTCGATGGCCTCCCCGCAGGCCGCGGGCGCTGCCGCGCTGCTGCTGTCGAAGGCGAAGCAGACCGGCATCGAGCTTCCCCCGGCCGACCTGCGCGTGGCTCTGACGAGCACCGCGGGCCACATCGCGGACGTGCCCGCGCACGTCCAGGGCTCCGGTCTGATCGACATCGTCAAGGCCTGGAAGCAGATCTCCAAGCAGGGCAAGCCCGCGCACGAGTTCTCGGTGAAGGCCCCGGTCGACACCGCGATCGACTTCGCGCTCAAGGACCCGGGCTTCGGCACCGGCCTCTACGACCGCGAGGGCGGCCTGAAGGTCGGCGAGTCCAAGGTCTACGACGTCGTCGTCACCCGCACCACGGGCCCGGACCGCGCCGTCCAGCACAAGCTGTCGTGGAAGAACAACGACGGCACCTTCGAGCTCAGCAGCCCCGAGTACGTCTCGCTGCCGCTCGACACGCCGGTCAAGCTGAAGGTCAGGGCCAAGGCGAAGACCGCCGGGGTGCACAGCGCCATCCTCCAGGTCGACGACAAGAAGACCTCCGGCGTCGACCACCAGATCATGACCACGGTCGTCATCGCCCAGGAGCTGCAGCAGCCCGGTTACGCCTACAAGGCCTCCGGCTCGGTGCAGCGCAACGGCACCACGTCGTACTTCGTCAACGTGCCGGAGGGCGCGAAGACCCTTGAGGTCGCCCTCAGCGCGCTGCGCTCGGGCAGCCAGACCCGGTTCATCGCCCTGCACCCGTACGGGACGCCGGTCGACCCGACCTCGACGGTCAACTGCTACCCGAACTACGAGAACCCGGCCAACACCTGCCGCCCGGACGTGCGCTCCTACAAGGACCCGCAGCCCGGCGTCTGGGAGATCGAGGTCGAGTCGCGCCGTACGTCGCCGCTGCTGGACAACCCGTACAAGCTGGATGTCTCGCTGCTCGGCGTGACCTTCGACCCGGCGGTGCGCACCATCGCCGAGGCGAAGATCGGTGCTCCGGCCGCGGTGGACTGGAAGGTCACCAACACGGCCGCCGCCCTCCAGGGCAAGCTCCAGGGCGGTTCGCTGGGCTCGGCCAAGGTGGACAAGCCGTCGATCTCCACGGGTCAGACCCGTGAGACCACGGTGACCATCGGTGCCGGCGTCGAGAAGCTCGACTTCGCCATCGGCGGTACGTCGGACGCCAACGCCGACCTCGACCTGTACGTCTTCCGGGGCGCCACGCAGGTCGGCAGCGGCACCACCGCCGGTTCCGAGGAGGCGGTCAGCCTGCTGAAGCCCGCCGCGGGCACGTACACGGTGGTCGTCGACGGTTACTCGGTCCCGGCCGGGTCGACCACGTACGACTACCGCGACGTGTACTACTCGGCGTCGCTCGGCACGATCAAGGTCGACTCCTCCAAGGCGGTGAACCTGGCCAACGGCGCGTCCGCCCAGGTCGGCGCCGAGGTCGTGGTCGCCGGGGCGGCTCCCGAGGGCCGTCAGTTCTTCGGTGAGGTCCAGCTGGTCAATGCGCGCGGCACCGCCGCGGGCACCGGCAGCGTCGTGATCGAGAAGGTCACGCCGTAACGGATCCCTGCGATACGGCAGCGGGGCGGGCGCTCTCACGAGCACCCGCCCCGCTGTGCGTGTTCCTCGTCACAGGCCGCGGAGACCGCCGCAGATGTTTCCCCACGCAGGCACGGACGTTGCAGAATCTGCGGCCCTCGCGGGAAGAGTCCGCAGGTCGGACAATGGATTGGACAAGCCGGGCCCGGACATACGCATCATGGTGCGGCATACGGACCGCACAGACGCACAGGTGTACAGAACAGAGGAGTCCTCGTGAAGGTCGGAATCGTCGGCGCCACCGGTCAGGTCGGCACAGTCATGCTCAGGATCCTGGCCGAGCGCAAGTTCCCGGTCGACGAGCTGCGGCTGTTCGCCTCCGCCCGGTCCGCGGGCTCCACGATCGACTTCCAGGGCTCCCCCGTCACCGTCGAGGACGCCTCCACGGCCGACTACACCGGCCTGGACATCGTGCTGTTCTCCGCCGGCGGCGCGACCTCGAAGGCCCTGGCCGAGAAGGTCGCCGCCCAGGGCGCCGTGGTGATCGACAACTCCTCCGCCTGGCGCAAGGACCCCGAGGTCCCCCTCGTCGTCTCCGAGGTCAACCCGCACGCGGCGAAGGTCCGCCCCAAGGGGATCATCGCCAACCCGAACTGCACCACGATGGCCGCGATGCCCGTGCTGCGCCCGCTGCACGACGAGGCCGGTCTCGAAGCGCTGACCGTCGCCACCTACCAGGCCGTGTCCGGCTCCGGGGTCGCCGGGGTCGCCGAGCTGCACGGCCAGGCGGCCAAGGTCGTCGCCGAGGCGGAGAAGCTGGCCCACGACGGCGAGGCCGTGGACTTCCCCGAGCCGGCCGTCTACAAGCGCCCGATCGCCTTCAACGTACTGCCGCTGGCGGGCTCGATCGTGGACGACGGCTCGTTCGAGACGGACGAGGAGCAGAAGCTCCGCAACGAGTCCCGCAAGATCCTGGAGATCCCTGAGCTGAAGGTCTCCGGCACCTGCGTCCGGGTTCCGGTCTTCTCCGGCCACTCGCTCCAGATCAACGCCCGCTTCGCCCGCCCGATCGGCGTCGAGCGCGCCTACGAGCTGCTGAAGGACGCCGAGGGCGTCGAGCTGTCCGAGATCCCGACCCCGCTCCAGGCGGCGGGCAAGGACGCCTCCTACGTCGGCCGCATCCGGGTCGACGAGACGGTGGACCACGGCCTCGCGCTGTTCGTCTCCAACGACAACCTGCGCAAGGGCGCGGCGCTGAACGCCGTGCAGATCGCGGAGCTGGTGGCGGCCGAGCTGAAGGGCTGACGCGCGGCCTTACGCGTAACAACGTCGAAGGGGGGGGGCCCCCCGGTAAACCGGGGGGGCCCCCCCGGCGGGGGGGGGGCCCCCGCGGGTGGGGGGGGGGGGGGGGGGGGGGTGGGGGGGGGGCGGGGGGGGTTTTTACTTAACCGGTCTTGGGGGGGGGCCGCTCGTTACCCGGGGGGCCCCCCCCCCCTTCGCGTGCGTGGTTCAGAGCGCGAGATGGCGACGGAGGGCCCTGTCGATCTCCGCCATGCGCTGGCGGGGCACCTCGCCGATGCGCTTCAGGATCCGGTCGGGGGAAACCGCCCGGATCTGCTCGCACTGGGCCTTGGAGTTCTGCGGGAGGCGGCTCTCCTCCGCGGTGAGAAGCACCTGGAAGCTGAGGATCCGCGAGGTGTTCGAGGTCAGGGGCACCACGGCGACGACGCCCCTGCCGGACACCTCGGCCGACCGGTTGGCGGCGTTGTTGGAGACGATCACCGCCGGTCGCACCTTGTTGGCTTCGCTCCCCCGCGCGGGCTCCAGGTCCACGAGATGGATGTCGCCCCTACGCATCCGTGAGCCCGTCGGCCACGGTGCGGTCCCACAGGGCGGCGTCCTCACTCGCGTCCCACTCCTGGAACGCCTCGGTGTACTCCGCCTCCAAGCCTGCGGTACGCAGCAACTCGATAGCGGTGTGTATGACGGCGGACCGGGAATCCGCGTCGGTCTTCGCCGCGTACTCGTCGACGAAGGCGACATCCTCCTGCGGCAGACTCACACTAATCTTCATACCGTCGATGCTACCAAGGGTGGCACCGCGCTGCTACCCGGGAACGGGGGCCTTCAAGGCCGCCGGACCTCGAAGTGGAAGCACCCGTACTCCACCGCCCGTACATGCACCAGCGCCACCTCCGGGTCCGCGAACGCCTCGTCGAAGGCTGCGTCGAAACCCTTGTCCGCCTCGGCCGGGATCTCCAGGAGCCGGCCGCCGACGATACGGCCGTGTGCGTCGTAGCGGCGGACCGTGCGCAGGGCTCCGGGGCGCGAGAACGGGTAGCCCGCGCGCTCCGGGTCCGGGCCCGCGCACGCCTCGGCGTGGAGGAAGACCGGGCCCTGCTCGTCGTACGCCCCCGGCCTCGCCCCGGTCGCGGCGGCCCAGCGGCGCAGCGGGGCGTAGGAGACGAGGGCGATGCGCTCACCCGGCACGCTCCCGCGCAGGCAGCACCGCAGGGGGTGACCGCCCTCGGCCGCGGTGAACGGGTGGCAGGGCCGGCCCGCGTCGTCCACGGCGCGGAGTTCGGCGAGGGCGGCGGGGTCGATGGGGCGGGGCTGGTATCCGGTCATGGTTCGAGCCTGTCCCCCGAGGCCGTCCCCGTCCGGCGGAAAACGGACATCGCGCTGGGAGCACGGCACGTGGAAGGATGGCGGAAACGCCGCATATCAAGTCGCACACCTAGGAGATGACCGCGTGCCTGGCACGAATCTGACCCGCGAAGAGGCACAGGAGCGGGCGCGCCTGCTGACCGTGGACGCGTACGAGATCGATCTCGACCTCTCCGGAGCGCAGGAGGGCGGCACCTACCGGTCCGTGACCACCGTGCGCTTCGACTGCGCGGAGGCGGGTGCGGAGTCCTTCATCGACCTGGTCGCCCCGGCCGTCCACGACGTGGTGCTGAACGGCAAGGACCTGGACGTGGCCGCCGTCTTCCGTGACTCACGGATCGCGCTGCCGCAACTGCGCGAGGGCGCCAACGAGCTGAAGGTCGTCGCCGACTGCTCGTACACCAACACCGGTGAGGGCCTGCACCGGTTCGTCGACCCGGTCGACGAGCAGGCCTACCTGTACACGCAGTTCGAGGTCCCGGACGCCCGTCGCGTCTTCGCCTCGTTCGAGCAGCCGGACCTGAAGGCGACCTTCCAGTTCACCGTCAAGGCCCCTTCCGGCTGGACGGTCATCTCGAACTCGCCGACGCCGGAGCCCGCGGGCGACGTCTGGACCTTCGAGCCGACGCCGCGCATCTCCACGTACATCACGGCCCTCATCGTCGGCCCGTACCACGCGGTGCACAGCACGTACGAGAAGGACGGCCAGACCGTCCCGCTCGGCATCTACTGCCGCCCCTCGCTGGCGGAGTACCTGGACGCGGACGACATCTTCGCCGTGACCCGGCAGGGCTTCGAGTGGTTCCAGGAGAAGTTCGACTACGCGTACCCGTTCGCCAAGTACGACCAGCTCTTCGTCCCGGAGTTCAATGCGGGCGCGATGGAGAACGCGGGCGCGGTCACCATCCGCGACCAGTACGTCTTCCGCTCCAAGGTGACGGACGCGGCGTACGAGGTGCGGGCCGAGACGATCCTGCACGAGCTGGCCCACATGTGGTTCGGCGACCTCGTGACGATGGAGTGGTGGAACGACCTCTGGCTGAACGAGTCGTTCGCCACCTACACCTCGATCGCCTGCCAGGCGGACGCGGCGGGCTCGAAGTGGCCGCACTCCTGGACCACGTTCGCCAACTCCATGAAGACCTGGGCGTACCGGCAGGACCAGCTGCCCTCCACGCACCCGATCATGGCGGACATCAGCGACCTGGACGACGTCCTCGTCAACTTCGACGGGATCACGTACGCCAAGGGCGCCTCCGTCCTGAAGCAGCTCGTGGCGTACGTCGGCAAGGACGCGTTCTTCCAGGGCGTGCAGGCGTACTTCAAGGCGCACGCCTTCGGCAACACCCGCCTCTCCGACCTGCTGGGCGCGCTGGAGAAGACCTCCGGGCGCGACCTGAAGACCTGGTCGAAGGCGTGGCTGGAGACGGCCGGGATCAACATCCTGCGCCCGGAGATCGAGACCGACGAGAACGGCGTCGTCACCTCCTTCACCGTGCTCCAGGAGGCCCCCGCGCTGCCCGCCGGAGCCAAGGGCGAACCGACGCTGCGCCCGCACCGCATCGCCATCGGCGCGTACGACCTCGACGCGGACGGCAAGCTCGTGCGCACCGACCGGATCGAGCTGGACGTCGACGGCGCGCGCACCGACGTGCCCGCCCTGGTGGGCAAGGCCCGTCCGGCGGTCGTCCTGCTCAACGACGACGACCTGTCGTACGCGAAGGTCCGCCTGGACGCCGAGTCGCTGCGGGTCGTCACCGAGCACCTGGGCGACTTCACCGAGTCGCTGCCGCGCGCCCTGAGCTGGGCCTCGGCCTGGGACATGACGCGCGACGGCGAGCTGGCGACCCGCGACTACCTCTCGCTGGTGCTCTCGGGCATCGGCAAGGAGTCGGACATCGGCGTCGTCCAGTCGCTGCACCGCCAGGTGAAGCTGGCGCTCGACCTGTACGCGGCCCCGGAGACCCGTCAGGCCGCGCTCAACCAGTGGACGGAAGCGACGCTGGCGCACCTGCAGACGGCCGAGCCGGGCAGCGACCACCAGCTGGCGTGGGCCCGCGCCTTCGCAGCCACCGCCCGCAACCCGCAGCAGCTGGACCTGCTCCAGTCGCTGCTGGACGGCACCGAGTCGATCGAGGGCCTGGCCGTCGACACCGAGCTGCGGTGGGCGTTCGTGCAGCGGCTGGCCGCGGCCGGGCTGCTGGACGAGGAGGAGATCACCGCGGAGTACGAGCGGGACAAGACGGCGGCGGGCGAGCGCCACGCGGCCTCCGCGCGGGCGGCCCAGCCGTCCGACGAGGCCAAGGCCCAGGCGTGGGCCTCGGTCGTGGAGTCCGACAAGCTGCCGAACTCGCTCCAGGAAGCGGTCATCAGCGGCTTCGTCCAGACGGACCAGCGCGAGCTGCTGGCCCCGTACACGGAGAAGTTCTTCGCCGCGGTGAAGGACGTCTGGGACTCGCGCAGCCACGAGATGGCCCAGCAGATCGCGGTGGGCCTCTACCCGGCCCTCCAGGTCTCGCAGGAGACCCTGGACGCCACGGACGCCTGGCTGGCCTCGGCCGAGCCGAGCGCGGCCCTGCGCCGGCTGATGTCGGAGTCGCGGTCCGGTGTGGAGCGGGCTCTGAAGGCCCAGGCGGCGGACGCGGCGGCGGCCACGGCCTGACACGCACACCCCCGAGGGGGCGCTCTCTCCGCTGCGGCGGAGAGGGCGCCCCTTCGGCGTACGCCCGCGCCTCGTGCCCTACGCGCGCTTTCGCCGTACGCTCGCGCATTTGCCGTACGCTCGCGCGTTCGCCGTACGCTCGCGCGTTTGCCGTAGCTCGCGCGTTCGCCGTACGTCCGCGCGCGGGTGGGTCTCCCGTGGCCTACGGTCCGAAGGGTCGTCGCAGGAAGCTTCGGTCGCAGGCCACGGGAGGGTTCGGATGCCCGGCTTCGCCGCCGCCGTGCCGGTCGCGCTGGCCCTGTGCGCGGGGCTGGTGACGGGCCCCTCCCCCGCGCCTGCCGCCGTCGCGTCGCCCGTCGCCGACTGCCGGGCCGGCCCGGCGGGCTGCTACGACCTCTACACGTACGGCTACACCCTGGGGCTGCACCCGTTCACCGAGCCGGAGGCCGTACGGCGGCAGCTGACCGACCACTTCTGGCTGTTCCCGGTCAGCGGTGGCTGTGCGGGGCGGATCCGGGCCGGGGCGCGCTGCGAGCTGCTGGGCGGCAACCCGGTCGAAGTCGAGCACATCGGGGACGACTTCTTCCAGATCAACACGCTGCCGGGCCATCAGCTGGGCCGGGGCATGCACATCCGCTTCGCGTTCTCGCGGACCCTCGGCTTCCACACGATGACGGTCCGGGCCTGGCAGGACCGGCCCACCGACTGCACGGGCGAGGCCTTCTGCAACGGGGTGAACCGGGCGTTCGCCTGGGCGACCTGGCGGGTGCTGGCCAAGACGCTGTACGTCACGGCGTACGCGGCCTGAGCCGCCGGGCGGCCGAGTGGGCTGGAAACCGCCCGGCGGGCGGGCGCTGGAGCGCAACCGTCCGCCGGGCGGAGACTGGGGCCGGGGAGGCCTTACGGGGTTACGCGCCCGACTCCTCGTACCGCCGGGTCAGCTCGGCCGCGCCGGACTCCGTGAGGCTGCCGTGCAGCCGCATCCGGGCCACACCGCCGTCGGGGAAGGCGTCGAGGCGGACGTGGGTGACGACGGCCTGGGCGCGCAGCACGAAGCGGTGCAGGGTGTCGGGCTGGAGGCGGGTGCGCGGGATGATCTCGAACCACTCGCCGGTGTCGCCGTTGCGTCCCTGGAGGGCGATCCAGCCGGCGGAGTTGCCCTTGAGGCAGGCGGTGTCGATCTCGATCGCGCGGACCGCGCCCTGGGCGGGGAGGCGGAAGCGCACCCAGTCGTTGGTGTCGCGGACCCGGCGGCGGCGGTTCTCCCAGCCGTCGTCCATCTTGCGGGAGGTGCCCGGCAGGATGATCTGGGTGGGCGAGGAGTAGAAGCGGTCGGAGGCGTCCTCGTACGTACCGCCGTTGAGCACCGAGATCAGGTCCACCGTGCCGAGCGCGGCGAGCCAGGCCGGGTCCGGGACGACCTCGCCGTGCACGCGGAGGCGGGCGATGCCGCCGTCGGGGTGCTGGCAGAGGCGGATGTGGGTGTAGCGACGGCCGCCGGTGATCTCGAAGGCGTTGGCCGCGTGGCCGCGTACGGGGGTGGGCGGGAGGATCTCCTCCCACTTCACGTCGTCGGCGAGGAGCTGCTCGGGGCTCGGTGCGCCCTCGACGGAGGTGGCCTGGACGGACACGCGCTGCGGGTAGTTGCCGCGGAAGTGGGCGGTGTCCAGGACGATGCCCCGGATGACACCGGGGGCGCCGAGGCGGACGATCGCCCAGTCGTGGTCCTCGGGGGCCGGGAAGGGGGTCTCGGCGTCGGCGCCGCGGCGGCGGCGGGTCTCCCAGCCGTCCATGATCTTGCCCTTGTGCCCGAAGTGCTCGGGGTCGAAGACGGCGCGCTCGCGGATCAGGAGGTTCTCGCGCTCGGCGAAGAACTCGTCGTTGGCGGCGATCACGCCCGCGCCGAGGCGGCGGTCGGCGAGGTCGACCAGCTCGGTGAAGGGGAGGTCGCCGGCCTTGCGGTAGTCGGCGTACGGGTCGCCGCCGCCGTAGGGCGCGGCGTCATTGGCGTGGGGGTCGGTGTCGGAGTTCTGGAATGTGGTCTCGCTCGCGTCGAAGGTCATGTCCTTACCTTGACGCCACCGGACCCATCAGGTCCATCGAAAGTTTTCGCAGATACCGTTCAGTTCAGCTGAACGATCGGGCGGTCTCGGTGAGCGCCGCGAGCACCCGCGCCACCGCCGGTCCGCTCTCCGCCCCGTGCCGGACCGCCGCCACCACGTGGCGGCGCGGCCGGTCCGCCTCCAGCACCCGCATCACCACGCCCTCGCGGCGCTCCCGGGCGGCCATCCGGGGGACCAGGGCCACGCCCATGTCGGCCTCGACCAGGGCGAGGATCGCGGTCCAGCCGGCGGCGCTGTGGGCCTGCTCGGGGACGAAGCCGGCCGCCTCGCAGGCGGCGGTGGTGATCTCGGACCAGGGTCCGGAGCCGCCGAAGATCCACCGGTCGGCGGCCAGGTCCGCGAGGCGCAGTTCCGGTGCGGCGGCCAGGGGGTGGCCGGCGGGGAGTGCCACGTCGAGCGGGTCGACGAGCAGCGGGAAGAGGCTGAAGCGGGGGTCGCGGGCGGTCGGCGCGTGGGCGGCCAGCGAGAGGGCCAGGTCCACCTCGCCCGCGGTGAGGAGCTCGTACGCCTGGGCAGCCTCGGCCTCCCGGACGCGAACGTCGGGCCCCGGGCGGTCCTCGGCGCGCAGCAGCCGGACGGCGGGGACGACGAGGGCGGGCACGGCGGTGGAGAACGCGGCGACCCGGACCTCGCCGGCCTCGCCGCGCAGATAGCCGGTCAGTTCGGCCTCGGCCCGCTCCAGCTGGGCGAAGACCGCCTCGGCGTGGCGCAGGACGAGGTGGGCGGCGTCGGTGAGGCGGACCCGGCGGCCCTGGGCCTCCAGGAGGTCCACGCCGAGCTGCTTGGCCAGATTGGTGAGCTGCTGGGAGACCGCGGAGGGGGTCATCAGGAGCGCCTCGGCGGTCGCCGTGACCGTGCCCCGGTCGCGCAGCGTGCGCAGGATGCGGAGCTTCTTGACGTCCCACTCGGTCATGGGCGCAACCTACCGGCCCGGCCCTCGCCCCCGCGGACTCGTCCGGGGCGGGGCGGCGCTGGGCGGGCTCGTCCGGGGCCGGACGCACGAGTGCGCCGCGCGGTAGCTCCTACCGGCGGCGCATCCTTCGTGCATGTCGTACGCGTGCGGGGTCAGACCTGCTTCTTGGACTTGTCCAGGACCATCACCAGGGCCGTGATCACCACGAACAGGGCGATGGGCGCGACCACGTAGAGACCGATGGTCTCGATCGCGCTCAGGCGCGGAGCCGGGTCGTCACCGTCGTCGGGCGTGAGCGCGAGCGCCGGGGCCGACATGAGCAGCATCATCAGCGTCGTCCCGGCCGCAACGACGCCGGCGCGCATAGCGTTCTTCTTGTCCACGGTGCCAACGTAGCGAACGCCTAGGGACGGCGCTCGCCCGGGGGTGCCGTATGAGGCTTTCGGGGCCTGAGGACCTCCATCAGCGCGTGCAGCCGGGGCGAGGCGGTGATCTCCTCCAGGGTGACCGGACGGCCCTCGGCGTCGGCGATCGGGAGCCGCCAGTTGGGGTACTGGTCCCAGGTGCCGGGGAGGTTCTGCGGGCGGCGGTCGCCCACGGTGTCGGGGAGCCAGACGCCGGTCATCCGGGCGGGGGTGCGCAGCAGGAAGCGGTGGACGGCCCGGACGGCGGCCTCCTCGTCGCCGTCGCCCTCGGGGAGCATCCGCAGTCGGGCGAGGAGGGCCAGCCACTCGGCGGTGTCGGTGAGGTCGGCGGTCAGCTCCTCCTCCAGGGAGCGGGTGAGCAGGCCGAGGCGGTGGCGCAGCGTCACATGATCGCCGGTCAGCCGGGCGGCGGTGGACGGCAGATCGTGGGTGGTCGCGGTGGCCAGGCAGTCCTGGCGCCACTTCTCCGGGGCGAGCGGCCGGCCGTCGCCGTCCCAGTCGCGCTCGAACCAGAGCACCGAGGTGCCGAGCACGCCACGCCGGGCGAGCGCCTCGCGGACGCCGGGCTCGACGGTGCCGAGGTCCTCGCCGACGACGGCGGTACCGGCCCGGTGGGCCTCCAGGACGAGGACGGCGAGCATCGCCTCGGCGTCGTACGCGACATACGTGCCGTCCGTGGGCGGGCGGCCCTCGGGCACCCACCAGAGCCGGAACAGGCCCATGACGTGGTCGATGCGCAGGGCGCCCGCGTGGGCCAGCAGGCCGCGCAGCAGGCCCCGGTAGGCGGCGTAACCGGTGGCGGCGAGGGTGTCGGGGCGCCAGGGCGGCAGGCCCCAGTCCTGGCCGCGCGCGTTGAAGGCGTCGGGCGGCGCGCCGACGGACATGCCGTGGGCGAAGGCGTCCTGCTGGGACCAGGTGTCGGCCCCTGCCGGGTGCACGCCGACGGCGAGGTCGTGGACGATCCCGACGCCCATCCCGGCGTCCTCGGCGGCCCGCTGGGCGTCGGCGAGCTGGCCGGCGGTCAGCCAGGCGAGGCGGCAGTGGAAGTCGACCCGGTCGAGCAGTTCGGAGCGGGCGCGGGCGGTCCCCGGGGAGCGGGGGTCGCGCAGAACCTCGGGCCAGGCGTGCCAGTCGGGGCCGTGGACCTCGGCGAGCGCGCACCACAGGGCGTGGTCCTCCAGCGCCTGACCCTGCTGGGCCAGGAAGTCGCAGTAGGCGGCGCGGCGGCCGGGGGTGAGCGGCACCTGGACGACCAGCTCCAGGGCCTGGCGCTTCAGCTCCCAGACGGCGTCCCGGTCGATCAGCGCGCCCTTGTTCAGCACGGCCTCGCCGAGGGCGGCGGCGTCCTGCCGCAGGTCGTCCAGGGTGGCCCGGTCGCGGACGTGGCCGTACTCGGGGATGGACTCGATGTGCAGGTGCACCGGGTCGGGGAAGCGGCGCGAGGAGGGGCGGTACGGGGAGGGGTCGGTGGGCTTCCCGGGAACGGCCGCGTGCAACGGGTTGACCTGGACGAACCCGGAGCCGGTGCTGCGCCCGGCCCAGGCGGCGAGGTCGGCCAGGTCCCCGAGGTCACCCATACCCCAGGAGCGGGCGGAGAGCAGGGAGTAGAGCTGCACCAGGAAGCCGTGGGTGCGCCCGGGCGGCTGCGGCACACGGGCCGGGGCGGCGACGAGGACGGCGGTGGCCCGGCGGTGGTCCGGCGTACGGACGTGGATCCGGTGGACGCCGGGGGGCGGCGGGATCCACCAGGCGGGCAGGGCGTCCGGCTCCGGACCCGGGGATCGCACGGGCCGCACGGGAGCGGGGGCGCTGTCGCCGGGGGCGGGCCGCATGGCGGCGTCGGCCGGAGCCGGAGCGGGGGCGGCGTTACCCGGAAGCGGGGCCGGTGCGGCGCTTCCCGGGACCGGCACGGAACCCGCATCGCCGTCTCCCGGGAGCCGCACGGCCCCGGCGGGGGCCCCCCCCCCCCCCCCCAAACCAGCCCCCCCAGCGCCGCCCCCCCCGTAAGGAACAACAAGCGCCCCCCCGCAACCCAATCCTACCGCGCGGGCAGCCCCCCCCCGCAGGCGCGGTGGCGCA
>NZ_JAFEUF010000017.1:0-23086 GCF_016901035.1 Streptomyces durocortorensis
GCGGGATCTGGAGCTGCTGCGGCAGGCCGCCGAGGTCACCGAGGTCGGCGTCTCGGTCTCCGTGGGCTTCACCGACCCGTCGTCGGCAGAGGCCGCCGCCCTACTTCGAGGGCAGCTCCTTCAGTTGGATGTTGCGGAAGGACACCTGGTCGTCGGCTCCGTGGTTCTGGAGGCCGATGTAGCCGTCCTTCAGACTGCGGGCGGGGTCGGTGTTGGTGAAGTCGTTGATCTTCGCTCCGTTGAGGAAGATCTGCAGACGTTCGCCCTGGACCTTGATCTCGTAGCTGTTCCACTGTCCCGGCGGCCGCAGGACGCGGTCACGGGCCTTGATGTTGGCGGACTTGAAGGTGTAGACGGCGCCGGTGGTGCGGTCGGCGGCGTCGGTGGCGTCGATCTGGATCTCGTACCCGTTGTTGACCGCCGACCAGGGGTCGTCGGACTCCGGGAAGCCCACGAAGACACCGGAGTTGTCGTCACCGGCCATCTTCCAGTCGAGCTTCAGCGAGTACGACTTCAGCTCCTTGGCCTGGTAGGTGAGGAGACCCATGCCGCCCTCGGAGTGCAGGGCGCCGTCCTTGACGGAGAACTTCCCCGGGCCCGCCTGCTTCCACCCCTCCAGCGTCTTGCCGTTGAAGATCGGCCGGTAGTCGGTGTCCGGCTTGCAGTCGGCCTTGACCTGGCCGGTGGCGTACCGCAGGCCGCCCAGCACGTGGCTGCGGAAGGCCGGTTCGGCGTAGGACTCCTTGGTGTGGCCGAGCCCGGTGTAGAAGGAGCGGCCGCCCTCGTAGGTCTGGCACCAGGAGATCGGGTGATCGCCCTTCATGTTCCCGCCGGTGTAGGTGGTCTCGTCGAGCGTGGCGAGGACCTTGGCCTTGTCCCGGGGGTTGGTGCCGTAGTTGTACCACTCGTCGGTGCGCTCCCACTCCTCGTCCAGGTGCGCGGTGGCGGGGTGGTCGTGGTCCTCGACGCGGACGGTGGCGGGCTGGATCTGCGGGTGCGAGTCGAAGTAGGCACCGACGAGGCCGCCGTAGAACTCCCAGTCGTACTCGGTGTCGGCGGCCGCGTGGATGCCGACGTAACCGCCGCCGGTGGCAACGTAGTTCTCGAACGCCTTCTGCTGCTCGGCGTTGAGCACGTCACCGGTGGTGGAGAGGAACGCGACGGCGTCGTAGCGGGCCAGGTTGCTGGTGGTGAACTGGGCGGCGGACTCGGTGGAGTCGACCGTGATGTTGGTGTCCTTGCCGATCTCCTTCAGGGCCTCGATGCCCGCGGGGATCGAGTCGTGGCGGAAGCCGGCGGTCTTGGAGAAGACCAGGACGCGCTTGGCGGTCTTGTCGACCGGGGTGTTGGACAGTTCGAAGTCGTCGACGTCGTAGAGCGCTCCGTCGCCGCCCTTGAAGACGAGGAAGAGTTCCGTCTGCTTCTTGGGAGCGCCGCGCAGCGGGATGTCGACGTCCTGGAAGGTGTCCCAGCTGCCGGCCACCGGGACGGGTCCGGAGCCGAGGATCTTGCCGGTGGGCGAGCCCGCGCGGACTTCGAGGAAGCCGCCGGAGCCGGCCGAGGAGACCCGGGCGGTCAGCTTGGTGGTGTTGCCGAGGACGTAGGTGTCGAAGGAGATCCAGTCGTCGTTGTGGATGTCGCCGACGGTCTTTCCGCCGTGCGCGCTGGACTTGCTCGGCGTGGTGACGCCGGAGGAGTCGTCGAAGTGCTCGGCCTGGCGGTGCTTGGGCTGGAGCCGGGCGGCGTCCTTGCCGGTCAGTTTGGCCTGGCCGCCACCGCCGTTGTCGGTGTACGAGGCCGAAATGCCGCCGTAGATGTTGGCGTTGGGGTCGTGGCCGCCTTCCATGGCGGTCTTGATGGTGCCTTCACAGCCGTGCTCGGTGGTGATGTCGTGGCCGTGGCTGTCGTGGCCCAGGGTGAACTTGACCTCGACCTTGGTGCAGTCGATGGTCCCGTCCTCCGGGTCGCTGACGTTCACCTTGAACGGCACGGAGTCGCCGAACTCGAAGAGCTGCCCGTCCTCGGGGAGCACCAGCTCCACGGTCGGGGCGGTGTTGCCGACGGTGATGTGGACGCTGGCGGAGCCGGTGCGGCCGGTCGGGTCCTCGGCGGTGAGGGTGGCGGTGTAGGTGCCGTTCTTCTTGTACGTGTACGTGGGGTTGGCGGCGGTGGAGGTCCCGCCGTCACCGAAGTCCCAGGAGTACGTCAGCGGGTCGCCGTCGCCGTCCGCCGTGCCTGCCGAGGAGAACTTCACCTTCAGCGGCGCGGTGCCCGACGTCTTGTTGGCCGAGGCCTCGGCGATGGGCGAGCGGCCTCCGGTGGCGTTCTCTATGCGGTAGAGCGCGGAGTTCTCGTCGCCGCCGAACCAGGCGAGGCCGTAGTCGAGGACGTACAGCGCCCCGTCCGGGCCGAAGGCCATGTCCATGATCTGGGTGCCGGACCACGGCACGTCGTTGATGGACTGGACGGCGCCGTCGGCGTCCTGCTCGATGCGCTTGATCCACTGGCGGCCGAACTCACCGGCGAAGAAGTCGCCGTCGTAGGCCTCGGGGAACTTGACCGGGGAGTCGAGGTCCGCGTCGTAGCGGTAGACCGGGCCGCCCATCGGGGACTCGGAGCCGGTGCCGAACTCGGGCACCGAGCCGCCGTCGTACGGGATCCACGCGGCCTCGGCCGGCGGCAGGTCGACGAGGCCGGTGTTGTGCGGCGACTCGTTCTTCGGGGCGGCGCAGTCGAAGGCGGCGCCCGACGTCTTGGTGGCGAAGTCGTAGTCGATGTACGGCTCGTTGTCGCCGACGCAGAAGGGCCAGCCGAAGTTGGCGGCCTTCGTCACCCGGGCGAACTCGACCTTGCCGGCCGGTCCGCGCTTGGGGTCGGCCGCGCCCGCGTCGGGGCCGTAGTCACCGACGTACACGGTGCCGGTGGCCTGGTCGACGGAGAAGCGGAAGGGGTTGCGGAAGCCCATCGCGTAGATCTCGGGGCGGGTCTTGTCCGTGCCCGGCTCGAAGAGGTTGCCCTCGGGGACGGTGTACGAGCCGTCCTCGGCGACCTTGATGCGCAGGATCTTGCCGCGGAGGTCGTTGGTGTTGCCCGAGGTGCGGCGGGCGTCGAACGCCGGGTTGCGGTCGGGGCGTTCGTCGATCGGGGTGAAGCCGTCGGAGGCGAAGGGGTTGGTGTCGTCGCCGGTGGAGAGGTAGAGGTTGCCCTCGGCGTCGAAGTCGATGTCACCGCCGACGTGGCAGCACGTGCCGCGCGAGGTGGCGACGTCCAGGACCTTCTTCTCGCTGGCGGTGTCGAGGGTGCCGTCCTCGTTGAGGACGAAGCGGGAGAGCCGGTTGACGCCCTCGAACTTCGCGAAGTCCTCGGCGGTGCCGGTCTCGGGGGCGTCGCCCGCCGGGGTGTCCATCGGGGGCGCGTAGAAGAGGTAGATCGCCCGGTTCTCGGCGAAGTCCGGGTCGACGCCGACGCCTTGGAGGCCTTCCTCGTCGTGCGTGTACACGGGGAGGGTGCCGGAGACCTTGGTGTTGCCGGCGCTGTCGGTGATCCGCAGCTCGCCGCTGCGCGAGGTGTGCAGCACGCTGCGGTCGGGGAGGACGGCCAGCGACATGGGCTCGCCGGTCTCCTCGGCGCCCTTGGCGAGGGTGACTTGCTGGAAGTCCTCCGCCACGGGCTCGTCGTGCCCGGGGTGGCCCGGGTGGGCGGTGGCGCCGGGCGCGGAGCCGAGGGTCAGGGTCGCGGCGGCGAGCAGGCCGCCGGTGAACAGCGCGAGGGTCTTTCGGACGCGGGGCCGGGCCAGGAGCCGCTTTCTGGTTCTGTGCACGTTGGTCCTCCGGAGAGTGCCGGTTGTACGGGCGGGTGTAGCCGTGCCGTGCCGCGCGGGGACTGCCGCGCGTGCGTCACCGGAGACGGGAGCGACCCCGGTGACGCGAGTCATGTCGTGTACACGTGGTGGACGGTAGACCTGTTCGTCCTCGACGGAAAGCCCTTGTGCAACAGGTAAGTCGAACTTCTGCTTCCGGCAGGACAAAGGAATTTCCGGGCAGCGCGAGGCAGCCCCGGGGGCGGGGCCCGTGAACCGGTTCACACCCCCGGGGCTTGATCGCCCGTGCTACTCGCCGCCGCCGAAGGCCGCGTCGAAGGAGGCCGACGGCGGGTCGAAGTCGAACCGCTTGAGGCTGGCAAGCGCTTCCGGCGCACCGTGCAGCCGGTCCATGCCGGCGTCCTCCCACTCGACGGAGACCGGTCCCTCGTAGCCGATGGACCGGAGCATCCGGAAGACGTCCTCCCAGGGCACGTCACCGTGGCCGGCGGAGACGAAGTCCCAGCCGCGCCGGGGGTCACCCCACGGCAGATGGGAGCCGAGGCGGCCGTTGCGGCCGTCGAGGCGCTTGCGGGCCTCCTTGCAGTCGACGTGGTAGATCCGGTCCCGGAAGTCGTAGAGGAAGCCGACCGGGTCCAGGTCCTGCCAGACGAAGTGGCTCGGGTCGAAGTTCAGCCCGAACGCGGGCCGGTGGTCCACCGCTTCGAGCGCGCGCTTGGTGGTCCAGTAGTCGTACGCGATCTCGCTCGGGTGCACCTCGTGGGCGAAGCGCACCCCCTCGGCGTCGAAGACGTCCAGGATCGGGTTCCACCGCTCGGCGAAGTCCTCGTAGCCGCGTTCGATCATGTGCGGCGGGACGGGCGGGAACATCGCGACGAGGTGCCAGATCGAGGAGCCGGTGAACCCGATGACCGTGTCCACCCCGAAGGCGGCGGCCGCCCGCGCGGTGTCGGCGATCTCGGCGGCGGCCCGCTGCCGTACGCCCTCGGGCTCGCCGTCGCCCCAGATGCGGGCGGGGACGATGCCCTGGTGGCGTTCGTCGATCGGGTTGTCGCAGACGGCCTGTCCGACCAGGTGGTTGGAGATCGCGAAGCACTTCAGCCCGTACTTGTCGAGCAGTTGGTGCCGGGTGTCCAGGTACCCCGGGTCGGTCAGCGCCTTGTCGACCTCGAAGTGGTCTCCCCAGCAGGCGAGTTCGAGCCCGTCGTAGCCGAAGTCCCGGGCGTTCTTGCAGACCTCCTCCAGCGGGAGGTCGGCCCACTGGCCGGTGAAGAGGGTGAAGGGGCGGGGCATGGGCGGCAGCCTCCTAGGACGAGGACGGGACCGGGGTGTGGACGGAGTTCTTTGCGGCGCTCTCCTCGACGGCGGCGAGCACCCGCTGCACCTGGAGGCCGTCCGCGAACGACGGTACGGGCGTGGCCCCTTCGGCGATCGTGCGGACCACGTCGCGGGCCTGGTGGACGAAGGTGTGCTCGTAGCCGAGGCCGTGGCCCGGCGGCCACCAGGCCTCCAGGTAGGGATGCTCGGGCTCGGTGACGAGGATCCGGCGGAAGCCCGCGGTGGCGGCGGGCTCGGTGTGGTCGTGGAAGGACAGCTCGTTGAGCCGCTCCAGGTCGAAGGCGAGCGAGCCCAACTCCCCGTTGATCTCCAGCCGCAGGGCGTTCTTGCGCCCCGCCGCCATCCGGGTCGCCTCGAAGGAGGCCAGCGCGCCGGAGGCGAGGCGGCCGGTGAAGATCGCCGCGTCGTCGACGGTGACCTCGCCCCGCTCCACCGTGTCGGCGCTGCCGGAGAGCCCGGCCGACACCCCGGCGAGCAGGGGCCGCTCGCGTACGAAGGTCTCGGCCACGGCGGAGACGCCGGTGAGCAGCTCGCCCGACAGGTACTGGGCGAGGTCGACGATGTGCGCCCCGAGGTCGCCGAGCGCGCCGGAGCCGGCGTGCTCGCGCTTGAGCCGCCAGGTGAGCGGGGAGGCCGGGTCGACCAGCCAGTCCTGGAGGTAGGTGGCCCGCACATGGCGCAGGGGGCCCAGCCGGCCCTCCGCGATGAGCTGCCGGGCGTAGGAGATCGCGGGCACCTTGCGGTAGTTGAAGCCCACCATCGCCACCTGGCCCCGGGCGGCCGCCGCCTCGGCGGCACGGACCATGGCCTCGGCCTCGGCGACGGTGTTGGCGAGCGGCTTCTCGCACAGGACGTGCTTGCCCGCCTCCAGCGCGGCGATGGCGATCTCCGCGTGGCTGTCGCCGGGGGTGCAGATATCGATCAGCTGGACGTCGTCCCGGGCGATCAGGGCCCGCCAGTCGGTCTCCGCCGCCGCCCCGCCGTGCCGGGCGGCGGCGGCGTCGACCGCCGCACGGTCGCGTCCGCAGATCGCGGCGAGAGCGGGTCGCAGGGGCAGGTCGAAGACGTGTCCTGCGGTGCGCCACCCCTGGGAGTGGGCGGCGCCCATGAACGCGTATCCGACCATGCCGACCCCGAGCGTTCCCGGCGCCTGCCGCGGCGGCGGTGCTGAGGCTTGCGTTTCCGACTCTTGACTACGGGCCATGCGGACTTCCTCCTCATCGATGTGCGGTAACGGGCCGGGGGACGCGCTCTCCGCGCCCCCCGGAGTCCCGGTCAGTTGAAGCCCGTCGGCAGGTACTGGTCGATGTTGTCCTTCGTCACGACCGCGGAGTACAGGGTGAGGGAGGTCGGGATCTCCATCTCGGAGAGGCCGCTGACCCCCTTGGACTGGCCGAGCGCCCGGGCCAGGTCGATGGCGGACGCGGCCATCGTCGGCGGGTAGAGGACGGTCGCCTTGATGACCGAGTCGTCGGCCTTGATGGCGTCCATCGCGGACTTGGCGCCGGCGCCGCCGACCATGATGAACTCGTCGCGGCCCGCCTGCTTGATGGCGCGCAGCGCACCGACGCCCTGGTCGTCGTCGTGGTTCCACAGGGCGTCGAACTGCTTCTGGGCCTGCAGGAGTTGAGCCATCTTGGCCTGGCCGGACTCGACGGTGAAGTCGGCTGCCTGACGGGCCACCAGCTTGATGTTGGAGTAGTTCTTGAGGGCGTCGGCGAAGCCCTCGCTGCGCTGCTTGGTCAGCTCCAGGTTGTCGATCCCGGCGAGCTCGACGACCTTGGCGTCCGGCTTGTCCTTGAGCTGCTCGCCGATGTAGTGCCCGGCGTTGAGGCCCATGCCGTAGTTGTCGCCGCCGACCCAGCAGCGGTACGCCTGCGGGGAGGCGAAGATGCGGTCCAGGTTGACGACGGGGATGCCCGCCTTCATCGCTTCCAGGCCGACCTGGGTGAGCGCCTTGCCGTCGGCGGGCAGGATGACGAGGACGTCGACCTTCTTGTTGATGAGGGTCTTGACCTGGCCGATCTGGGCGGCGGTGTCGTTGGAGCCCTCGGTGATCTCCAGGGTGACGTCGGAGTACGTCTCCGCCCGGGACTTGGCGTTCACGTTGATCGCGTTGAGCCAGCCATGGTCGGCCTGCGGTCCGGCGAAGCCGATGGTGACGGCCTTGCCGGGCTTGTCGTCGGCGGGGGCGCTGTTGCCGGCGGGCTCGGTCTTCTTCGGCTCGTTGCTGGTGCAGGCGGTGAGGAGCGCGCCCGCGGAGACTGCGGCGGTTCCGAACAGCAGCCCTCTGCGGCTGGTTTCTGGCATGACGGTCTGACCCTTCATCCGGTGGGTGCTACGAGGTGCGGGTGCGGGGGGTTCGTATCGGTGCCGCGGGTTCGCGGGTTTCAGGTCTCCCGGCCGCGCATGGTGCGGCGCTGGACGAGGACGGCGGCGACGATGATGGCGCCCTTGGCGATCTGCTGGACGTCGCTCTGGAGGTTGTTGAGCGCGAAGATGTTGGTGATTGTGGTGAAGATCAGGACGCCGAGGACCGAGCCGACGATCGTGCCCCGGCCGCCGCTGAGCAGGGTTCCGCCGATGATCGCGGCGGCGATGGCGTCGAGTTCGTACAGGTTGCCGTTGGTGTTCTGGCCGGAGCCGGCCAGCACGATCAGCATGAAGGCGGCGATGCCGCAGCACAGCCCGGACAGCAGGTAGAGGTACAGGCGCTGGCGGCGGACGTCGATCCCGGCGAGCCGGGCGGCCTCCGCGTTGCCGCCGACGGCGACCGTGCGGCGGCCGAAGGTGGTCCGGTTGAGGATCAGCCAGCCGGCGATGACGACCACCGCGAACATGATGACCAGCGGCGGGATCCCGAGGATGTAGGAGTCGGGCAGGCCGAGGTCCAGGACCGAGTCGACGGTGACGATCTGCGTCTTGCCGTCGGTGATCTGGAGGGCGAGTCCGCGGGCCGAGGCGAGCATGGCCAGCGTCGCGATGAACGGGACCATTCCCCCGTACGCGATGAGGACGCCGTTCACGAGTCCCGCGGCGAGGCCGACGATCACCGCGGTGAACGCGATGCCCGCGAAGCCGTACTCCTGGGTGGCCAGGGTCGTCGCCCACACCGAGGCGAGGGCGACCATCGCCCCGACGGAGAGGTCGATGCCGCCGCTGATGATGACGAAGGTCATGCCGACCGTGACGACGCCGATGACGGACGCCTGGGTCAGGATCAGCTGGAGGTTCCCGGTGTCCAGGAAGGTGTCCGGTTCGGTGATGCCGCCGACCAGGACCAGCGCGGCGAGCACGCCGAGCAGGGACAGGATCCGGACGTCGAGCCGCAGACCGAGGGCCGGCATGCCCCCGCCCGACTTCGAGGGCGGCGTGTCGGAGGGGGCGGCGAGCGTCCCCTTGTCCGGCCCGTTGTGCTGCGCCGACGGGGCGGGCTGTGTCATGGCGTCGGGCTCCCTTCCATCACGAGGTCGAGTACGCGGTGCTCGTCGAGCTCCTGGGCAGGGGCCGTGTGGACCACTTCGCCCTCCCGGAGGACCAGCACCCGGTCGGCGAGGCCCAGGACTTCGGGCACTTCGCTGGAGACGAGCAGAACGGCGAGGCCTTCGTCGGCCAGCCGGCGGATCACGGCGTAGAGCTCGGCGCGGGCGCCGACGTCGACGCCACGGGTGGGTTCGTCCAGCAGCAGGACCCGGCAGCCGCGCAGCAGCCAGCGGGCGAGGACGGCTTTCTGCTGGTTGCCGCCGGAGAGGGTGCGGACTGCGGCGTCCGGGTTGTCGGGCCGCATCTGCAGTTCGCGGGTGGCGCTCTGCGCGGCCTTCCGCTCCCCGCCCCGGTCGATCCAGCCGATCCGGGCGAAGCGGGAGAGGGAGGAGACGGAGACGTTACGGGTGACCGATTCGGTCATCAGCAGGGCCTGCGCCTTGCGTTCCTCGGGGGCGAGACCGATGCCCGCGGCGACGGCGGCGCGGACGCTGCCGGGGCGGAGCTGCTTGCCCGCGACGGTGACGGTTCCGGTGGTCGCCTTGCGGGCCCCGTAGATCGTCTCCAGGATCTCCGAGCGCCCCGAGCCGACGAGTCCGGCGAGACCGACGATCTCGCCGGGCCGCAGTTCGAGGTCGACGGGGGCGAACTCGCCCTTGCGGGAGAGGCCTTGGACCCGGAGCACGGGTTCCGCGGTGGCGGGGGCCGGCTCCTCGGGGCGGGGCGGGAAGACATAGGCGACGTCGCGGCCGGTCATCATGGCAACGATGTCGCGCGTCGGGGTGTCGGCGGCGGGCAGTCCGACCGCCACGGTCCGGCCGTCCTTGATGACGGTGACCCGGTCGCCGATGCGGCGGATCTCCTCCAGGCGGTGCGAGATGTAGACGACGGCCACCCCGTCGGCGGTGAGCCCCTCGACGATGCGGAAGAGGTTGTCGACCTCGTCGGGGTCGAGGGCGGCGGAGGGCTCGTCCATCACGATGAGCCGGACCTCGTGGGAGAGCGCCCGCGCCATGGAGACGATCTGCTGCTGGGCGGCGGAGAGGTCGCCGACGTGCCGGGCGGGGTCGATCTCCGGGTGTCCGAGGCGGGCCAGCAGCGCTTTCGCGGCCGCGCGCCCCTCTCCCGTACGGACGATGAAGCCGGCGCTGGTCGGCTCGTGCCCGAGGAAGACGTTCTCGGCGACCGACAGGCCTTCGACCAGGTCGAGTTCCTGGTAGATGGTGGCGATCCCCAGGCGCATGGCGGCGATCGGCGACTTGAGCTGGACCTTCTCGCCGCGCCAGGTGATCTCGCCGTCGTTGGGCTGGTGGGCTCCGGCGAGCACCTTGATGAGGGTGGACTTGCCCGCACCGTTCTGGCCGAGGAGGCAGTGGACCTCGCCGGCCTGGACTTCCAGGTCGACGCCGTCCAGGGCGCGGACGCCCGGGAAGAGCTTGGTGATGCCGGACATGGTGAGCAGGGGTGGTTCTGGTGCCATGACGAGATCCCCTCGGCGAATGGGGTCTCCCCTGCTCGGGCGGGTGCCGAGGGCCGGGGAGGGCCGGTGAGCGGACAGGGCGCAGGGCTGGAGGTGCCGTGGAGCCGGCGGCACCGCGAACGGCTGCTGACAAGGAGGTGGTGCGTGGTGTGTGCTGCGTACGGCTGCTGACGGGGTGGTTCCGTGGTGCGTGGTGCGTACGGCTGCTGACGGGGTGGTTCCGTGGTGCGTCGTACGGCCTGGGGTCAGGCCGGGGAGAAGAGGTGGTCGCTGATGAGCCGGGCCGCGCCGATCACTCCGGCGGTGGGCCCCAACTCGCCCAGGACGATGGGGAGGTTGCCGGTGGCCAGGGGCAGGGACTGCTTGTAGACCTGGGTGCGGACACTGGCGAGGAGGTTGTGACCGAGGCCGGTGACCCCGCCGCCGATCACCACCAGACCGGGATTGAAGAAGCTGACCAGGCTCGCGATCACCTGGCCGAGCCGGTTGCCGCCTTCGCGGATGAGGTCGAGCGCCGCGGCGTCCCCCGCAGCGGCGGCGGCCGCCACGTCGGCGGCGGTGAGGCGGCCCGCCGCGTCCAGCCGGGCGGCGAGTTCGGGTGAGCGGCCTTCCCGGGCGGCGTCCTCGGCGTCACGGGCGAGCGCCGCGCCGCTGAAGTGGGCTTCCAGGCAGCCCTTGTTGCCGCAGGCGCAGGGCCGGCCGTCCGGGTCGACCTGGATGTGTCCGATGTCGCCGGCGCTGCCGGTCGTACCGCGGTAGACCTCGCCGCCGACGACGATGCCGCAGCCGATACCCGTACCGATCTTGACGCAGAGGAAGTCGCCCACGGAACGGGCGACGCCCGCGTGCTGCTCCCCCATCGCCATGAGGTTCACGTCGTTGTCGACCATGACGGGGCAGCCCAGCTCCTGGCTGAGCGCCTCGCGGACCGGGAACCCGTCCCAGCCGGGCATGATCGGCGGCGCGACCGGCACGCCCTCGGGGAAGCGGACGGGGCCGGGAACCCCGATGCCCGCGCCGTCGAAGCCCTCGGCGAGCCCGGAGGCCCGCAGTTTGGCGGCCAGCGACAGGACCTGCTCGAAGACGGCGACAGGACCTTCGCGCACGTCCATCGGGTGGTTGAGGTGTCCCAGTACCTCCAACTCCGCGTTGGTGACGGCCACATCTATCGAGGTGGCGCCGATGTCGACGCCGAGGAAGCGCAGTTCGGGGGCGAGCCGGATGTTGTGCGAGCGGCGCCCGCCGCGCGATGCGGCGAGTCCGTCGGCCACCACCAGGCCGGTCTCCAGGAGCCGGTCCACCTCGACGGCGAGCTTCGAGCGCGACAGCTCGACCTGATCACCCAGTTGCGCACGGGAGTTGGGGCCCCCGTCGCGCAGCAGCCGGAGCAGCCGCGCCTGATGCGCGTTCGCGGGTCGTGCCGTCATACGTCTCACGCGTCCCTCCCCGCCACATCGGCCAGTCCGTCGGGCTTTCGAGGGGAACGTAGCAGCGCTTTCCCGGAGTGGGAAGAAGTTGCGCAGGAATCCGCGCCAACTTTTTCCACACTCAGGACAAAGATGCTCGAGGAGAGGTCACGAAGGTCCGCGGGGAGAAGTCACGACCGTCCTCGGGATGCGGTCGCGGCGGCTCTCGGGATGCGGTCAGGGGCAGCGGATGACCTGGCCCGCGTAGGAGAGGTTTCCGCCGAAGCCGAAGAGGAGGACGGGTGCGCCGGAGGCGATCTCGCCTCGCTCGACCAGCTTGGACAGCGCCATCGGGATGGAGGCGGCGGAGGTGTTGCCGGAGTCCACCACGTCCCGGGCGATGACGGCGTTGACCGCGCCGATCTTGCGGGCGACCGGCTCGATGATCCGCAGGTTGGCCTGGTGCAGGACGACCGCGCCCAGGTCCTCGGGGGCGATGCCCGCCTTCTCGCAGACCCGGCGGGCGATCGGGGGGAGCTGGGTGGTGGCCCAGCGGTAGACGGACTGCCCCTCCTGCGCGAAGCGCGGCGGCGTCCCCTCGATCCGGACCGCGTTGCCCATCTCCGGCACGGAACCCCACAGCACCGGCCCGATGCCGGGCCCGTCCGGGGTGTCGGGGGCGGCCGGGTCGGCGGTGACGACCGCGGCGCCCGCTCCGTCGCCGAGGAGGACACAGGTGGAGCGGTCGGTCCAGTCCGCGATGTCGGCCATCTTGTCGGCGCCGATGACCAGGGCCCTGGTCGCCGCACCGGCCCGGATCGCGTGGTCGGCGGTGGCCAGCGCGTGCGTGAAGCCGGAGCAGACCACGTTGATGTCCATCACGGCGGGCGAGCCCATGCCGAGCCGGGCCGCGACCCGGGCCGCCATGCTCGGGGACCGGTCGATCGCGGTGGAGGTGGCGACGAGGACCAGATCGATGTCCGAGGGCGCCAGACCGGCCGTGGCCAGCGCCTTGGCCCCCGCATGCGCGGCCATCTCGTCCACCGGCTCCTCGGGTCCTCCGACGTGGCGGGTCTTGATGCCGACCCGGCTGGTGATCCACTCGTCGCTGGTGTCGACCATGGCCGCCAGATCGTCGTTGGTGAGCACCTTGGCGGGCTGGTAGTGGCCGAGCGCCACGACACGTGAGCCGGTCATACGGGTTCCCATCGTCGGGTAGGGCAGGAAACATCCAGTCTTGGTCGCTACCGCCGGGTACGGGGGCACGTGATCCCACAGGAATCGGGCCCACACGTTGGAGCATTGACAACAGCCTGGTCAGCGTGCTGTACAGGTGGCTGCGACACGCCGGTGCGCGTGCCGGACAATGAACCGGAGAAACGAAACAGCCGCCACACGGACAGAATCGGGTTCAGCTCTATGGGACGGGTCACCGAACGCCGCCGCACCCTCCGTATCCGGGACGGTGCCGTCTCCTCCCGCCCGGACACCCTGGTAGCGGAAGAGCCTCTGGAGATCCGGCTGAACGGCAGGCCACTGGCCATCACCATGCGGACGCCGGGCGACGACTTCGCGCTGGCCGCCGGCTTCCTGGTCAGTGAGGGGGTGATCGCCGAGGGCGACGAGGTCCAGTCGATCGTCTACTGCGCCGGGGCGACGGCGGACGGCGTGAACACCTACAACGTGGTGGACGTGAAGCTCGCCCCCGGGGTCGAGGTCCCCGACATCACGCTGGAGCGGAACGTCTACACGACCTCCTCGTGCGGCCTGTGCGGCAAGGCCAGCCTGGACGCGGTGCGCACCACGACCCGGCACCCGGTGGCCGACGCTCCCCCGGTGCGGATCACGCCCGAGCTGCTGTCCGTCCTCCCGGACCGGTTGCGGGCCGCGCAGCGGGTCTTCGACCGCACGGGCGGCCTGCACGCCGCAGCGCTGTTCTCCGAGGAGGGCGAGCTGCTGGACGTACGGGAGGACGTCGGTCGGCACAACGCGGTCGACAAGCTGGTGGGGCGGGCGCTGACGGACGGGCGGCTGCCCCTGTCGCGGGCGGTGCTGCTGGTGTCGGGGCGGGCCTCGTTCGAGCTGGCGCAGAAGGCCGTGATGGCGGGGATCCCGGTGCTCGCGGCGGTCTCCGCGCCGTCGTCGCTGGCCGTGGACCTGGCGGCGGAGAGCGGACTGACGCTGGTCGGCTTCCTGCGCGGACCTTCGATGAACGTGTACGCCGGTGAGCACCGGATAGCGCTGGAGGCGGCGGCCCCGCAGGTCTGAGCCCCGGGGCGCGGACGCGGGCCGTTGTTCGGGGCCCTCGCTCACTCCCCCGCGAAGGCCAGGCCCTCGGCGGCCAGCGCTTCGCGGAGCACCCGGATCGCCTTCGGGCCGACCCCGTGGAGCGCCAGCATCTCGGCCGCGGTCACGGTGGGGAGCTGGGCGAGCCGGGTGTAGCCCGCAGCGCGCAGGGCGCTGCGAGCCGGGTTGCCCGCTCCGTGCGGAAAGTCGTCGGCGGGCGTACCGCTCTCGTCACTCATGGCGCTTCCTCGCTGTGGGCTACCGGCTACCGGCTACCGGCCAACCGTAACGGCTGGGTCCGACAGTGGGCCGGAGGCGGTGGCCCCTGCCGGGTCGTCCCGGGACGGCGGCTCCTCGGGGTCGTGCGAGCGGCGCTTGGCGATGACCGCGCAGACCATCAGCTGCATCTGGTGGAAGAGCATCAGCGGCAGCACGGCGAGGCTCGCGTGCGCCCCGAAGATCACGCTCGCCATCGGCAGCCCGGCCGCCAGGCTCTTCTTCGACCCGGCGAACTGGATGGAGATCCGGTCCGCCCGGCCGAACCCGAGCCGCCGTGCCCCGTACCAGGTCAGGGTGAGCATCAGCGCCAGCAGGACCGGCGCGGGGGGGGGCCCCCCCCCCGGGCGGGGGGGGGGGGGCGGGGGGCCGCCGCCCGCGGCCCAGCCCGCGCGGGACGCGGGGTTTGCGGCCCGCCCGGTAGCCCCCCGCCCCCCCCCCGCCCCCCCGCCCCCGGCCGGGCCGCGCCCCCCCCCCCCCCGCCCCCCCCCCGCCGGGCGGCCCCCCCCCCCCCCGCCCCCCCCCCGCGGGGGTGACCTGGTGCCAGACGCCGGCGACCATGCCCTCGCTGAACGCGGTGTAGACGACGAGCAGGATCGACCCGCGGTCGACCAGGCCGAGCACCTTCTTGTGCCGGGTGAGGAAGCCGCCCACCCAGCGGCGCAGCAGCTGTCCGGCGAGGAACGGGACGAGCAGCTGGAGCACGATCTTCAGCAGGGAGTCCGCCGAGAACCCGCCCCCGGCCGAGCCGAGGAGCAGGGCAGCGAGCAGCGGGGTCACGAAGATCCCGGCGAGGCTGGAGAAGGACCCGGCGCAGATCGCGGCGGGCACGTTGCCCCGGGCGATCGAGGTGAAGGCGATGGAGGACTGGATCGTGGACGGGACCAGGCACAGGAAGAGGAAGCCCGCCTGGAGCTCGGGCGTCAGCACGTACGGCACCAGCCCGCCGCTCGCCAGCCCCAGCAGCGGGAAGACGACGAAGGTGCAGGCCAGGACGGTGAGGTGGAGACGCCAGTGCTTGACCCCGTCGAGCGCCTCGGCCGTGGAGAGCCGCGCCCCGTAGAGGAAGAACAGCAGGGCGACCGCGCCGGTGGAGGCACCGCCCGCCACGTCGGCGGCGATACCGCGGGCGGGCAGCAGTGCCGCGAGGGCCACGGTGGCGGCCAGCGCCAGAAGATAGGCGTCGAACGGCAGCCAGGACGGCAGTCGCGGGATGCGGCGGGACATGGGCGGGGCTGCTCCGGAGGTCGGGGATCCGTTTCGGCGTCCATCCTGCCCCCGTACGACGCCATCGGGAATCCCGCACACCGCTCTGACTGTCATCACGGATCCCGATAACGTGCAGCTATGAATGCGGACAGGGCGAGCACGGACCGGACGAACGTGCAACGGACGGACACCACGTACGACCCCGCCCAGCTGCGTACCTTCCTCGCGGTGGCCCAGACGCTGAGCTTCACGCAGGCCGCGCGCAGGCTCGGGATCCGCCAGTCCACCGTCAGCCAGCACGTGCGGAGGCTGGAGGAGGCGGCCGGGCGGCAGTTGTTCGCCCGGGACACCCATCGCGTCGACCTCACCGAGGACGGCGAGGCGATGCTCGGCTTCGCGGGCACGATCCTGTCGGCGCACGAGCGGGCCGCGGCGTTCTTCGCGGGCACCCGGCTGCGCGGGCGGCTGCGGTTCGGGGCCTCCGAGGACTTCGTGCTGACCCGGCTCCCCGAGATCCTGGAGTCCTTCCGCCGCGACCATCCGGAGGTGGAGCTCCAGCTCACGGTGGAGCTGTCCGGGACACTGCACCGGCAGCTCGCGGCGGGCCGGCTGGATCTCGTGCTGGCCAAGCGGCGGACCGGGGACACCCACGGTGAGCTGATGTGGCAGGACGCGCTCGACTGGATCGGCGCGCCGCAGCTGCGCCTCGATCCGGAGCGTCCCGTTCCGCTGGTCGTCTTTCCGCCACCCGCCATCACCCGGGCCCGCGCCCTGGAGGTGCTGGAGGAGCACGGGCGGGCCTGGCGGATCGCCTGCACGAGTACGAGCCTGAGCGGTCTGGTCGCGGCGGCGCGGGCGGGCCTGGGGGTGATGGCGCACTCCCGGGGCATGGTCCCGCCGGGACTCGTACCGGTTCCGGCCAGGGCGGGGCTGCCGGAGCTCGGCGGCGTGGACTTCGTCCTGCTGTACGGGAACCGGCGGGGCGCGGCCCAGGAGGCGGCCGACGCGCTGGCCTCGGCGATCCTGGCGGGCGGTGACCGGCTGCACCGCGGGACGGGCGGCGGGGCGGGCGCCTGACGCCGCGAGCGTGCGTGCCAGGCGTCGCCCGGCAGACGGCAGTTCGACGACCGGCCCTGGGGCCGGAGCCGACCGCGGTGGCCGCGGCGGGCGGATTCGGTGGAGATTCCGGCGCGAGCCGCTTACCCCTCGGTCAGAACTGGACCGGCCGGACGCCCGAGCCTTGCCCATCTGGCCGGATTTCGACGGTTGACCTGTGCGGACGACACGCGGACGACTCGATGCGCGGAGGCTCCGGGCCCCTCCCGCCGGACCCCCGCTTGGGGTAGCGTCGCGGCGCTGTGCGGAGCGCCACGAGGAGCATGTCATTGCGCGATTTCACTGTCCCACCCATGGCGGCGGCGCCTCAGGTCGGCGGTCTGGCCGATGTGGTCTTCGACTACGCGGAGGACGATCCGCACCGCGTCGCGCTCGGCCGTAAGGACGCCGGGGGCCAGTGGCGCGATGTGACCTCGGGAGAATTCCGCGATGCCGTGCTGGCCCTGGCCAAGGGGCTGATCGCGCACGGAGTGCGGTTCGGCGACCGGGTCGCGCTGATGTCCCGTACGCGGTACGAGTGGACGCTCTTCGACTTCGCGCTCTGGACCGTCGGGGCCCAGTCGGTGCCGGTCTACCCGACCTCCTCCGCCGAGCAGGTCCTGTGGATGCTGCACGACGCCGAGGTGGTGGCGGTGATGGTCGAGCACGAGGACCACGCGATGACCGTCGGTTCGGTGATCGACCGGCTGCCGCATCTGAAGCGGCTGTGGCAGCTGGACGCCGGAGCGGTGGACGAGCTGGTCGCAGCGGGCGCGGGCATCGACGACGCGGTGGTGCAGCGGCACCGGCGCGCGGTGACGCCCGACTCCGTGGCGACCGTCATCTACACCTCGGGAACGACGGGCCGGCCCAAGGGGTGTGTGATCACCCACGCGAGCTTCATGTTCGAGAGCGACACGATGGTCGCGCGCTGGGAGCCGGTGTTCCACTCCAAGCCGGGCGACGAGGCGGCCACCCTCCTCTTCCTGCCGCTGGCCCATGTCTTCGGGCGGATGGTCGAGATCGCCGCGATCCGTGGCCGGGTCAAGCTCGGCCATCAGCCGGAGCTGTCCGCGAACGCGCTGATGCCGGACCTGGTGACGTTCCGGCCGACGTTCATCCTGGCGGTGCCGTACATCTTCGAGAAGGTGTTCAACGGGGCCCGGCGCAGGGCGGAGGCGGAGGGCCGGTCCGGGCCGTTCGACAAGGCCGTCGACATCGCGGTGAAGTACGCCGAGGCCCTGGAGCTGAAGGCGTTCGGGGACGGTCCGGGCCCTTCGGCCGCGCTGCGGATGCAGCACCAGTTCTTCGACAAGGTCGTCTACAAGAAGGTCCGCGACGCGATGGGCGGCCGGGTGCGGCACGCGATGTCGGGCGGCTCCGGCATGGACCGCCGGCTCGGGCTGTTCTTCGCGGGCGCCGGGGTGAGCGTCTTCGAGGGGTACGGGCTGACCGAGTCGACCGCCGCGGCGACGGCGAATCCGCCCGAGCGCACCCGGTACGGGACGGTCGGGCAGCCGATTCCCGGGGCGTCGGTGCACATCGCGGACGACGGCGAGGTGTGGGTGCACGGGCCGAACGTGTTCTCCGGCTATCTGGGGAATCCCGAGGCCACCCGGGCGGTGCTGCAGGACGGCTGGCTGGCGACCGGGGACCTCGGCGCGCTGGACGAGGACGGCTATCTGACGATCACCGGGCGGAAGAAGGAGATCCTGGTGACGTCCGGCGGCAAGAGCGTCTCCCCGGCCGGCCTGGAGGAACGCGTACGGGCGCATCCGCTGGTGGCGCAGTGCATCGTCGTCGGCAACGACCGCCCGTACATCGCGGCGCTCGTCACCGTCGACCAGGAGTCCGTGGACCACTGGCTGTCGATGCAGGGCCGCACTCCGCTCGGCCCGGCCGACCTGGTGCGCGATCCGGACCTGGAGATGGAGGTCCGCCGGGCGGTGGTGGCCGCCAACACGGCGGTGTCCCAGGCCGAGTCCATCCGTACGTTCCGGATCCTGGCCCATCCGTTCACCGAGGAGCTGGGGCTGCTGACCCCGTCGTTGAAGCTGAAGCGGAAGGCGATCGAGACGGCGTACGCGGTCGAGGTCGACGCCCTGTACCACTGACCCCCGCCTGCGGGAATGCCTCGGCCCGCCCGGTCGTTGTCGTGGGGAGTCACCAACCGACGACGTTAGGATCGACCGCTCGTGAGCCAGGTCCCCTCCATCACCCTCAACAACGGCCTCGACATGCCGCAGCTCGGTTTCGGTGTCTGGCAGGTGCCGGACGACGAGGCGGAGAAGGCGGTCGCCACGGCCATCGAGACCGGGTACCGGAGCATCGACACCGCCGCGGTCTACGAGAACGAGACGGGCACCGGCAAGGCCATCGCCGCCTCCGGCGTCGCCCGCGACGAGCTCTTCGTGACCACGAAGCTGTGGAACAGCGAGCAGGGCCACGACAGCACGCTGCGCGCCTTCGACGCCTCGCTGGACAGGCTCGGCCTGGACTACGTCGACCTCTACCTGATCCACTGGCCGGTCCCGGCGAAGGACGCGTACACCGACACGTACAAGGCGTTCGAGAAGATCCTCGCCGACGGCCGCGCGAAGGCCATCGGCGTGTCGAACTTCCACCCCGAGCACCTGAAGCGGCTGCTCGCCGAGACCTCCGTGGTCCCCGCCGTCAACCAGATCGAGCTGCACCCGCAGCTCCAGCAGGCCGAGTCCCGTGCCTTCCACGCCGATCACGGCATCGCCACCGAGGCGTGGTCGCCGCTGGGTCAGGGCAAGGGCCTGCTGGAGGTGCCGACGGTCGTCGCCATCGCCCGGAAGCACGGCCGCACCCCGGCCCAGGCGGTGCTGCGCTGGCACCTGCAGACCGGCAACATCGTGATCCCGAAGTCCGTGACCCCGTCGCGGATCAAGGAGAACCTCGACGTGTTCGGCTTCGAGCTGGACGCCGACGACCTCGCCGCCTTCACGGCCCTGGACGAGGGCAAGCGGCTCGGCCCCGACCCGGCGGAGTTCAACGCCGGCGCCTGAGCGCGTCCGGCAGCTTGGCGGCCCCACCGTGATCACGGTGGGGGCGCCGTCGTCGGCCACGTGGGCGGTCCGGCGGCAGCAGACACGTCAACCGGGGAGACTGGGAACATGAGCGGCGAACTCGCGCCCGTCGTCGAGGCGGGCCCGTACCGTCTGCGCAACGTCGGCAGCAAGCTGGTGCTGGAGGTGTACGGCGCGGCCAAGGGCAGCGGGGCCCGGGTCCAGCAGGGCGCGGACGACGGGACGGCCGCGCAGGTGTGGCGGCTGGCCCCGGTGCACGAGGGCGCGGCCCTCTTCCACCTGGTCAACGAGCACAGTGGGAAGCGGCTGGACGTGGCGAACGCCGACACGTCGAACGGCACCCGGATCCAGCAGTGGAAGGCCAACAACTTCGGCGCCCAGGAGTGGCTGATCGAGCAGCACGCAGAGGCTCCCGGGACGGTGACGCTGGTGAGTTTCATCAGCGGTCTGGTGATGGAGGTCGCGGACCGTTCCACCGAGGCCGGGGGCACGGTCCAGCAGTGGGAGGACACCGACTCCCCCTTCCAGTGGTGGGAGTTGGAGCCGGTGACGTAGGTCCGGCAGAGGCGTTCGGGCGAGGTTTCCCGCTCAGCGGCGTCGGCCCAAGTGCACCGTGCGGGCGGCCAGCAGGTGGACGTCCGCGCGGTGGTGGAGGCCTTCGGGATCCTCGGGGTCCAGCAGCCGTTCCAGTACGGCGCTGTCCTCGGCCGTCAGCAGCTCGCCGAGCACCTCGCGCTCGCGGGTGACGCTCGCGATGACGTGGTCGCGGACCGGGCGGGAGAGCGGGGCCGGCAGGTCGAGCAGGAAGCTGCGGGTGCCCTGCGGGGCGAGGCCGACCGCGCTGAAGAGCGCGCTCCAGTCCTCGATCTCCCGCTTTGCGCCCGGGAGTTCGGACCGCATGTGCTCGAAGCGGGTGGCGGCGGCCGCGCCCATGCGGGCCTCCAGACCGGGCTGTCCGATGCCGATGTCGCGGGGCAGCCGCCGGGTGGGCAGGCCGCCCTCGACGAGCGCGACCGTCCCGCCGGCCCGCAGGAGCCCGGCGAAGCGCGCCAGCGCGGCGCGCTGATCACCCAGGTGGTGCAGGGAGTTGCCCGCCCAGATCAGATCGGCTTCGCCCAACCGGTCGAAGTCGGCGGGAAGTTCGGCCTCCAGGGTCTGGAAGCGGTCGATGACGCCGAGGCGCCGCGCCCGGTTCTTCGCACGTTCCAGGAGAGCGGGCGTGGCGTCCACGGCCACTACTTCGGCCTCCGGGAAGACCTGGGCCAGCAGGCACGAGACGACGCCGGGGCCGCTGCCGATGTCCAGGATCCGGCGCACCTTCGGCGCGGTGGGCAGTGCGGCGATCCAGCGGGCCGCCTCCTCGTACTGTGTGCCGTTGAGTTCGGCCTCCTGCTCCAGCAGGGGTCCGAGAACGTCCCAGTCGATGTCCGCGGGGTGCGTGTCGTGGTGGCCGTGACCGGCGTGGTTGCTCATGGGGCCAGCCTCCCCGGAAGGGATTCGGGTGGCAAGGTTCGTTGCCGATCCGGCAAATCGAGACGGCCCCCGGCGTACCACCGCGATGCCCCCGGGGCCGAGCCGTACCGGTTCACCTCGCCGGACGGAACGACGCAGACCGTGCCGCGCCGGACCGACATGAGGCAGATCGGCGCCCGGTCCTCGATCGGTACCGCCCAGGGCGGCTCCATCACCATCCGGAGCAGGAACGCGCCCCGGGCCCGTGGTCCGTCCAGGAGTCCGGCGAGAGCGTCCGTGACCGCCAGCCTAACGACGCCTGGGCGTCTGGACGTCTGGATGCCCAGGCGCGTGGACGCAGGAGTAGGTGCCTGATCCATTGGAGCACGTCCGGGCGGGCGCGGGCCCGGGAGTCTGGAGCCATGACGGAGAACACGTACACACGACAGAGCGACGGCGACGACGGCAAGGCCGGCAACGGCAGTAACGGCGGCAACGGCGAGACCGCATACGACGGGCGGGGCGTGGGGCGGATGACGGAAACGGTTCTGGTGACGAGCGGCACGGGGAAGACCGGCCGTCGGGTGGCCGAGCGGCTGGCGGACCTCGGGGTACCGATCCGCTCGGGTTCGCGCACGGGTGAGGTGCCGTTCGACTGGCAGGACGACACGGGCTGGGCGGCGGCCCTGGACGGGGTGCTCGGCGGCGAGGTGGTGTTCGCGGCGGGCACGACGGCGGAACCGTTCCTGGACCTCGACGACCTGGCCGACGTGGTGGTGGCCGCGCTGACCGGGAAGGACACGCGGGGGCGGTGTACGAGCTGACGGCCCCCGGAGCCTGACCTTCGCCGAGGCGGCCGACGCACTGGGCCGGGCGGCGGGCCGGCCGGTGCGGTACGTGCCGGTGACCGGGCCCCAATACGCTTCGCTGCTCGAGGAGTTCGGGGTGGCCTAGGCGGAGGCCGGATTCCTGGCCGAGCTGTTCGCCACCCTGCTGGACAGCCACAACGCGGCGACGACGGACGAGGTGAAGCGGGTGCTGGGGCGGGAGCCGAAGGACTTCTCCGACTTCGCCCGCGAGGCCGCAGGGGACGGTGCCTGGCACCGCTGAACCGGAACGTCGCGCCGGGCCGGTCAGGCCCGGCGGCGTACAGGCCGTGTACACCGACCGAACGGTAGGCGGAGCACGCGTATTGCCGGGGTGCTCCGGGGGCCATAACTTGCCCTTATGGAGCTGGAGTTGCGCCATCTGCGAACGGTCCGTGCCATAGCCGACACGGGTAGCCTCACCAAGGCCGCCGCCACGTTGGGCCTTGCCCAGCCCGCTCTCAGCGCTCAGTTGCGGCGGATCGAGAAGGCCCTGGGCGGCGCGCTCTTCGACCGCGACCACACCGGGGCCCGTGCCACCCCGCTCGGCGAACTGGTGCTGGAGCGGGCCCGGGTGGTGCTGCCCGCGGTCAGTGAACTCCAGGCGGAGGCGGTGCGGTTCGCCAACGCCACGGGGGCGCTGGACCGGTTCCGGCTGGGCGGCACCCACGGTCCGCTGCTGGGCGGTCTGGTGGACCGGATGGCCGCCGGGCACCCGGAGGCGGCGGTGTCGACGTACACCTCGTGGTCGGTGGACGAGATCGCCTCGCTGGTGATCGACGGGCGGCTGGACTTCGCGCTGATAGGGACGTGCGGCGAGAGTGCACCGCCGCTGGCCGACCGGCTGGTCTGGGAGGTCGTCGGGGTGGATCCGGTCTTCGTGATGCTGCCGGAGGACCATGCCCTGGCCGGCGAAGCGGAACTGGATCTGGCCGCGCTCGCGGACGAGTGCTGGGCGGACGTGCCGGGCGACGGCTGCTTCGCCGACTGCTTCACGGCGGCCTGCGCGCGGTCGGGCTTCACCCCGGTGTCGGTGTTCGAGACGGATACCTCGTCCGTCGTCCACCTGGTGCAGGTGGGGCGGGCGATAGGGCTGTGCCGGGCGACCTTCCCGCCGACGCCCGGCCTGGTGACCAGACCCCTGGCCGGTGCGCCGCTCAGCTGGCGTCACCTGGTGGGCTGGCATCCGCACTCCCCCCCCCCCCCCGCGGGGGCGGGGGGGGGGGGCGGCGCCGCCCCCCCCCCCGCCGCGGGGGCGGGGTGGCGCCGCCCCCCCAAACCCCCCTGGCTCCGCGCGCCCCCCCGGGTGGGCCCGGGGGGGT
>NZ_JAFEUF010000017.1:23096-32667 GCF_016901035.1 Streptomyces durocortorensis
CCCCCCCCCGGGGGCGGGCCCCCCCCCCCCGGGGGGGGCCCCCGCGGGGGGGGGCCCCGGGGGGGGGCGCCCCCCCCCCCCCCCCCCCCCCCGCGGGGGCCCCGGGGCTGGTGGCCGGCGCGACCCGCGCGGCGTACGCGGAGGCGGTGTCGCGCAGCCCGAGCTACGCGCAGTGGCTCGGCGCGCACCCGAGGTTCGGCACGGTGGTCTGAGCCGGCGACCGGGCGAGCCCCGGCGGCTCCGGGCGGCCGGCGCGCTCCGGCGGACCATTCGACTCCGGCGGCTCCGGCAGCCGGGCGCGCTCGGGCGGACCGATCGGCTTCGGCGGCTATTCCGCCCCGTGGGCCGGGGCGGCGGCGGCCACCCGGGTGGCGAGCGTGAGGTCCTTCTCGGTGATCGCACCGCCCGCGTCGTGCGTGTGGACGGAGAGGGCCACCGTGTTGTAGCCGAGCGTGAGATCGGAGTGGTGGTTCAACTCGTCCTGGATCTGCGCAATGTGGACGGTCAGCGCGGCGGCGGCGAAGTGGGAGGGCAGCCGGAAGGTCCGGGTGATCCGGTCGCCTTCCCGCGCCCAGCCGGGCAGGCTCTCCAGTCGGCGGTCGGTCTCGGACGGCGACAGCGGTTCGGCGCTCATGGAACGGCTCCCGTGGCTCTCGGTGGTGGTTCGTGGATCAGCATGTGTGCGTCACAGTGGGCCCGGGCGGTCCGTACCGGCGCGACCCCGCCCGGCCCCTCGTGACGTTACGGTCTTGGCATGACGACTGTCTTGCCCGACACGGGAGTGGGGCCGCTGCTGCGGGACTGGCGGGAGCAGCGGCGGATCAGCCAGTTGGAGCTGGCCCTGCGCGCGGACTCCTCGGCCCGCCACATCTCGTTCATCGAGACGGGCCGCTCCCGGCCCAGCGAGGACATGGTCCTGCGGCTGGCCGAACAGCTGGACATCCCGGTCCGGGAACGCAACGCCCTCCTCGTGATCGCCGGTTACGCACCCCGCTACCCGCAGACGCCGCTCGACGACCCGGCGATGGCCTCCCTGCGCGAGAGCCTCGACCGGCTGCTCGCGGCGTACGAGCCGTACCCGGCCCTCGTCGTGGACGGCACCTACGGGGTGGTGGCGGCCAACCGCGGGGTCGCGCTGCTGCTTGAAGGCGTACCGGAGAAGCTGCTGACCCCGCCGCTGAACGCCATGCGGCTCACCCTGCACCCGGAGGGGCTCGCCCCGCGCATCGTGAACCTTCCGGAGTGGCGGGCGGATCTGCTGGCGCAGATGGACCGTCAGATCGCCCTCGTACGCTCGCCGGAGCTGCGTGCGCTGCACGACGAGGTGGCCGCCTACCCGGCCCCCGCCCGGGCCGATGCCGAGCGGGCCGGCGGTGCGGTCCCGGTCGCCGACGGGGCGGACGGAGCGGACGGGGCAGGGCGGGAGCGGGAGCGGAGCCGGGTCGCCGCGTTCGCGCTGCCGATGCTGCTCGAACACGGGGGCCGGGTCCTGTCGTTCGTGTCGTCGATCGCGACGTTCAACACGCCGATGGACGTGACGGTGGCCGAGCTGGCCATCGAGACGTTCCTCCCCGCCGACCGGGAGACCGCCGCCTATCTGCACGTCCACGTCCCGTCCTGACCCGGCCCCTGTCCCCGCCCGCTCCCCGCTCCCCTCAGACGCGCGCCCCGTTGTCGAGCGGGTCGCGCCGTGCCGCGCGGGTCTTCCCGCGCGATGTGCCCTTGCCCTTCCCCGGTGTGGGCGGCGGGGCCTTCGCGGTCCGTTCCAGGGCGAGGGCCCCTGGGACGGCGGTGAACACCGAGGACCAGGTGCCGATGACGATGCCGATGAGCAGGGCGAGCGCGAAGTCGGCCAGCGAGTCGCCGCCCAGCACCGCGAGGGCGGCCAGGATGAACAGGGCGCCCATCCCGGTGTTCACCGTGCGCGGCACGGTCTGGAGGACGGCCTTGCGGGCGATGCTGTCCAGCGGTGTCCGCCGGTTCGCACCCCACAGCTCCCGTACCCGGTCGAAGACCACCACCGAGTCGTTCACCGAGTAGCCGATCACGGTCAGCAGAGCGGCCAGGAAGATGCCGTCCACGGGCCGCCCCAGCCAGGCGAACGCCCCCACCACCAGGATCACGTCGTGCACCATCGCCACGACGGACGCCACCGCGAACGTCCAGCGGAACCGGGCCGCCAGATAGGCCAGTTGGACAGCCACCGCGACGCCCAGGGCGATCAGCGCGTTGCGCCGCAGTTCGTCGCCGAGGCTCGGGCCGATCAGTTCGTCCCGTACCTTCGTCGTCTCGCCACCCTCCTCCGCGAGGGCGGTGCGCAGGGCGTGTTCACCGTCGTTGTCGAGCTTCCCCGTGCGTACGGACAGGTCGCCGTCGCCCGCCGTGGTGACCTCGGCGTCCCCGAACCCGGCGGCGGCGATGCTGTCCCGAGCCGTCTCGACGTCGACCGGCCGGCTGGTGGAGTATTCGACCAGTCGGCCCCCGGTGAACTCGACGCCCAGATCGACCCCGCGCACCACGATCCCGGCCACCGCGACGGCGACCAGGGCCGCCGAGACGACGAGCCACCGGACCGGTTTCCGGAAGAGCTTCGGGTCCTTGCGGACCAGCCAGGTCCGTACGGCGCCGGGCCGCCCGATGCCGTTGACGTTCCGGTAGTCGCTGACGAAGCGGGAGTTCGCGGCGATCTCGGTGAGCGCGCGGGCGATGACCAGTGCGGAGAACATCGAGGCGACGACCCCGATGGCGAGGGTGACCCCGAAGCCCTTGACCGGGCCCGAGCCCAGGAAGAAGAGCAGGCCGGCAGCGATCAGCGTGGTCGCGTTGGAGTCGGCGACCGCGCTCCACGCCTTCTGGAACCCGGTGGTCAGGGCGGAGCGCAGAGAGCGTTTCGGCCTGTCGGCGCACTCCTCTCTGGCCCGTTCGAAGACCAGGACGTTCGCGTCGACCGCCATCCCGATCGCGAGGACGAACCCGGCGAGCCCGGGGAGGGTCAGCGTGACGCCGAGGGCGAGGAGCGCGGCGTACGAGATCACGCCGTACGCCCCCAGCGCCACGGCGGCCAGCGCGCCGAAGAGGCGGTAGACGACGGTGATGAAGAGCGCGGTGGCGGCGGCTCCGACGAGGGCGGCCTGCGCGCTCGCGTCGATGGCCGCCGCGCCGAGGGTCGGGCCGACCGTCCGCTGCTCGACGATCTCGACGGGGACGGGCAGGGCCCCGCCCTTGATGAGCAGCGCCAGGTCACGCGCCTCGTCCGCGCTGAACGAGCCGGTGATCTGGGTGGCTCCCGAGGGCAGTCCGACCCGGCAGCCGACGGACGGATCGACCTGCGGCGAGGAGATGACCTTCTCGTCGAGGACGATGGCGACCCTCCGCCGGTCGTCCCCGGCGGGATGGCAGGCGGCCTCACCGGTCAGTTGCTTCCAGTCCTGGCCCGCGTCCTTGCGGAATTCGAGCGACACGCTCCAGCCCGCCCCGCCCTGTGCGTCGAACCCGGCGGTGGCGTCCTCGACGCCCGCGCCGGAGAGCCGGGGTTCGCCGAGGGCGAGAAGACGGCCCTGCTCGTCGGCGAGCGTCAGTTTGTCGGGGTCGGCGCTGGAGCCGGGATCGGCCGTGCGGTCGGGGTCGGCCGTGGAGTCCGGGCCGGCGGGGGCCTGGTCGGAGCCCCCGGTGGGCTCGGAGCCCGGGGTCTTCTCGTCCGGCTCCTCGGCTCCCGGCTCCCCTGCTCCCGGGCCCTCGACCGCGTGGAAGGTGAGCTGGGCCGTGCGGCCGATCACCTCGGCGGCCTGGCGCGGGTCCTGGACGTCGGGCAGTTCGACGATGATCCGGTCCTCGCCGGAACGCGTCAGGGTCGGCTCGGAGACGCCCAGCGAGTCGATGCGCTGGCGCAGCACCTCCAGGGTGCGGTCGGTGGTCTCCCGGTCCGCCTGGACGGTGGCGGTGTCCCGGGCCTGGAGCACGATACGGGTGCCGCCCTGGAGATCGAGTCCGAGTCTGGGCGACATGGTCAGGCTGATGTAGACGGAGACGAGCAGAACGGCGACAGCCAGAACCGCTCGCACCGCGTTGGCGCGAGTCATGGAAATCCTCCGGTGGGGCGCCTGGCGCCCTCACCTCAGTGAGGACGCGACGCCGGATCGGCAGAACAGGACGGATGACCGGTCGTGGGACCGGTGGTCGTCCTGCCCGGAGGCCCCCGTACGCCGGGGCGCGGGGGCGGCCGCGGGGGGGGCGCGGGGCCGTGGCGCTGGGCGCGTGCGCGGCGCGGCCCCCCCCCGGGGGGCGGGCCCCCTACCGTCGGGGGGGCCGCCCCGGCGGAGCGCCACAGGGGGGGGGGGGCGGGGGGGGGGGCGGGGGGGGGGGGGGCCCCGGGGGCCCCCCCCGGGGGGGGGGGGCCCCCCGGCGGCTGCCGGGCGCGTCGAAGGAGTCGGCGGCGGACCGCTGGGCGCCGCCGTGCGGTTCGGCCGACCCCGGCGGAGCGGGCGTCAGCGCGTCGTGCGGCGGCGGGGGCGCGTGCAGGAGCAGGTACGCCCGTCCGCTGCCCGCCCGGGGAGCCTGCGCCGGATCGGCCGCCGCCCTGGGCTGCTCGTGCGCGGCCTGCGCCACCGCGCCCGTGCCCGGCCCGGCCACGACGCCGTTCGCGTGGTGCGGCCTCCCTCGGTCGGACCCGGCGAGGTGCCCGGTGCCATGGCCGGTGCGATGCCGGATGTCAGGCCTGGCGACGGGCCCGGAGCGGTGGGTCGTCGGCAGGGCCGGTGCCGAGGCCGCGGTGACGGCCGGCGCGAGGCTTCGGGAAGCCGGGGCGGGTGTCGCGCCGTTCGCCGTGGCGGCACCGCCGACGAGGGTGAGGACGGTCAGAAGCAGTGTGGTCAGCACACACCGCACCCGGGACGCGTTCGACGCATTCACCGCGTTCGCCGGGGGCCGTCCCCGGTACGGCGTCACCTCGGTCGGCCGGAACGCTCGGGCGGCGCCGTCCGATGGCGGAGCACGGAGCTGAGGATCTGTCCGGCGCCCCGGACGACCGTGGTCGACGGGTCGTCGGCCAGGCGCACCCGGGTGCCGAGGCAGCGGGCGATGCGATCGGTGACGTCGGCCCGCAGCGCGCCACCGCCCGCGAGGACGGGGCCCTTGCGCAGGGCTCCGCGGATCGCGCCGTGCCGGTCGTGCCGCCACATGGACGTGATCATGTCGAGCACGGTACGGACGAGGGCGGTGGGCAGGGCCGCCGGATCGAGGCCGTCGAGGTCGTCGAGCCCGCTCTCGGCCTGCCGGGCGTCGGCGACCAGGCCGCCCACGAGGAGCGTGACCTCGGTCAGCTCGGCCCCCATGTCGACGACGAGAAGGGGGCCGGTCTCCCTGGGCCCGGCGTACGCGGCGGCGGCCCGGGCGCTGCTGAGGACCAGGACGCGCGTGGTCCCGAGCCCGGCGAGCAGGGCACGCGCGGCGGTGCGGTGTTCGGCGCCGGCGAGCACCGGGTGGCTGAGGACGATCACGCTGTCGCTGCGGTCCGGGCCCAGGGCCGCGTCGGCGATCCGGCCGAGCAGCCGACCGCAGGACTCGGGGTCGACGATGCGCCCGCGCCGGACCGGCCGTTCGGCGCCCCCGTGGGGGCCGGAGCCGGGGAACGGGTCGAGAACCAGGCCCCGGCCGGGCACCCAGGCCCGGGTACGGGAGCTGCCGAGGTCCAGGGCCAACCCCCGGGCGGCCGGGGCGCCGCCCGAGGCGACCGGGGTGCGAAGGCGCTGGTGCCGGTGGTGTGTTCGGAGGCCCTCGTACGTACGGCCCGCCCCGAACGCCCCGGCACCGCTCCCGTCACGAAGCGGTCCGGGGCCCTTCCCCCATGTGCCCGCGCCCGGACGGAGCGGCCCCCGCCACTCACCGGACGCGGAAGCGATCGAGAAGCGAACAGCCGGTACGGGAGCGGTCGAAGGAACAGAGGCCGGAGCGGGTCCTGACGACGGAGGGACGGCGCGACCCGGTCGCTGTCCGTCGTGCACAGAACGCATCGTCCCTCACCCCCGGCCGCCCGTCGCGGCCGTCCACGCACCCCGTCGGCCCGCTGATAGCGAGGCGCGACCGATCCCTCACTATGCAATACGGGGTGGTGGAACGCCACTTCCTCGCTGATTCACAGGTGCGCCGACACGCCGTGGACGGCGGTCACCGGCTCAGTCTTCCTCCCCCGTCGCCAGGAACGCGCCCACCAGCTCCGCGAACTCCTCCGGCACCGTGATCCTGACTCCCAGGCCCTCCGCCTTGGCGCGCTTGGATCCGGCCTTGTCCCCGGCGACCAGCAGACTCGTGCGCTTCGAGACGCTGGAGGACGACTTGCCTCCCGCCCGCTCGATCAGCTCGTTCATCTGGTTGCGCGACAGCTTCTCCAACGCTCCGGACATCGCGCCGGTGACCACCACGGTCATGCCCGCGAGCGGCAGCGTCGAGCCGGCGCCACCGTCACCGCCGGCACCCGCACCGGCCTCCCCGCCGACCTCCGGGTCCGCGTCGGCCGCCGCCTCCGTCCCGGGCTCCGGGGGCGGGGTGGCCCCCGGCTCGGTCATCGAGACCCCGGCCGCGACGAGCTTGCCGATCAGCGGCGCCAGCTCCACCAGCTCGGCCACCACCGCGGCCGCCTTCTCCTTGCCGATGCCGTCCACCCGCTGGAGCGTCTCCACGTCGGCGGCGACGATCCGGTCCATCGTGGCGAAATACCGCGCGATACGGCGTGACATGGACCGCCCCGTGCCTCGTACGCCCAGGGCGCAGAAGACCCGGGAGAGCGGCCGGGTGCGGGCGGTCTCGATGGCCGCCAGGAGATTGTCCGTGGAGGTCTCGCCCATCCGGTCGAGGGCGAGCAACTGCTCGCGCTCCAGGGTGAAGAGATCGGCGAAGTCCGCGACGAGGCCCGCGTCGACGAGCTGGACGACCCGGGTGGCGCCGAGGCCCTCGATGTCGAGCTGATCGCGGCCCGCCGCATACGAGACGGAGGCGACCAGACGGCAGTTGCGGCCCCGGGTGCAGCGCCAGCGCTGTTCGCTCGTGTCGATGTCGGAGCCGCACTGCGGGCAGCTCTCGGGGAAGTCGATGGGCGTCTCGTCGCCGGTGCGCAGGTGGACGACGGGGGCCTCGATGCGCGGGATGATGTCGCCGGCCTTGTAGACCATGACCTGGTCCCCCAGCCGCAGGTCGCGGCGGGTGATGTCGGCCGGGTTGTGCAGGGTGGCGTAACCGACGGTGGAGCCGTCGATCACCACGGGCTCCAGGACGGCGCGGGGCGCGATGATGCCCGTGCGCCCGACGTTCCACTCGACGGCCAGCAGGCGGGTGATCTTCTCGACGGCGGGCAGCTTGTAGGCGATGGCCCAGCGGGGCGCGCGGGTGCCGGAGCCCGCCTCGCGCTGGTCGGCCGCCAGGTCGGCCTTGATCACGATCCCGTCGATACCGAACGGCAACGAGGCGCGCAGGGAGCCTATGGCGTCCACCCGGGCCTGGACCTCCTCCACCGTCGCGGCCAGGACCGGCGCCACGTCGGTGCCCGCGGCCGTGTGCACGCCGAGGCCGGCGACGTAGGCGAGGACCTCGCTGTGGGGCAGTTCGGCGAGGGTCTCGCCCAGCTCCCCGGAGTCGGGCAGCGGCAGCGCGCCGTAGGCGAAGAAGGTCGTCTCCACCCGGTAGGCGCGGTCCTTGGCCCGCAGGGTGCCTGCCGCCCCGTTGCGCGGGTTGGCGAAGGGGGCGCCGCCGTGTTCCGTACGGATCGCGTTGCCCTGGTCGAACTGCTCGTTCGTCATCAGGATCTCGCCGCGCACCTCTATGGTGACCGGCTCGGCCAGCCGCTCCGGCAGCCCGACGACGGCACCGGCCGCGTGCGAGACGTCCTCGCCCGCCGTGCCGTCGCCCCGGGTGATGAGGCGCTCGAACCGGCCGTCCCGGTAACGCGCGGCGACCGCCAGGCCGTCGAGCTTCGGCTCGACGCTCCACGCGGTCACCGGTCTGCCGACGCGCCGCTCCAACGAGGCGGCCCAGGTGGCGAACTGCTCGGCCGAGAACACGTTGTCCAGCGACAGCATGGGCACCGTGTGCGGCACATCGCCGACGACGGCCCCGCCCGCGACCTTGCCGGTCGGCGAGGCGGCGAGCACCTCCCCCGGATGCTCCGCCTCGTACGCCGCTATCCCGCGCGCCAGCCGGTCGTAGGCATCGTCGTCCAGCGCGCTCTCGCCCGTGGCGTAGTACGCGGCGGCGGCGACGGAGGCCTGTTCCACGGCGGCGGCATAGGCGGTGGGATCGGCGAGCACAGCAGCTGAGTTCGTCATGGTCACCATTCTTCCGCCCACCACTGACAACGACCCCGATCGCCTTTCCGACCCGCATCGAGGAGAGCGCTCTCCTCGACCCTCGCCCACAACTCGCACCCCATCGTACTGATTTAAGGGGCCTGCGCGATCCCTTGACATGAACAGGAGGCACTTCTACGTTCCATTGAGAGAGCGCTCTCTCGCTTGGTCCGGAATCCCCCACGTCCCGAACAGGAGTGCCGTGCTCTTCCGTCATCGACGCAACCCCGACCACCGCCGCCAACGCTCCCTGCCGCCCTGGCGGTACAGAATCGCCGGGCTCGCCGCGGCGGCCCTCGCGCTGTCCTTCCTCCAGGCCAACGTGGGCAACGCGGCAGCCGAGCGGGCCGCCGCCGAAGCCGCGCCGAAGGCCGCCGCGGATGTGGTGCGGGTGGCCGAGTTCCTCGCCGAGTGCCCGTACACCCACCGGCTCCCCGACGACCCGATCGTCTTCCCCGGGCTGCCGGGCGCCTCCCACATGCACAGCTTCTTCGGCAACGACACCACGCACGCCGGCTCCGACCTGGCCTCCCTGGAGCGGGGGCGTACGTCGTGCTCCCCCGACATCGACCTGTCGTCGTACTGGGTGCCCACCCTCTACGACGGCGACCAGGAGGTGGAGCCCACCGGAACCACCTTCTACTACCTCGGCGAGGGGGTCAGCGACGACGTCATCCGGCAGATCAAGCCCTTCCCCCGGGGCCTGCGCATCGTGGCGGGCAACGCGAAGGCGACCGGCCCGCAGGACAACACGATCGCCCGCTGGTCGTGCCTGCACGCCGGTGAGGTCAACCCCTCGCAGGACTTCGTGAACTGTCCGCCCGGCACGATGATGGAGTCCTACCTGGACTTCCCGCAGTGCTGGAACGGTACGGACCTCGACTCCCCCGACCACAAGAGCCACATGGCCTACCCGGTGAACGGCGGCTGCCCGTCCACCCATCCGGTGCCGGTGCCCAAGCTCCGGCAGGTGCTGCGCTACCCGGTGAACGGCGACCCGGCCCGCTTCCGGCTCGCGTCCGGGCCCGGCTACACCATGCACGGCGACTTCTTCAACGTATGGCCGGAGGAGGAGATGGCGCAGCGCGTCCGCGACTGCATCAACGCGATCGTCAAGTGCGGTTTCGACGGCAAGCCCTGATTGCCCGTCATCCTCATGCGCACCGCGTCCGCCCCCGCCCCCCCCGGCCGGGGGGGGGGGTATAAAAAAAAAAACCAGGCCGCCCCAAAAAAAATTT